>NZ_JAFAVR010000075.1 GCF_019242355.1 Sphingomonas sp. | reverse complement strand
GGCTCGGCATCATCCCGGCGCGCACGTCGCAATTCGGCTATCTTTGGCGGAGCCCGGTCGCCCGCGACCAGCTCGATGAACGCCTGGAGCAGGCGCACCGGCCATATCATCGCGCGATTGCGGAGTTGCTCGGCGAAACTGTCGAGCGGTTCGGCTGTGCGCTGCTGCTCGACTGCCATTCCATGCCGCCCGCGGGCGACGGCATGCCCGAGATCGTGATCGGCGATCGCCGCGGCCGGAGCTCGGGCTGGTGGGTCAGCAGCGAAGCATTGCGCGTCGGCCGAGACTGCGGCTTCGAGGTCGGCTTCAACGACCCGTTTGCCGGCGGGCATGTCGTCGAGCGTCACGGCTGCCCCGCCCGCAACATCCACGCATTGCAGGTGGAGATCGACCGCGGCCTCTATCTTGACGAGGACCTTCGCGAACCGGGGCCGGGGTTCGACCGGATCGCCTGCTTCATCGAGACCCTCGCCGAACGGCTAGGTGAGCATCTCCTCGGGCAACGGTTCGCGACCGCCGCCGAATAAGCAGCGCCCTCAGGCGTTCGCAGGGGCGGGCTGCGGAGCCGGGACAGGAGCTGGCGCCTTGCCCTGCTGCAGCTGGCGCGCGAACACGTCGCGCATCTGCGCAAGCGAGAAAAGGTGCGCGAAGATCAGGGGTAGCATGCCGTTCTGGTTCATCTTGCGAAGCTCGTCGCCGCGCAGGTTCCTAAGCTTTTCTTCGTCGACCATCTGGAAGCCGCGATAGACGAACGGCTGGTCGAAGCCCTCGGGCTGGATCGCGACCTCGCCATCCATCAGCAGGCCGGATTTCTTGAGGTCCTCGACGAAGGCCGAGGTCCGCTGGCCGGCCGTTTCGAACTGCTCGCAGAATTCAAGGATCGCCTTCGTCGCCGCCGACGGCTGGTCGCCGTCGAACAAAGGCTCGCCCCCGTCGAACTCACCGACCGCGCCCGAGGTCGAATCGAAGCACAGCGACAGCTCGTCGCTGCTCGGGTTCAGGCGGGCGAGGAGGAACGGATAACGGCGGATATAGGCCGGGATGTAGATCGTCGGATCGAGCGTCCGTCCGTCGGCGTCCAGGAACACGTTGACGCCTTCGTTCAGGCCCATCAGCGCGATCGGCACCGGCATGTCGCCGACCGAAAAGACGATCGGGTAGTGGCGTTGCACAAGCCCGAACTCGTCGACGGTGACGGGGATGGCGTGGGTCGAGGCGATGGCCGGCGACTTTTCGATCGGCCGAACCTTCATCTTACCGTGCTGGTTGGCGTTCAGCGGCTCGATCGCATTGTAGAACAGCGGCATGCTCTGGGTCGGCGCGGCACTCGCCATTGCAAGATATCTCCTGGAATCCATTGCTCGTGGCAGCGCGAGCGCGCGCCGGACGTTGCGGCTGGCCTCTATTAACCTCTCGCGGTTTAGGCAAGCCGCCGCTGGCCGCGAGTGGCCGCCCGACGACGCGGCACGGCGATAATTCATTGAATGTTCAAGGCTCGGCTGCGAAGTCGCGCCTGGATGAGCGGTCGATGATCCCGGGAAGCCTGTTCGGCCTGTTGCCGCTCCTGCTCGGCATTTTCGGCGTGCAGCCGGAGCCCGTCGGAACCGTCGTCACCCGGCTCGTCGTGCAGGACGAGATCATCCTTCGCGTGCCCCTCCAGTCCCGGTCTGCGCCCAGCATGGCCTGGGTCGAGAGCAAGAAAGCGAAGTGCATTCCGATCGGCGCCATCCGCCACGCGCTGATGTCCGGGCCGGCCCAGCTGGACTTCATCCTGGCAGATAACAGCCGAGTGCGTGCTCACCTAGATAACGATTGTCCGGCGCTCGATTTCTATACCGGCTTTTACCTGCAACCCGAGGACGACCGCCTCTGCGCCGGGCGCGACGCGATCCAGTCCCGGATGGGCGGAAGCTGCAGCGTCCAGAGCCTCGCACGGTTGGTCCCGAAGCTGAAACGCTAGCGTTTTCTTGACATTTTTCGCCCCGTCAGCATAGCGCTTGCATCTGTGCGGCGTCCGCTTGCGAGCGGGCAATGACCCCATCTAACCCGGAATCTGGATGACTTTCGCCGACCTCGGCCTTTCCGACGAATTGCTCCGCGCCGTTGAGGACAGCGGGTACAATGAGCCGACACCGATCCAGCGCGCGACGATCCCGAGCGTGCTCATGGGCAAGGACCTGATCGGCATCGCCCAGACCGGCACCGGCAAGACGGCGAGCTTCGTTCTTCCGATGATCGATATTCTTCACCACGGGCGCAGCCGGGCGCGCATGCCGCGCTCGCTGATCCTGGAGCCGACGCGCGAGCTGGCCCAGCAGGTCTCGGAGAATTTCGAGAAGTACGGCAAATATCACAAGCTCTCGATGGCGCTGCTGATCGGCGGCGTTCAGATGGGAGACCAGGTGAAGGCGCTCGAGAAGGGCGTCGACGTCCTGATCGCGACGCCGGGCCGACTGATGGACCTGTTCGGCCGCGGCAAGATCATGCTCAACGGCTGCGAGCTGCTGGTCATCGACGAGGCCGACCGCATGCTCGACATGGGGTTCATCCCGGACATCGAGGAAATCTGCTCGAAGCTGCCGGCGTCGCGCCAGACCCTTCTCTTCTCGGCGACCATGCCGCCGCCGATCCAGAAGCTGTCGCAGAAGTTCCTCAACGACCCCAAAAGGGTCGAGGTCGCCCGCCCCGCCACCGCGAACGTCAATATCGAACAACGGCTGGTCGAGGTTCGTGGCGACAGGAAGAAGGACGCGCTTCGCGACATCCTGCGCCACGAGGAGTTCAGGAACGCGATCGTCTTCTCCAACCGCAAGACGACGGTCCGCGAACTTGCAAGCAGCCTGAAGCGCTCCGGCTTCGCGGCGGGTCAGATCCAGGGGGACATGGACCAGGCGGACCGCATCGCCGAGTTCGACCGCTTCAAGAGCGGCGAGATCAACGTCCTCGTCGCGTCCGACGTCGCTGCCCGCGGCCTCGACGTGAAGGGCGTCAGCCATGTCGTGAATTTCGACGTGCCCTGGCAGCCCGATGACTATGTCCACCGCATCGGCCGCACCGGCCGCGCCGGCATGAAGGGCATCGCGATCACCTTCGCCACTCGCGAGGATGGCGAAGCCGTCGAGCGCATCGAGAAGCTGATCGGCCACAAGATCCCGCGCGTCGGCAAGGCCGAGCCGGCGGCGGAAGCGCAGCCCCCGGAGGCCGAGGCCGCCGAGCGCCCGAGGCGCGGTCGTGGCAAGGCGACGCCGAAAGCTGCGGCCGAGCCGCGCGATCGTCAGCGGCGCGAGCCGAGGCCTGAGCCGCAGGATGAAGCGCGCGCCGAACGCTCGCCAGTCGTCGAGGACCTCAAGTCCGAGTGGAACGGACCGATGCCGAGCTTCCTCACGCAAAGCGCGGGCTGATCCGCCAGCCTGGCGGCCTCACCGTCTCCGCGCGACGGGCACATCGCTGACACTGGAAAGCCCTCCCGCCCGTCCCTAGCTCGCTCGCCTGACGCGACGACAAGGATCTCAGCAATGACCGATTACGTGCCGCCCAGGGTATGGACCTGGGATCAGCCCAGCGGTGGACAGTTCGCAAGCATCAACCGCCCGTTGGCCGGCCCGACTCACGACCAGGCGCTTCCGGTCGGCATACACCCTCTTCAGCTCTACTCGCTCGCGACGCCGAACGGCCAGAAGGTGTCAATCTTGCTCGAGGAGCTTCTCGCCGCAGGACACGCCGACGCCGAGTATGACGCATGGCCGATCCGCATCGGCGAAGGCGACCAGTTCTCGAGCGGCTTTGTCGACGTAAACCCCAATTCCAAGATCCCCGCCCTCGTGGATCGCAGCGGCACCGAGCCCGTCCGCGTGTTCGAATCCGGCGCGATCCTCGTCTATTTGGCGGAGAAGTTCGGCGCGTTCCTCCCCACGTCCGGCCCGAAGCGCGCGGAGACCCTGTCCTGGCTGTTCTGGCAAATGGGCAGCGCGCCATTCCTTGGCGGCGGCTTCGGCCATTTCTTCGCCTATGCCCCGGTGAAGATCGAATATGCGATCAACCGCTACGCGATGGAGGCTAAGCGCCAGCTCGACGTCCTCAACCGCCGCCTCGCGGACAACGAATACATCACCGGCCCCGACTACAGCATCGCTGATATTGCCATCTGGCCCTGGTACGGCGGAGTCGCGCTCGGCCGCACCTATGAGGGCGCCGCGGAGTTCCTGGCGACCAGCGAATATGAGCATCTGATGCGTTGGGCGAGGCAGATCGACGCCCGCCCGGCCGTCCGGCGAGGTCGCATCGTCAACAAGCTTTCCGGCGATCCGTCCGAGCAGCTGCACGAACGGCACGATGCCAGCGACTTCGAGCTCCGGACTCAGGACAAGCTGGAAGCGGCGGACTAACCCGGCCGCCGGTAGTGGTCGAGGAACGCGCTCGCGAAGGCCGTCAGCCGCTGCTCCGCAATCGCTCCACGCAGCGCCTGCATCAAGCGCTGGTAGAACCAGAGATTGTGCTGCGTCATCAGCATCGCGCCCAGGATCTCGCCCGAGCGCACGAGGTGATGGACGTAGGCGCGGCTGAACGTCACGCAGGCGGGGCACGGGCAGCCGGGCTCGATAGGCTCCGGGTCTTCGCCGAAACGGGCGTTGCGCAGGTTGAGCGGCCCATCGGCGGTGAACGCCTGTCCGGTTCGCCCTGATCGGGTCGGCAGGACGCAATCGAACATGTCGATTCCGCGGAGGACCGCCTCGACGATGTCGTCGGGCTTGCCGACGCCCATCAAGTAGCGCGGCTTGTCCGCCGGCAGCTGGCCAACCGCAAAATTGAGGCAGGCCAGCATCGCCTCCTGCCCCTCCCCCACCGCGAGCCCGCCGACCGCATATCCGTCGAAGCCGATCGCGATCAGCGCGTCGGCGGATTCGCGCCGCAGCCGCTCATCGAGCGCGCCCTGCTGGATCCCGAAGATCGCCGAGCTCCCGGCGTGTTCGCCGCCACGGTCGAACTCTTCCCGCGACCGCTTCGCCCAGCGGATCGAGCGCTCCATCGCTTCTTGCTGCTGCTCGCGCGTGGCGGTCGTCGGCACCAGCTGGTCGAACTGCATGACGATGTCGGAGCCTAGCAGCCGCTGCACCTCGATCGACCGCTCGGGGCTCAGCATGTGCCGCGATCCATCGAGGTGGCTGGCAAAGGCGACGCCCTCCTCCGTCACCTTCGTCAGCTCCGACAGGCTCATGACCTGATAGCCACCGCTGTCCGTCAGGATCGGCCGATCCCAGCCCATGAAGCCATGCAGCCCGCCAAGGCGCGCGACCCGCTCGGCGCCAGGCCGAAGCATCAGATGATAGGTATTGCCGAGGATGATATCGGCGCCCGCTGCTCGCACCTCTTCCGGCCGCATTGCCTTCACCGTCGCCGCAGTGCCGACCGGCATGAACACCGGCGTCCGGATTTCCCCACGCTGCATCGAGATGACGCCGGTCCTCGCCCCGCCGTCCATGGCGGAGATCGAAAAGGAGAAGCGCGTCATGAGCGCAGCTCGGGCAGCAGCAGGCTGCCATCCCCGTAGGAATAAAAGCGATACCCGGCCTCGATGGCGTGGGCGTAGGCCGACTGCATGACGTCCAGGCCCATCAGCGCGCTGACCAGCATGAATAGCGTCGACTTCGGGAGATGGAAGTTGGTGATCAGGCCGTCCACCGCGCGAAAGCGGTAGCCGGGTGTGATGAAGATCGACGTGTCGCCCTCGAATGGACGAATGACTCCGTCCTCTCCGGTCGCACTTTCCAGCAGGCGGAGGCTGGTGGTGCCAACCGAGATCAGCCGTCCGCCGCCGCGCCGCACGGCGTTGAGGCGATCGGCCGTGGGGGCGTCGATGTGGCCCCATTCGGCATGCATCCTGTGGTCGGCCGTGTCCTCCGACTTGACCGGCAGGAACGTGCCCGCGCCGACATGGAGCGTCAGCGTCTCGCGAGCGATGCCGCGCTCGTCGAGGGCATCGAGCAGGTCGGGCGTGAAATGGAGCGCCGCGGTCGGTGCGGCGACGGCTCCCTCCTCGCGCGCGAACATGGTCTGGTAGTCCTCACGGTCGCTTGCATCGACGGCGCGTTTCGAGGCGATGTAGGGCGGCAACGGCATGCTCCCCGCGCGCTCGAGCAAAAGCTCGACCGGCTCCTCGCCGTGGAAGCGCAGCAGCGCCGATCCATCCTCTCCCTTGTCCGAAACCGACGCCGCAACGCCCGCGCCGAAGTCGATCTCGTCGCCGTCCCTTGCCCGCTTTGCATTGCGAAGGAACGCGCGCCACTCGCGCGTTCCTTCGCGCTTGTGGAGGGTGGCGCCGATCGTCGCTTCGCCTCGCCTGCCTTCGAGCTGCGCGGGAATGACCTTGGTGTCGTTGAACACCAACACGTCGCCGGGGCGAAGAAGGCCCGGCAAATCGCTGACGAGGTGATCGGAGAACGCACGCCCATCGACCATCAGCAGCCGCGCGCTGTCGCGCGGCCGGGCGGGTCTCAGGGCAATTCGGTCGGCTGGAAGGTCGAAGTCGAAGAGCTCGACACGCATCAGCCGGCGGGCGGAGGCGGCGGCGCCGTCACCGGCGCTGGCGCCGCGACCGGTGCAGGAGCTGGAATCGGCGGCGGCGGCCCGTCGCCGAGCCAGGCGCGCACGATGGTGGTGGGATTCTCGGGCGGCTCGCCGGGAGCGATCGCATCAACCGCGTCCATGCCGGCGACGACCCGGCCGAGCACGGTATAATTATTGTCCAGGCTCGAGGTCCGCCCGAGCATGATGAAGAATTGGCTGTTGGCCGAATCCGGGCTGTCGGAGCGCGCCGCGCCGAACATTCCCCGCAGGAATGGCACGCTGGTAAACTCGGCCTTCACGTCGGGAAGCTCGGAACCGCCGCTTCCGTCACCCTTGGGGTCGCCGCCCTGGGCCATGAATCCCGGGATCACGCGATGGAACTTGAGACCGTTGTAGAAGCCGCGCCGGACCAGCGTCTGGATGCGTGCGACGCCCTGGGGCGCAAGATCGGGCCGCATGACGATCTCGACCGTCCTGCCGTTCGAAAGCTGCAGGAACAGATGGTTTGCCGCGACGGCTGCGACATCGGCCGGCGCCAGGATACTCGGCGGAGCGGGCACTGGCGCAGCCACCGGACGAGGCGCAGCGGCGCCAAGCGCCAGCGCGGCGAACGGCAGTGCAAACATGGCTTTCGACAACATGGAAAACTCCCCTCGGCTGGCGCCACCGGCTAGTGCAACGCAGGCGCTGACGCCAGCCTTAACGCGTTGTGGCGAGGTGCCTGCGGACGTCTTCGGCAACCGCCGGCGTCACGAACTTGTCGATCGCGCCGCCGTAGCGGGCGATCTCCTTGACCAGCTTCGAGGCGATCGGCTGCAGCGAAACATCGGCCATCAGGAAGACGGTTTCGATGTCGGAATTGAGCTGCTGGTTCATCCCCGCCATCTGAAACTCATATTCGAAGTCGGCGACGGCCCGCAGCCCGCGCAGGATCATCGTTGCCCCCTGCGCTTCGGCAAAGTCCATCAGCAGGGAGTCGAATTCGACAACTTCGACCGCAGTGCCAAGGTCGGCGACCTCGCGGCGGACCATCGCCATCCGCTCGGCGACCGTGAACATCGGCTCCTTGGACGGATTGGTCGTAACGCCAATAACCAGCTTGTCGGCGAGATGCGAACCGCGCCGGATGATGTCGAGGTGGCCGAGCGTGATCGGGTCGAAGGTGCCCGGATAGACAGCGATGGTCATCGTCAGCGGTCCCGCTCCACCGCGAAGCGGGCGATCGCGCGGAGAAGGTCCGCCTCGCTTCCGTGAGCGGCGATATGTTCGATTGCCTGGCTGACCAGCAGGCTGGCCTGCTGGCGGGCGCGGTCCGGCCCTAGCAGGGAAACGAAGGTCGCCTTGCCGGCATGGGCGTCGCGACCGGTGGGCTTGCCGGCCGCCGCCTCGTCACCACTATGGTCGATGAGGTCGTCGGCGATCTGGAAGGCGAGGCCAACGTTGCGCGCGTAGCCGCGATAGGGCGTTCGTGATTCCGCCGGCATCTTGTTCATGATGCACGCCGCCTCGACCGCATATTCAATGAGCGCACCGGTCTTGAGCTGCTGAAGGCGGGTGATTGCCGGCAGGTCGAGCTCCCGACCCTCGGCTGCGAGATCCATCATCTGGCCGCCGGCCATACCCGACGGGCCGGCCGCCCGCGCGAGCTCCAGTACCAGGTCGGAACGAACCCATGGGTCCTCGTGAGTCTCGGGATCGGCGACGATCTCGAACGCCAGCGCGTGCAGGCTGTCGCCCGCGAGCACAGCCTCGGCCTCGCCGAACGCGCGATGCACGGTCGCCTTGCCGCGCCTTAGCTCCGCATCGTCCATGCATGGGAGGTCGTCGTGAATAAGCGAATAGACGTGGATCGCCTCGATCGCACAGCCGACCCGCAGCGCCCGCTCAGGATCGATCGCGAAAAGCCGCGAGGCGGCGACCGTAAGCAGCGGGCGAAGGCGCTTGCCGCCGCCGATCGCAGCGTGGCGCATCGCCTCGTAGAGGGGCTCGCGAGAATCGCCGGTCGGAGCAAGCAGACGAGAAAAAAAGCCGTCGACCTCGGCAGATACGCGAGCGGCTTCGGAGTCGAGTTCGGTGCCGACCCGATCGATCGTCTCAATCGGCATTGAAAGGCGTCACGCCGGATGGGCGGCCGTCGGCGCCGAGCGCGATCTGTTCGATCCGCGTCTGGGCATCGCGCAGCCTCGCTTCGCAATGCCGCTTCAGCCGATCGCCCTCTTGATACAGCTCGATGGAGCGGTCGAGCGGCGCCTCGCCCTTCTCGAGCGTGCGCACGATCTCCTCCAGCCGCGCAAGGGCAGCTTCGAAGCTCAACTGGCTGACGTCCGTCTCGGCAGCGTCCATCCCGGCTGTTTGAGCCACGCTATGCCCGGAATCAAGGCGCGCTTAGGACGATGGAGTGTTCTTGAACGGGTCGCGGATGCCGGGCACGATCTCGTCGCGAAGAGCCTCGCCATCGGCGTCCGCAAGTGCCGCCTCTGCTTCGCGGATGTGCTGCTCGCGCTCATTGCGAAGTTGCTCCAGGAGCGCCTCGCGGTCGCTTTCGAGACGCGTGTCGGACGGTGCCGACGCACCTGCCGCGCGCGCCGCCTTGGCGACCGCGGCGTCGAGTTCGCGCTGAGTAGTGAGGCCAAGCGTGACTGGATCCTTGGGCGTGATGTTGGCCATGTTCCAATGGCTGCGGTCGCGGATCGCGGCGATGGTCGTCCGCGTAGTGCCAATCAGCTTGCTGATCTGGCCGTCGGTCACCTCGGGATGGTTGCGGATGATCCAGGCGATTCCATCCGGCTTGTCCTGACGCTTCGACACCGGCGTGTAGCGCGGGCCCTTGGTACGGCGTACCTCATCCGGGGCCTTGTGCATCTGCAGGCGGTAATCGGCGTCTTTCTGGCCCTTTTCGATTTCCTCGTGGGTCAATTCCCCGGCGCGGATCGGGTCGCGGCCGGTCAGCTTGGTCGCTGCGGTGTCGTCGGCGATCGCCTGCACCTCGAGGATGTGAAGACCGCAGAATTCGGCGATCTGCTCGAATGTCAGCGAGCTGTTGTCGACCAGCCAGGCGGCGGTTGCGTGGGGCATCAGGGGCTGGGCCACTGGGGTTCTCCGGTGTTCTCGAAAACAAATAGGGCCGCCCCTTCACGGAGCGGCCGGCTTGGTTCGCCGATACCCTTGCGCCGATCCAGGGGCAAGGCTGGACTGTTCAGGATGCGACCTTCAGGACGATCTTCCCGACGTGCTCGCCCGAATCCATGCGCGCGTGGGCGCTGGCGACATCCGCCAGCGGGAAGGTCGAATCGATCACCGGACGAAGGCGGCCGCCTTCGGCATAGGGCCAGACGGTCTTCAGGATGTCGTCCGCGACCATCGCCTTGAACTCGACGGGGCGCGGGCGCAGCGTCGACCCGGTGAGGACCAGGCGCCGCCGCATGACCTCGGCGATCGGCACTTCGGCCTTAGCCCCGCGCTGGACGGCGATCGAGACGTGGCGCCCCTCGTCGGCGAGGCAGGCGATGTTCCGCGCGACATAGTCGCCACCGACCATGTCGAGCACGACCGTGACTCCCGCCCCGTTAGTCACCGCCTTCACCCGCTCGACAAAGTCCTCGCTACGGTAGTTGATCGTTTCGGCGGCCCCGATTTCTCGGGCGCGCTGGCATTTTTCGTCGCTGCCGCAAGTGACGATCACCTTAAGGCCGAAAAGGCCGCCGAGCTTGATCGCCATGGTGCCGATCCCGCTGGTGCCGCCGTGGACCAGCACCCAGTCGCCGTCGCCCGCGAAGCCGCGTTCGAACAGGTTGGTCCAGACCGTGAAGAGCGTTTCCGGCATTGCCGCCGCCTCGACCAGCGGCAGACTCGGCGGGACCGGGAGGCAGGTGCCGGCCGGCGCCACGCAATATTCGGCATACCCGCCGCCCGCGACCAGAGCGCAGACGTTGTGTCCAATCCGGTGGGTCGTCCCCTCGCCCGCGTCGACCACCTCGCCGGCGATCTCGAGCCCGAGGATGTCGGGCGCGCCCGGCGGCGGCGGATAATGGCCCATGCGCTGAAGGACGTCAGGCCGGTTGACCCCGGCTGCTGCGACCCTGACCAGCACCTCGCCGCGTCCGGGCTTCGGCAGCGGCCGCTCTGAAAGCGTCAACTGCTCGGAGGTACCACCGCCCACCGGCGCGACCACCGCTTTCATCGTCGAAGGGAGATCCGGCATAGGGGCCGGCTTATTGACTTGGGCGGTCGGAGGGTCAACGGGCTCCCCGTGGACCTCGACGACCTCTTCCCGAGCAAGCCTGGCGATCCGCTGGTGGATCTTGCCAAGCAGGACCTCGAACCGATGTCGATCGACGAGTTGAAGGAGCGGGTTGAGACCCTGAAGGCCGAGATCGCCAGGGTTGAAGCGCATATGGATCGCGCCGCCATCCACCGCTCCGCGGCCGAAGAGCTGTTCAAGAAGCCCTGAGCGGACCGCCCTCGGGGTCGTCCAATGCAATAACTGGGGAAAAGCCCGGGGCTGGCCCTTGATTGCCGGGACGGGACATATGACATTCCACTCAAAGCCCGCGGGCTTTCCCCGCGGGTACGGAGTACCCAGCTAAATGCCTAGTTTCGCTCGCGAACTCGAACAGACCCTGCACAACGCCCTAGGGGAAGCCAGCAAGCGCCGGCACGAGTATGCGACCCTTGAGCACCTCCTCGTCGCGCTGATTGATGACGATCACGCGTCAAAGGTGATGACCGCCTGCGGTGTCAACCGCGACGAGTTGCGCGCCAGCGTGAAGCAATATCTCGATCATGAGCTCGGCGCCCTCGTCGCCGACAGCGCCACCGATCCGACACCGACCAGCGGCTTTCAGCGCGTCGTCCAGCGGGCGATCCTGCACGTCCAGTCGTCGGGCCGGGACGAGGTCACCGGCGCCAATGTCCTGGTCGCGCTTTTCTCGGAGCGCGAGAGCTACGCCGTCTACTTCCTGCAGCAGCAGGACATGAGCAGGCTCGATGCCGTGACCTACATCAGCCACGGCGTTGGCAAGGGCGAAACCCCGCCCGAGACCCGCGCTCCCGAAGGCACCGAGGACAAGACTGAAAAGGAAGGCGCCGCCAAGAAGGAATCGGCCCTCAAGCAATTCACCATCGACCTCAACGAGAAGGCCCGCGCCGGCAAGGTCGACCCGCTGATCGGCCGCATGTCGGAAGTCGACCGGACCGTGCAGATCCTCTGCCGCCGGTCCAAGAACAACCCGCTCTACGTCGGCGATCCCGGCGTCGGCAAAACCGCCATTGCGGAAGGCCTCGCCCGCAAGATCGTCGAGGGCGACGTTCCCGACGTCCTGAAGCCCGCCGTCATCTACTCGCTCGACATGGGCGCGTTGCTCGCCGGCACTCGCTACCGCGGCGACTTCGAGGAGCGGCTGAAGTCGGTCGTCTCGGAGCTCGAAAAGCTGCCGCATGCGGTCCTGTTCATCGATGAGATCCACACGGTGATCGGCGCCGGCGCGACTTCAGGCGGCGCCATGGACGCTTCCAATCTCTTGAAGCCGGCCCTCTCCTCGGGCGCGATCCGCTGCATCGGGTCGACCACCTACAAGGAATTCCGCAACCACTTCGAGAAGGACCGCGCGCTGCTTCGCCGGTTCCAGAAGATCGACGTCAACGAGCCTACGGTCGAGGACACGATCAAGATCATCTCGGGGCTGCGGGCAGCGTTCGAGCTGCACCACAATGTTCGCTACACGCCGGACTCGATCAAGTCCGCGGTCGAGCTGTCGGCGCGCTACATCCACGACCGCAAGCTGCCGGACAAGGCGATCGACGTGATCGACGAGGTTGGCGCGATGCAGATGCTGGTGCCGCCGAGCCGCCGCAAGAAGATCATCACCGCCAAGGAGATTGAGGCGGTGGTCGCGACGATGGCGCGCATCCCGCCCAAAAGCGTGTCGACCGACGACAAACGCGTCCTCGAGCACCTCGAGGCAGATTTGAAGCGCGTCGTGTTCGGCCAGGACCTGGCGATCGAGAAGCTCGCCTCCGCGATCAAGCTCAGCCGGGCCGGCCTTAGGGAGCCGGACAAGCCGATCGGCAACTACCTCTTCTCCGGCCCCACCGGCGTGGGCAAGACCGAGGTTGCGCGCCAGCTCGCCTCCGTGCTCGGAATCCCGCTGCAACGCTTCGACATGTCGGAATATATGGAGCGGCACTCGGTCAGCCGGCTGATCGGCGCGCCTCCGGGCTATGTCGGGTACGATCAGGGCGGCCTCCTCACCGACGCGGTCGACCAGCAGCCGCACAGCGTCCTGCTGCTCGACGAGATCGAAAAGGCGCACCCGGACCTGTTCAACATCCTGTTGCAGGTGATGGACAACGGCAAGCTGACCGACCACCACGGCAAGACCGTCGATTTCCGGAACACCATCCTGATCATGACGACCAACGCCGGCGCATCGGACATGGCGCGCGAGGGGATCGGCTTCGGCGCATCGAGCCGCGAGGACGTCCAGGAGGACGCGATCCGCAAGATGTTCACGCCGGAGTTCCGCAACCGCCTCGATGCCGTCGTCCCGTTCGGCTATCTGCCGCCGGCCGTCGTCGCTCGCGTCGTCGACAAGTTCATCCTGCAGCTCGAGCTTCAGCTTGCCGACCGCGGCGTCCATATCGAACTGGACGATGAAGCACGCGAGTGGCTCACTGCTCGCGGCTACGACAAGCTCTACGGCGCTCGACCTATGGGCCGCCTCGTCCAGGAGAAGATCAAGCAGCCGCTCGCCGAGGAGTTGCTGTTCGGCAAGCTGGTCAACGGCGGCGAGGTCAAGGTCCGCATCAAGGACAATGCCCCCGCGTTCGAAATGACGCCCGCCGCGCCCAAGGCCGCCAAGGCGAAGGCCGGCGCCAAGCCGAAGCCTAAGGCGGCAGCCAAGCCCAAAGCCGACGACGCAGCCCCGGCCGCGGAATAAGCCCGCACAACACGACGGAAGGCCGGGAGGAGACTCCCGGCCTTTTTGCTGTGGGTGCGCCGTCCGTTGCTGGATCAGCAGAGATGTCTAAAGTCCAAGCCGGAAACGCCTGGGCCCTCGATGAGACCGATGCTGTTTGCGAGATGGATTGCCGGGTTCGCTGGCCTTGCGGCTTTCGGTGTCGGCGGCGTTACCCGCGCCGCAACCACCGAAGAACGGCTTCAAATACCAAGGTTCGACTCGGCGCCCTGCCAGTTCACCGACGAAGCTCCGGACTGGCCCGCAGTGAATGGCGTCTCGTGCGGATGGGTGACGGTCAAGGCGCATCACGAAGTGAACGACAGCCCGACGCTTCGGCTGTGGGTCGTGAAGGTCGCCGCCAAAAATTCCGCGACGCGCGGCCAAACTGCGCTCATCCGGCTCTGGTATGGCCCGATGGCCGCCAACATCACGGCATCAAGTCTGAAGAACGCACCGTTCACGGAACTCGTGCGCGCCACGCGCGACGTCGTCTTTTTCGATTATCGCGGAATGGGCCGGTCGGAGCCCGATACGAAATGCGTCGTCGCCCCGGCGACGGGCTCGACCATCAAAGCACGCCTCCGGTCGGTCCTTGTGCAATCACGGGAATGCCGGCGGCAGATCGAAGCTCGCGGCACGGATCTCGACGCCTTGAACGCCGCCACCTCGTCCCAGGATGTGCGCGACATCGCGCGGGCCATGAACTACTCGAGCTATGAGGTCTGGGGCGCATCCTACGGGAGCTTCCCCGCGCTCGATCTGATCGGACGACACCCCGCGGGATTGCGCGCCGCGGTCGTCGGGGTCGCCATTCCCCCGGACTCTCGCAATCGGGAGCAGGTTTCGACCTTCGCCAGGGGACTGGCGGCGATGCAGCGCGAATGCAATCGCGAGCCCAGTTGCCGTGCGCGGTTCCCCGAAATGGCGGCGTCACTGGGCCGGGCAATGCAACGTCTCGGCCGCGAGCGCTTGATGGGCCGTTCGCGCCGTCTGACGCCCGTCGATCTCTACCAGGCTTTGCTAGGGATGGCTGCCTTCGCGCCCGACCCGGGATCACTCACTTTCGTCCCGCTTGCGATTGAAACGGCCGAGAAGGGTGATGCCGCGCTCGTGGCCAGATGGATCGACGCGACGAAGGGCGACGACTTTGGCATTCCCGACATGGCCAATCCGGATGTCGCCGCGCAAACGACCCTCTATTGCAGTGCCCTGGGAAATCGCCCGACGAAGCCCGATTACGAAGCAGCGGCCCGGCGTTATCCCTACCTGGCCCTGGCGGCGACGCCTACCGACGCGATGGATCGCTTGTGCAATTCCTGGAAGATATCGGGGCCGCCGCGAAATCTGTGGCGCCCTGTCAAAAGCGACATACCAGTCCTGTTTTATTCCGCAGCTCTCGATACCGCGGTCACCAACTCCGACACCGTGGCGGCTGCACGACTGCTGCCCCGTTCGACAATCATCACGGTTCCGGGCGTCGGGCATAGCTTTAGCGACGGCTGCCTCGTTCAAGTCGAAGCTGCGTTTCTCGCCAATCCGTATGGCGTGCTTGATCGCTCATGCACGGCGAACATGAAGCCGATCAGGTTCGCGCTCCACGGCTTTGAAGCTTATGCCGCGGAGGTCGCCGCGCACTAGTCCTTTGACTGGATCGCGATCGTCCCCGAGGACCCCTGGCCGACCGGCTGCACGTCGATGGTGAACTGATCGCCGTCGCGCGTCCTGCCGCTGATCGCGTCGCCGGATTGGGTGGCCTCGACGCCCTTTTGCTTGAACTGGTCTAGGAAGTAGGCGCGAACCTGCTGGGGGGCACCAGGCGCCTCAAAGGCGAGGTGGACTGTCGCGCCGTGATTGCCGGCATTCATGTTAAAGCCGTGCATCGTCGCGCCTGGCATCAACTTCACGCCGTCAATGTCGAAATCGCTGCTCCGGATCGCGCCTTCGGGAAGCTTGACGTCCCCTTTCGCGAACGGAAGGTTGAAGCTGACGTTGCCGCTCGCGTCGGCCTTCATCGTGACGTTTTCGGCGTCGCCGTCGCCTCGCGACACGTTGCAAGCGGCGAGCGACACGGCGGGCACGAGAAGCAGAAGCGCGAAACGGATCATCGGCCATTCTCCTGTATTGTTCGAGCAATACAGTAGACCAAAACGCCATACAAGGGCTTCCATCGCCCTCGCCCACTAACTAGTCGGCTGCTGACCCGCTTCCGCCGCGGCGCCCCTGGACGCCGGGCTCGCAACCCGAGGAGAGTAACATGAACCGACTTCGCTGGATTTCCGCGAGCGTCCTCGCCCTTGTCGGCAGCGCCGCAGTCGCCGCCCCAACCGGGCAGTTCAGCCCTGAGCGCCTGTCTGACATCGACAAGGCCCTGGCTTCGGACGGGTTTCAGGGCCGCGGGACCGCAGCGGCGATCGAGCCGACGGTCATCGACTATATCGCGAAGCAGTTCGCAGCAGCCGGAGTGCAGCCCGGGGGCGACATGGTCAACGGCCAGCGCAGCTGGTTCCAGGCGGTGCCGCTCCTGCAGTCGGAGATCGTCGGAACGCCGCAGATCAGCCTGAACGAAAACGGCACCGTCGTCCCGCTTCGGCAGGGTCCGGACATCGCCATCCTGGCGCCGCTAAACGGCGCGAAGCAGGTCACCATCGCCAATGCGCCACTGGTGTTCGTCGGCTATGGCGTGACGGCGCCGGAGCGCAACTGGGACGACTTCAAGGGCGTGGACGTCCACGGCAAGGTCATCGTCGTCTTGATCAACGACCCCGACTTCGAGGGCGGCGAAGGTGATTTCGGCGGCAAGGCCATGACCTACTACGGCCGCTGGACCTACAAGTACGAGGAAGCCGCGCGGCACGGCGCAGCGGGCGTGATCATCGTCCATGAGACGGCGCCGGCATCCTATCCGTGGAACGTCGTCCAGAACTCCAACACCAACGCACAGTTCGACATCGTCCGGCAGGATCCGGCGGCGGCTCACAGCGGCATGGAATCGTGGATCCAGCGGCCGCTTGCAGTCGATCTGTTCCGGCGCTCGGGTCTCGACTTCGAGCAGGCGAAGGCTGCGGCCCGGCGGCGTGACTTCCACCCAATCCCACTCAAGGCGACGCTCAGCGCAAGCTACGCCGCCAACCCGCAGGTGATCACGTCGCACAATGTCGTCGGACTCCTGCCCGGAAGCAGCCATCCCGACGAGACCCTGATCTACAGCGCCCATTGGGACCACCTCGGCGTCGGCAAGCCCGACGCGACCGGCGACACCATCTACAACGGCGCCGTCGACAACGCGACGGGCGTCGCCCAGCTGGTCGAGCAGGCGCGGGCTTTCGCGCACGGCCCGCGGCCGCAGCGGTCGATCGTGTTCCTCGCCGTCACGGGCGAGGAGAAGGGGCTGCTCGGTTCCAACTATTACGCGACCCATCCGCTCTATCCACTCGGAAAGACGGTCGGCGTTCTCAACACCGATGCGCTCAACGTCTGGGGCCCGACGCGCAACTTCTCCATCTCGGGGAGCGCCCGCCTCGACCTGCTCGACGACCTGATCGCCGAGGGCAAGCGCGAAGGCCGTGCGTTCGCCGCCGACCCGCACCCGGAGGCCGGGCATTTCTATCGCTCCGACCATTTCTCGTTCGCCAAAGTCGGCGTGCCGGCGGTCAGTTTCGAATCCGGCAACGACATGGTCAACGGCGGCACCGCCCGCGGCGAGGCGCTTTCCGCCGACTACACCGCCCACCATTACCATCAACCGAGTGACGAATGGTCGCCGCAATGGGACTTCAGCGGGCTCGCGCGGGACGGAGAGATGCTCCACGCGGTCGGCGAGCGGCTAGCGAATTCGCGCGAGTGGCCGAACTGGTCGCCCGACAGCGAGTTCCGCGCCACCCGCGACCAAAGCGCGAGTGACCGCACCGGCACTGCGCCCGCACCGATGCCTGTAAGCACGGGCAAGGGTGAGCGCGGTTGAACCCAGCGGAGGGGCAACGACCCGAGAAGCACGGCCGCGACTGGCAGCCGTGGGCCATCCTGTCGATCCTGGCGCTGGTCCTCCTTGGCATCGTCTGGCTCGGCCATGCCGGCGAACGCCCGCTGGCGGTGCGCACCGCGCAGAGCGGATTGCCTCTCACCCGGGAGCAGCGATCGGTCGAATTCCAGACGGCCGACCTGACGTTCGACGTCCAGCCGAGCGCTCAGCGGATCAACGCGCGCGCGGTGCTTGCCTTTCTGGTTAAGGCACCTATCGACCGCCTTCAGTTCGACCTCGATCCCGAACTGCCGATCAGCGCGATCGTGGCCGATGGACGAACCCTCGATCGGCCGGCCTGGGCCAATGATGGCGGCCTCGTCGCCGTGCGCCTGCCGCGCGCAAAGCGCGCCGGAGATCGACTGACGCTCGCGATCACCTACGAAGGACGTCCGCACATCGCCAGCCACGCGCCCTGGGATGGCGGCTTTGTCTGGGCACATGCGCCGGGCGGAGAACCCTGGGTGGCGACCGCGGTCGAAGGCGAGGGCTGCGACCTGTTCTGGCCGTGCTTCGACAACAGCCAGGTCGAGGTCGGAACGGTCACCCAGCACATCATCGTGCCGAAGGGGCTGTCGGCGCCATCCAACGGCCGCCTGCTCGGTGTCGACCATCTCGCCGACGGCCGCACCCGCTGGAACTGGCAGGCATCGCATCCCAACAATTACGCAGTTGCCATCGATGTCGGCCCGTTCAGGCTCGCCCAGTCGAACCACCTCAGCCGATTCGGTAACCGCTTCCCGATCCAATATTGGTATCTGCCCGGCGAGGATCGCCAGGCCGCCGCGCTGCTCGCGGAGATGGAGCGCACGGTCGACTTCTTCGAAGCGACCATCGGCCCCTACCCTTGGGGTGCCGAGAAGGTCGGCGTCGTCGAGACTCCGCACCTCGGCATGGAGCATCAGACGATCAACGCCTACGGCAATGCCTACAAGGCGGCGCCGGAAGGCTATGACTGGCTGTTCGACCATGAGTTCAGCCACGAATGGTTCGGCAATCAGCTGACCAATGCCGATTGGGACGACATGTGGCTTCACGAAGGCTTCGCGACCTACATGCAGCCGCTGACGCTGGAGTGGCTGGACGGGCGAATGGCCTACGACGCAGCCATGTTCAAGGAACGCCAGCAGATCGCGAACAGGCATCCGATCGTGTCTGGCCGACATGCGACCGAGGACGACGTGAGCGATCCAGCGAAGGGTCCGGGCAACGACATCTATTACAAGGCGAGCTGGGTGCTCCATACGCTGCGCAGCATGATCGGCGACGACGCCTTCTGGCGCGCGACCCGGCGGCTGGTCTACGGGCGCGTCGAACCGCGGCCCGGCAATTTCCAGCCGCGCTTCGCCTCGACCGACGAGTTCATCGCGCTGGTCAACCAGGAATCGCATCGCGATCTTCACTGGTTCTTCGAAGTATATTTGCGTCAGGCCCCACTTCCGCGCCTAGTGGTCAGCCGCTCCGGGACTTCGCTCAGCCTGCAGTGGAAGACGCCGAAAGGCCTGCCCTTTCCGATGCCGATCGACGTCAGAGTGGATGGCAGAATCGAAATCGTGCCGATGACCGGCGGACATGGATCGCTGACCTTGCCGAGTCCGTTGAGCCTCGTCACGGTCGACCCGGAGAGCAAGATCCTGCGCCAGTCGGATGCGATCGACCGTTTCCGAGCCGATCCTTCCGCTAAAATCCCCTACGGCCCGAGTTGAAGACGTCGCTCGAAATGCTGGAGGATATCATCGAACAAGCGTAGATCGGTCCCCATTCAGAGCCGGGGAGACACGCCATGTCCGATCTCATCTTCTACACCAACCCGCAGTCCCGAGGGCGGATCGTTCGCTGGATGCTCGAGGAGATCGGCGAGCCGTACGACACCCAGATCATCGACTATTCCGACCTTCGGGCCGAGGGCTACCGCTCCGTCAACCCGATGGCGAAGGTCCCGGCGATCCAGCATCGCGGCCGCACCGTCACCGAATGCGCGGCGATCTGCGCCTATCTCGCCGACGTCTTTCCCCAAGCGGGCCTCGGGCCGCGCGATGACGAAAAGGCCGACTATTACCGCTGGATGTTCTTTGCCGCAGGCCCGATCGAGGCTGCCGTGTCGAACAAGGCGATGGGCTGGGAACCGACGCCGGAGCGCGAGCGAATGTTCGGCTACGGCAATTTCGAGCGGGCAATCGGCGTGGTTGACGCTTTGCTCTCCACACGAGATTACGTCTGCGGCGCCCGGTTCACCGCCGCCGACGTCTATGTCGGTTCACAGCTGATGTTCCCCATGATGTTCGGCCTGCTCGACAAGCGCGAGCGGTTCACGAGCTACGCCGAGCGCCTGCAGCAGCGCCCCGCGTACAAACGGGCGGCGGAACTGGACGATCAGGCGCAAGCGGAGGCCGAAGCCCGCCAGCCGCAGCCCGCCTGACTCGGCGTCACTGCCCGAGCCGTCTCTCGACGGTCGCTGCATCGAGCCTGCCACATAGCCTCGTGGAGGGTGCTGCGAGGTCGGCTGCGACCCGCTGCAGGCGCAGCCGGAAGCGGGCAGTGCAGCGAAGATAGCCGGGAACCTCTATATTCCTTGCCCGCAAGTCCGAGACCAGCGCGTCGCCGCCCCCCTGCAACTGCAGCCAGCCGGCGGCGCCATCGACGGTCGTGCGCGCCAGGCGAACTGACCGGATCGGCTTGCCGATGAACTGGAGAGCCGTGATCGTGCTGTCGACGATCTCGGTGCGCGAGACGCGGATGTCGGCGCGGATCGGGGCGTCGAGCGCATAGAGCCACAGGGCGCCGACGCCGAATTGCCAGTTCGGGTCGAAGCTGCCGCTTCGCACCAGCAAATTGTCGTTGATCGAGATCGCGTCGGAGAATGGGACGGCGCGGAAGCGATTGCCGAGGTGGATGCCTCCGCCCTGCGTCAACGTGTCCGCGACGACATTGGCTGTCAGGCGGATGTCTCGCCCGCCATAAACGGCGATGCCGTTGGCGAGCATCGGCGCCACCACGGTGGAATGAGCGATGACGTCGCCGCTGTCCGCGGCATAATGCGACCACAAGGCGATGCCGTCGTCACCGGAATTGCGGACGAAGACATTCTCGATGCGGGCGTCGCGCACTCCTCGCCTCAGGTTGATGCCGTCGGCCGTATTGTCGAGGATGCGCATATTCCGGATCGTGACTCGATCGAGCGGACCATCGAGCCAGACGCCCGACTTGTGATGCTGCAGCCATAGGTCATCGATGGTCGACCCGCCGCCCAGGGTGCCGCCCACCGCGGCGAGCTTGGTCCTGTCGTTGCGCTCGCGGACGTCGCCGATGATCGCGAAGTGGGCGAGGTGCACGGCGGATGCGTGGGCCGAGCCATATAGACCGACGCCGTCGCCGCTCAGAATGGAGTACCATGGGCCGGCGCCGTTGATCGCCACGCGGTCGACCATGAGGTGGCGATCGACATGATAGGTTCCGGGTCCAATCCATACCGGGCGGTGCCGAATCCGGGCTGCCGCAATGGCCTTCGCGAAGGCGCTGGAGCTCTCACGCTGCCCCGACGGATCGGCGCCGAATGAGACGACATCGAGCGATGCCGCTGGCCGAGCAAGCGGCGGCGGCACAAGCTCGAAATCGGCGAGGTCGACGACATACCAGGGCAGGCTATCTTCGGGGCCGACCGCGATCCGAACCCTGGTTCCGGCCGGCAGGACCTTTGCGAAACGCAGCCGTGCTTCGTCAAACATGTGATGGCCGCGACCGTCCGACGGATGATTGGTGAACGGATAGGCGCCATAATACCAGCCGTACCGGGACGTGACGCCGAGCGAACCGAGCCGCTCGCCGGCGGCATACAGCCCCAGCGTTCCGCTGAGGCCGCTCCCGTGCACTGAGTCCGGGACGGCGTAGCGGACCGTGACCGCGTTGGCCGACCGGCGAAGCGTGAACTCCACAAACTGGCCCGGGCGATCGAGCCGAACGGCGCGTCGGCCGGAGGCTTCCGCGGCAATGGAATAAAGTGCGCGCGAGGGACCGAGCAATATACCATTGGAGCAGCCGTTCTCTGCTTCATATTCGGTGAATGGCACGACCGCGCCCCGGCCGTGCAGTTGCTCGATGGGAACTGCGGCGATCGTGGCGGCGGTGGGAGTCGAGGCGGCGAGCGCGGCGGCGGCAAGACAGGCGGGAAACGGCATCGGCTCTGCGTTAGACGCCCTGGCGGAAACCAAAAGGGGCCGGAGTTTCCCCCGGCCCTTCCTTGTTCGGTGCTGTTCCGCGACTAGCGGCGGTTGCCCATGAAGCGAAGCAGGAACAGGAACATGTTGATGAATGCGATGTAGAGGCCGAGCGCCCCGATCACGGCGCTCTTCACCGCAACCGACGTCCCGGCGACGGCGAAATAGCCGCTCTTGATCTGCTGCGTGCGATAGGCGGTCAGTCCGGCGAACAGCAGGACGCCGATCGCGCTGATGGCGAGGTCGAAGCCCGGCGAGCGCAGGAACATGTTGACTAGGAGGGCGACGAACAGCCCGACCACGCCCATCAGCAGGAACGTGCCCATGGCCGACAGGTCGCGCCTGGTCGTGTAGCCATAAAGGCTGACGGCCAGGAACGACACCGCGGTCGCGAAGAAGGTCTGAGCGATCGACACTCCGGTATAGACCAGGAAAAGCGTCGAGAACTGCACACCGATCAACGCCGCGTAGATCCAGAAGACCATCTGCGCCGTCGCCGTCGACATCCGGTTGATGCCGTAGCTCAGCGACATCACGAGGCCGAGTGGAGCGAACAGCGCGACGTAGAACAGAAGCGACGGAGCGCCGGTCTGCGGGTTGACGAGCAGGTTCACGAGGCTGCTGTTGGCGAACAGCAGAGCGACGATCCCTGTCAGAAGAACGCCCGAGGCCATGTAGTTGTACACGGACAGCATGTACGACCTGAGCCCCGCATCGCGGGCGGCGCGCGGAACGCCGACCGTCGCCGGGTTGGCTCCAGTCATCCGCGGGTCTTGCCAATTGGCCATCTTATCTCCTCTCCCGCGGGCGAAGGGCCCCCGGCAATGAGCAATATATCGTGGATGGACGAACGGACTTCAAGCGAAACGCGTCAGGGCGTCCGGTCCGCTTTCCCCAGCGTGACCTGCGCAACATCGATGGCCCCGCCGCGAAAGCCGCCCTCGCAGTACATCAGATAGTATCGCCAGAGGTCGTGGAACTCCTCGGCGAAGTCGCTGAGGCGCCCCTCAGCCACCGCTGCATCGTAGCGGCGGCGCCAAAGGCGCAGGGTCTCGGCATAATCGCCGCCGAAGCCTTCGCGGTCGTGCCAGGTGAGCCCGCGCTCGGCGGCGAGCGCCTCGAACTGCGGTTCGTCGAGCAGCAGGCCACCGGGGAAGATGTAGGTCTGGATGAAGTCGGGGTTGCGGGCATAGCGATCGAACAGCCGGTCATCCATCGAGATGAATTGAAGCGCCGCCCGGCGGCCCGGCTTCAGGTTGCGGGCAATGCTGTCGAGATAGGCGCCCCACCAGCGCTGGCCGACGGCCTCGACCATCTCGACCGAAGCGATCGCGTCGAAGCGCTCGTCAGTTTCACGATAATCCTGGAGACGGATCTCGATGCGGTCAGCGAGGCCCTGGTCGGCGATCTTGCGCTCGGCCCAGGCCTTCTGCTCGGTCGATAGGGTGAGGCCGACCACCTCCGCGCCGCGCCGGGCTGCCTCCATCGCCAGCGTTCCCCAGCCGCAGCCGATCTCAAGCAGACGCTGGCCGGGCTTCAGGTCAAGGCGGTCGAGGAGCGCATTCACCTTGCGCAGCTGGGCGGCTTCTAGACTCCCCTCCCGCTTGCGGGAGGGGCTGGGGGAGGGTTTGTCGCGCACGGACAGGCCCTCTCCTTCGGTGCTTCGCACCTCTTCCCCTCCCGCCAGCGGGACGGGAGAAAAGAGCGCGCTCGAATAGGTCATCGTGGCGTCGAGCCAGGCGGCGTAGAAGTCGTTGCCGAGGTCGTAATGGGCGGCGATGTTGGCGCGCGCCTTCCCCGGAGCATTATCGCGGAGGCGATGAGCGAGCGCGTTCATCCACCGGAACGGGCCCTTGGCGCGGCCGGTGTCGCCAAGCGCGACGGCGTTCGACGAGAACAGCTCGAAGATGGCAACCGGGTCGGGGCTCGACCACTCGCCCAACGCCCAGGCCTTGTACCAGCCGACCGAGCCGGACGTGGCGAGCCGGACGAGGGACATCCAGCTGTTCAGCCGAACGACCGCCATGGGGCCGGGCGCCCGGAAGCCGATGCGGCGAGCGGTTCCGTCAGGGAGCGTGGCCTCGATGCCGCCCTGCACCAACCGCCGGTCGATCCGATCCAGCACGCTCGCGAAAGCAGGCGCAAGCAGCCGCGCGACAAGGCCGCCGCCTGTCGCGAACCCGCGATCCCCGTGCACCAGATGCTGCCCACGGCTGGCCATGAACTGCCGATTATTCCTGGCCGGCAGGCGTGTCGAGCGGGATGAGGAAGGTGTTGCGGCTGAACAGTTTTCGAACCGGCGCGGGGATCGCCAAAGAGCGGAGCGCGCTGTAGAACCGCTGGTCGGTCAGATAGGCCTTGCCGCCGATGACGACGACGATCGGCATCCGCGACCAGACGAGGAAGGCGCGGACGTGCGGGTCGTGGCTCTCGGCCGCGGCGAGGCGCGGATCGTCGAGCCGGAGCGGCTGGAGATCCGGGGCGATGGTCAGGCCGCTCGAAAAATCGAGGTCGCCGCCGCCCCAGCTGTCGGCGCTGCGCCATGCGAGGCTGCGGCGCCAGAAGGCGAGCGGCGGCGGGCTGGCGACGACCAGCGTCGGCTGGATGCCGCGTTGGCGCAGGAGGTCGATGGTGGTTCGCTCCGCCCAACTGCTCTCGGCGAGGTTGAAGGCGATGTAGAGGAGCATGACGAGGCCGGCGGCCTGGGCCGGCCGTCCGGGGTTCGGCTGCGCCTTGTCCCAGCGGCGAGCGGACCACAGGACGCCGGCGATCATCAGCAGCCAGTAGACCCAGTCGACGATGAAGATCGCGTCGCCCGAATACCAGTGCCAGTCGGCCGGTGCGAACAAGGCGATGGCATAGGTGGTGAGCCAATCGAGGAACGGATGGGTGAGGACGGCAAGCAGTGCCACGACAAACAATGGACCGGCGCGGAAAGGGAGCGCCCCCTCGCCTCGCGGCTTCAGCCGGTCGACCAGCCACAGGATGGCGACGATCCCGGCGGCGAGGATGGGCCAGGCAAAGATGCCGTGCACCGGCCCGCGGTGGAAGCTGATTCCCTGCACCGGAAGCACCAGCGGCGCGAACACGTCGATATCGGGCGCATTGGCGCCGAGCAGGCAGGCGGCCATCGCGAACCGCGAGCGCCGCTTCAGCCCCATCTGCCCGACGAGGGCGCCGGCGAGCGAGTGGGTGATATTGTCCAAGGCGCTCGGCTAGACCGGAATACAGATATTATCGCCGTGTCGGATTGCCCGCGCAGGAATGCGATAACCTCGCTTTCGCGCGAGCTCATAATCGAAGCAGGCTTCGTGCTTGCCAGGAAGAACGTAGTAGAGAATCTGACCTGTTCGATTGCTCTCATCGTCTCTGCTGATGGCGACCAACATCCGTACGCCTCGCCGCGGCCTCGTATGGAACACGGTTGCTGCCACCACAGAACTCGGCATCTTGGGCCCGCTCACCGTCTGCACCGCCACGAATCGAACATCAGCAAGTCCATCCAGACAGATGGTACCGGCCTTATCGCATTCCCATTCCTTGGGCTGTCTCGCGTTCCAGAACCCACCCCATTTCGCTACGATAAGTGAGGGCTGGGCCGCGGCAGCGGCTGGCGCGAGCGATCCAAT
>NZ_JAFAVR010000052.1 GCF_019242355.1 Sphingomonas sp. | reverse complement strand
GCCATCAGCCTGATGAAGAGCGAGAATGTCGAGGTCATCGCCGGCGTCAATCTGCCGATGCTGATCCGGCTCGAGGGCGCCCGCAAGGTGATGAGCGTCCACGCCGCCGTCGCCGCCGCGAGGGAAGCGGGCCGCAAATATATCTCGGTCGCTTCCGAGGTGCTCGGGGAAGCCGCCGCTTGACTGCGGTCAGCCGCGAGGTCCGGATCGCCAACAAGCGCGGCCTGCATGCCCGGGCAAGCGCCAAATTTGTGTCGATGGCCAGCGAACTCGATGCATTGATCGAAGTCGAGAAGGACGGCCAGCGGGTCTGCGGCACATCGATCATGGGCCTAATGATGCTCGGCGCGGCGATGGGCGACACGATCGTCATTCATTGCGAGGGCACGCATTCCGACGATGCGCTGCAGAAGCTGGCCGGGCTGGTCGAGGACCGCTTCGGCGAGGAATAATGGCGCGCCAGGTCACGGCCTTCTCCAACGCGACCGTCAAGCGGCTGCGGTCCCTTCGCGACAAGAAGGCACGGCGGGCGGAGGGACTCTTCCTCGCGGAAGGCCTGAGGATCATCGCCGAGGCTCGCGACAGCGGCCGGCTGCCCGAGATCATCGCCTTCTCCGCCGAGAGCACCCGGCACCCACTCGCCGCCGAGATTATCGCCGCGACCGAGGCGGCGGGCGGAGAAGCAATCGAGACGAGCGCCGATATCCTCGCCAAGATGAGCGGCAAGGACAATCCTCAGATGCTGCTCGGCGCTTACCGGCAACCAGAGACCGGCCTGGAGCGACTCGACCGGGCGGCCTCGCCCTTGTGGATTGTCGCCCAGGCGCTTCGTGACCCCGGCAATATCGGGACCATCCTCAGGACTGGGGACGCGGTCGGCGCCGGGGGTCTGATCCTGGTCGACGATTGCGCGGACGCATTCTCGGTCGAGGCGGTGCGAGCGTCGATGGGCGCGATCTTCACCCAACAGGTTGCGACGGCGCGCTGGCCGGAGTTCCTCGCCTGGCTTCGAACTGACGAAGGGCAGCTCGTCGGTACCAGTCTCAATGCGACGGACGATTATCTCGTTGCCCGCTATCATCAGCCCTGTTTTCTGCTCATCGGCAATGAGCAGCAGGGACTGCCGCCGGACTATGAGGCGGAATGCGACCTGCTGGTGAAAATCCCGATGGCCGGCCGGGCCGACAGCCTCAACGCGGCGGTGGCGGCGGCGGTGATGGCGTTCGCGATCAAGGCGAGCTGGCGCCAGGAGGGCTCATGAAACCGTCCATTGCACCTGTCCTGCTTCTCGCCGGATGCATGGCGGCGCCGGCGTCCCAGATCCCGCCCGGACCACCGGCCGCGACCTATCGCGCCGTCGGCACGGAGCCGTTCTGGGGCCTGACCATCGACGAGCGCGAGATCGTCTTCACGGCGCCGGATCAGACGCCGGTCCGGCAACCGCGACCGCAGGCGATCATTGGGTTCGCCGGCGAAATCTACCAGACGGCCCGGATCCGCGTGAACATCGTCCATGCCCAATGCAGCGATGGGATGAGCGACAAGGCCTATCCCGACAGGGTCCAGGTGGACGTCGGCGGCCGCCGGTTCGAAGGATGCGGAGGCCTCTAACGTCACTACAGCCACGGAGAGCGGCGCTTTTTGTGTGACTTTAAGCGCGAACGGCAGACAACCTTTGCCTCTGGACTGCCGGCCGGGACACGCGGCGACGGCTGCAAAGGAAGTCCTATTTGGCAAGCCTGGCTTATTCGGCGGCGATCTGCGGCGGCTCGTCGTTCGACGGCTTCGCCCCGAGCTTGGTGAGCGGACGCGGCGCGACTTCCACCATCGGCGGCGGGTCGAGCGCCTTGTTGCTCCCGGCGCCTAGCGCGTCGAAACGCTTAGCCTGAGTTAGCACCTGACTCTCGAAGCTTCCAACCATTTGGTTGTAGGCACTGTTGGCAGTGGCAAGGTTCTTGCCGACGCGCGCCATATGATCATTCATGGTTGCAAGTCGTGAGTGTAATTCCTTGCCGAGGCTGGCGATCTCGCTTGCGGCTTCCGCGAGCTTCTCCTGCCGCCAGACGCTCGCGACAGTTCGGGCGATGGCGACGAGATTGGTCGGCGTCGCCAGCAGTACACGGTCCTTGAACGCCTTCTCCCAAAGCTCCGGATCCTGCTCGAGCGCGGCAGTCAAGAAATGTTCTCCCGGAATGTACATGATCACATAGTCGGCAGCGTCGCCGAATTGCGACCAATAGGCCTTGGAGCCGAGCTGCTGCGCGTGACGAGCGATTGAAGCGACGTGCGCCTTGAAACAGGAGGTGCGCCGCACTTCGTCGACCTCCTCGCAGGCTTCAAGATAGGCGTTGAGCGAGCATTTGGCGTCGATGATCAGCTTGCGGTCCGATGGCAGGTTGACCACCGCGTCCGGGCGCAGACGTCCGTCGTCGGTCGTGACCGAGACCTCCATCGCGAAGTCGATGCCTTCCACAAGGCCGGACTGGACGAGGACGTTACGAAGGCTCTGTTCACCCCAGCGGCCGCGCGTCTTGGGAGCCGAGCGCAGCGCGTTGACGAGGTTGCGGGTCTCGTCGCGGACCTGCCCCTGCCCTGTCCTGACCAAGTCGACGGCCTCGCGCAGGCCAGCATAATGGTCGACGCGCTCCTTTTCGATGGTCTGGAGCTTTTCCTGATAGCTCTTGAGGAGTGCCTCGACTGGCGTCACGGTCTGGATGAACTTCTCTCCGGCCTGCTCGAGGAACGACTTGCGGGCGTCGCCGAGTAGCTTGCCTGCGATCTCCTGGAACTGGCCCGACAGGCTGTCGCGGGCATCCTTGAGGGTCGCGATCTGCTGCTCGAACGCCTTGTCGCGCTCCTCCTGACGGCTCCGGAGCGTGGCGACGTCGGCCCTTAGCGCGCTGGCAGCTTCGCGTTCCGTTGCAAGCTGAGCCTCCAGGGCGTCCGCGCGCTTCGTTTTCTCGGCCTCTCCGGCGAGGTTGACGACAGCCTCGTTGAACTTGACGCGCCACCCCTCGGCGTCGGCGCGCAGCTGGTCGCGCTCGATCGTAAGTGGCGCGGTCGAGCGGCTCGCGAGCCACCAGCCGAGGACCACCCCGGCGACGAGCGCCCC
Source organism: Sphingomonas sp. (assembly GCF_019242355.1). GTDB lineage: Bacteria > Pseudomonadota > Alphaproteobacteria > Sphingomonadales > Sphingomonadaceae > Sphingomicrobium. The sequence continues at coordinate 4,544 of NZ_JAFAVR010000052.1, read as the reverse complement.
GAGTGCCAGAACCAGCGCGACCGTCGGCTCCATGACCATAACTCCCCCGGAACAAAGAGCGAACCGTAAGGTAGTTGGACCCTGCGCTCAAGCGGAACGTTAGCCCGGCAGAGCGAGGAGAATCGAATGTCCATCCGCAAGATGATCGCCCTTCACCCGGACGTGCAGGGCCACGTCAACCAGCCGCTTGGCGATGCCGTCCACCACCTCATGTATTGCGCGAAGATGTGCCTGAGCTGCGCGGACGCCTGCTCAGCCGAGACGATGGACATGCGGCAGTGCGTCCGCATGTGCCTGGACTGCGCGGATATCTGCGAGGCGACGTGCCGGATCGCGCTTCGCCGGACGGGCGAGAACGAGCAGGTGATCCGCGAGATGCTGGAGCTGTGCGCGCGTATTTGCGACGCCTGCGCCGCGGAATGCGAACGGCACGAGCACGAGCATTGCAAGCTGTGCGCGCAGATGTGCCGGGAGTGCGCCGAGGATTGCCGACGAGCCGACGAGTCGATCGGAGCTTGAGGTCCTCCTCCCCCGCCGACGCAGGGGAGGATCGCCAGGCAATCCCGTCTATCTCGCCATGTTCATGACTTGCCAGTTTCCATTGTCGATGAAGGTTCGGTATTTCTCGTAGCCCCGGACCGCTTCTTGCCCCTTCTCTTTGGAGAAGGCCTGGTAGATTTCCTTTTCAACGGCCTGGTCGCGCGCCTGATCGGGATCGTCGAGCGCCGTGCTTGGCACGTGAGTCATGATGAGCACGTTGGGCGAACCCTTCACATAGCCGGTCCGGGTCATGAACCTGTAGTCGTCGATCAGCCCGCGGCGCTTCAGCACCTCGAACGCGGAGACCTGCGAGCTGCGCAGACCGGTGAGATAGTCGTCGACGTGGTTCGGATCGACCTCGATCGCGTTGATCGTCCAATAGCCCTTTTGCGGGGTGTAATCGACATAAGGTTCGGCAACAGCCGCGGTGGAGACGCACGCAACAGCCAAGGCGCCGGCGGCGCCCACCAAGATGTTCTTCATGGCAAATCCCCAAGGCCGGTCATTCGGCCGTGCGCAAACAACCATGAGCGCCCGAGTCGCGCCTAATGACAATTCATTTCGCGGAATTCCGCATGTCGGCGGATGTCAGACTAAGCAGCCTTTTTCGGCTGCTCTTTCCGTGCCTTGGCAATCTTCTTGAGGATCATGTCTCGCTTCAGGCGGGAGAGATGATCGATGAAGAGAACCCCGTTGAGATGATCCATCTCATGCTGGAGGCAGGTCGCGAGAAGGCCCTCGATCTCCTGCTCGTGGGACTTTCCCCCGAGGTCCTTCCAGCGCGCCTTGATGCGATCCGGGCGGTCGACCTCGGCATATTGGTCGGGAACGGACAGGCAACCCTCGTTGTAGGGCACGTCCCGGTCCGAATGCTCCACGATCTCGGGATTGATGAAAATGAGCGGGTTGCGGACCGGCTCGCCGTCTTCTGTCTCGGGCTCCTGGAGGTCGATGACGAGAACGCGCAGCGGCTCACCGACCTGGATCGCGGCAAGGCCGATTCCCGGTGCTTCGTACATCGTCTCGAACATGTCGGCGACAAGGGTCTTCAGGCTCTCGTCGAAAAGTTCGACGGGCCTGGAGATCTCGCGCAGGCGCGGATCGGGAACTTCGAGGATCGGGCGGATTGCCATGGCTGCGATTTAGTCTTTCAGGTCAATTGCTTCAAGCGATGGGACGGCGGGCGCGCAAAGCCTGGGCGAGAGTTCCCTCGTCGAGATAGTCGAGCTCCCCGCCGACGGGAAGTCCGTGCGCCAACTGGCTTAGCCGGATGGGAAAGTTTTCAAGCCGTTCCGCGAGATAATGGGCTGTGGTCTGCCCCTCGAGGGTCGCGTTCATGGCAAGGACGACCTCGTCGATGCCGCCATTGGCGACGCGCCTGACCAGACTGTCGATGGCGAGGTCTTCGGGGCGGACTCCCTCTAATGCGGACAGGCGGCCGCCAAGGACGTGGTAGCGGCCCGGGAAAAGACGCGAGCGGTCGAGGGCCCAAAGATCCGCAACCTCCTCGACGACGCAGAGCGCCTTGTCGTCGCGGCGCGGGTCGCGGCAGATCGAGCAGGGATCGGAGGTATCGACATTGCCGCAGATCGAGCAGGTCGACAGGCGGTCGGCGACGGCCTGAAGCGCGCTCAGCAGCGGCTGAAGCGTCGTCTCTCGCCGCTTCATCAGGTGGAGGACGGCACGGCGGGCGGAACGCGGGCCGAGGCCGGGCAGGCGCGCGAGGGCCTGGGACAGGGCTTCGATCTCGGATGACGCCATGGTGCCGTTCTTGACCGGGCGGGCCGCGGCCCGCAAGTGCAGCGCCATGCGGATCGTCTTCATGGGATCGCCGGAGTTCGCGGTGCCGAGCCTGGATGCCCTGGTGGAAGCCGGGCACGATGTGGTGGCCGTTTATTCGCAGCCACCGCGGCCTGCGGGTCGCGGCAAGGGCGAGCGCAGGACAGCGGTCCACGAGCGGGCGGAGGAGCTTGGGATCGAGGTTCGGACCCCGCGAACGCTTCGGGATGCGGAGGAGCAAGGACGCTTTCGTGCGCTGGACGCCGATCTGGGCGTCGTCGCGGCATACGGCCTGATCCTGCCGCTGCCGATCCTGGAGGCGCCGAAGGTCGGCTGCGTCAACGTCCATGCCTCGTTGCTGCCGCGCTGGCGGGGAGCAGCGCCGATCCAGCGGGCGATCCTTGCAGGCGACGAGACCAGCGGCGTCACGATCATGCGGATGGATGAAGGTCTCGACACGGGGCCCATGCTGCTCAAGCGCGAGCTCGACATCCGTGGCAAGAACGCGGGACAAGTCACGGACGCGATGGCGGGACTTGGAGCCGATGCGCTGATCGAATGGCTGGCGCGGCCGAAGCCGCCGGTGCCCCAGCCCGGCGACGGCGTGAGCTATGCCGCCAAGATCGACAAGGCGCAGACGCGGATCGACTGGGCGCTCCCGGCGGCAGAAATCGAGCGGCAGGCGCGAGCGTTCGCGCCGGTCCCGGGCGCCTGGTTCGTGGTGAATGGGGAAAGGGTGAAGCTGCTTGCCGCAGAGCTGGGCGTCTGGGAGGGTGCGCCGGGCGAGGTGCTGGACGACCGGCTGACCATAGCCTGCGGTGCGGGGTCGGTCCGGCCGCTCAAGGTGCAGCGGGCCGGGCGCGGGCCGATGAGCCCAGATGAGCTGCTGCGCGGTTTCGCGGTGCCGAGGGGCACGATCCTGCCGTGACTCGCTGGCGCCAATGACTCGCTGGAGACTCACGGTCGAATATGACGGCGGGCCGTTCATGGGGTGGCAGCGACAGGACCATGGGCCGTCGGTGCAGCAGGCTCTCGAAGAGGCGCTGGAGCGAATGACCGGCGAGCGCGCAGCTTTCACAGCCGCTGGCCGCACGGACGCGGGCGTGCATGCGCTGGCGATGAGCGCTCATGTGGATGTCGCGAAGGCGCTGACGGCGCATCGGCTGCGTGAGGGACTGAACGCGCTGCTGCGGCCGTCGCCGGTGTCGGTGCTGGATGTGAGCGAGGTCGCGGGCAACTGGCATGCGCGCTTCTCGTGCGTGAGCCGGCGGTATCTCTATCGAATCTTGAACCGGCGGACACCCCCTGCGCTGGAGGCTGGGCGTGTCTGGCATGTCGCGGTACCGCTGGATGTGGAGACCATGCGGGAGGCCGCGGCGCACCTCGTCGGGCGGCACGACTTCACCCCCTTCCGCTCGGCGCATTGCCAGTCTGAGAGCCCGGTCAAGACACTCGACCGACTGGAGGTCGAGCGCGCGGGTGACGAGGTGCGGATCGCGGCGGCCGCGCGGAGCTTCCTGCATCATCAGGTACGGTCGATGGTCGGGTGCCTGGCGATGGTCGGGCGCGGCCAGTGGTCGCCGGGCGATATGAAGGCCGCGTTGGATGCCAGAGATCGCGCAGCGCTCGGGCTCAATGCACCGCCGCAGGGGCTATATTTTGCTGGGGCCGTTTACTAGGATAAGTCGCCAAACAGCTGATTACTCGGCAGCAATTGCCTCATATTCCTGAGCGGCCAAATATTTTTCGGCGTCGAGCGCAGCCATGCAGCCGGTGCCGGCGGCGGTCACGGCCTGGCGGTAGATCTTGTCCATGACGTCGCCGCAGGCGAACACCCCGGGGACATTGGTGCGTGTCGTGCCGACCTCGACCTTGATGTAGCCGTCTTCGTCGAGGTCGAGCTTGCCTTCAAACAATTCGGTTGCGGGCTTGTGGCCGATGGCGACGAACGCGCCCTCAACCTCGAGCCGGCTGACCTCGCCGGTGCGGCGGTTGCGGAGGTCGAGGCCGACCAGCGCCTCGGGCTCGCCGCCGGCGACAAACTGGTCGACTTCACTGTCCCAGATAATGTTCACGTGTGGATTGGCGAACAATCGGTCCTGAAGGATCTTCTCCGCGCGAAGGCTATCGCGGCGGTGGATAAGAGTGACGTCATGACTGTGGTTGGTGAGGTAAAGCGCCTCCTCGACCGCGGTATTTCCGCCGCCGATCACCGCGACCTTCTT
>NZ_JAFAVR010000012.1 GCF_019242355.1 Sphingomonas sp. | reverse complement strand
CTCGACGTTGTGGACGATGGTGCCAACCGGCATCTGGCCGATTTCCATCGCATTGCCCGGCTTCACGTCGACCCGCTTGCCGGCGATCACCTTGTCCCCGGGCGCAAGGCGCTGCGGAGCGAGGATATAGGCTTGCTCCCCGCCCTCGTAAGTCACGAGCGCGATGAAGGCCGAACGGTTGGGATCATATTCGAGCCGCTCGACGGTGCCCTCGGCGTCCCACTTGCGACGCTTGAAGTCGATGTAGCGATACTTCTGCTTGTGACCGCCGGCGATCCCGCGCGAGGTCACATGCCCCTTGTTGTTGCGGCCACCCGTCTTGCGCTTGCCTTCGGTCAGCGCCTTGACCGGCTTACCCTTCCAGAGCGCCGACTTGTCGACCAGGATCAGGCCGCGGCGGGCCGGAGAGGTCGGCTTGTATTGCTTGAGAGCCATGGCTTAGATCCCGCTCGTGATGTCGATCGTCTGACCCTCGGCCAGCGTGACGATCGCTTTCTTCGCGTCCGACCTCTTGTAGGGCGTGCCCTTCCAGGTCTTCGTCTTGCCCTTGGTGACGATCGTGTTGACGCCCGTCACCGTGACACCGAACAGCGCCTCGACGGCCGCCTTGATCTCCGGCTTGCTCGCGGTCGGGGCGACCTTGAACACGACCGAATTATGCTCCGACAGCATCGTCGACTTCTCGGTGATGTGCGGCGCCAGGACGACGTCGTAGTGACGCGCGTCGGGCGCGGCCTTCTGCGGCTTCTTAGCCATTAGTTGGCCCCTCCGGGGAGGGCGAACCGCGCCTCCAGCTTCTCGACGGCGGCCCGGGTCAGGACCAGGGTCTCGTGCCGCATGATGTCATAGACGTTGGCGCCGACCGCCGGGAGCAGGTTGACGTGCCCCAGGTTCGATGAAGCGCGCGCGAAACCGACGTTGAGCGCATCGCCGTCGATCACCAGCGCGGTCTTGCCGAAGCCGAGCTGACCGAGCTTCGTGCGAAGCTCTTTCGTCTTGCCGTTCTCGAGGTCGAGATTGTCGAGCACGACCAAGCTTCCGTCGCGCGCCTTCGACGACAGCGCCATCTTCAGGCCGAGCTGCCGGACCTTTTTGTTCAGGCTTGACGTGAACACGCGAGCACGCGGCCCGTGCGCCTTGCCGCCGCCGATGAAGATCGGTGCGCGGCGATCGCCGTGACGAGCCGTTCCGCCGCCCTTCTGGCGACCGAACTTCTTGCCGGTCCGGGCGACATCGCTGCGCTCACGAGCCGCGCGCGCCGGGGCCCGGCGGTTGATCAGCTGCCAGGTGACGACGCGATGGAGGATGTCGGCGCGCGGCTCGACACCGAAAATCTCGTCATTGAGCTCGATGTCGCTCGCCTTTCCGGCGGCGTCCGAACTGGCGAGGGTCTGAACCTTGACCTTCATCGGTTAGCCTTCCTTGCTCTCATCGCCGGAAGCGCCGCCCTCAGGCGTTGCTTCCCCCGCCGGAGCGTCCGTGGTCTCATTGGTGTCGGCCGAAGCGCCGGCTTCCTGCTCGGCCGCGATCGCCGCGACTTCCGCATCGCTCGGCAGCGCCGGGATCTCGTGGACCGCTGCGTCGTCAACCAGGCCGGCCTCCGGAATCGCGCTCTCGTCGACCGGCTGGTCCTTGGACAGCAGCCCGGCCGGGTACGGCACGTTCTCGTTCCGCGGAAGCTTGATCGCGTCCTGGACGGTCAGCCAGCTGCCCTTGTGGCCCGGGACCGAACCCTTGACGAACAGAAGCCCGCGGATCGGGTCCGTACGGACGATCTCGAGGTTCTGCTGGGTGCGATTGCGGGCGCCCATGTGGCCCGCCATCTTCTTGTTCTTGAAAACGCGGCCCGGATCCTGGCGGTTGCCGGTCGAACCGTGCGAGCGGTGCGACAGCGACACGCCGTGGGTCGCGCGCAGGCCGCCGAAGTTCCAGCGCTTCATGGCGCCGGCGAAGCCCTTGCCCTGCGTCACGCCGCTGATGTCGACCATCTGGCCGGCGACGAAGTGATCGGCGCTGATCTCGGCGCCGACATCGAGGAGCGCATCCTCGGCGACCCGGAACTCGACGACGCGGGCCTTGGGCTCGACCTCGGCCTTGCCGAAGGCGACGCGCTGCGGCTTGGCGACATTCTTCGCCTTGGCCGTGCCGGCTCCAAGCTGGACGGCGGTGTAGCCGTCTTTGTCCATTTCGCGGCGGCCGATGACCTGCACGTCCTCCAGCTGCAGGACGGTGACCGGCACGTGCCGTCCGTCCGCCTGAAAGAGGCGCGTCATCCCGACCTTCTTCGCGATCACGCCGGTGCGCATGATCAATGCTCCTCAACAGAGGCACCCGGAAGCCGGGTGCGTGAAGCCCAAATTTCTAAGCGTGCCCCGCCTGGGCTAGTGCTCCCTTGCGGGAGCGGCGGGGACGCGGCCCGGAGCTAGTCTCCGGCGGTATCCACCGTTTGCGAGCCTTTCGGCGCGCGGCCGGCCGTTAGGCCAGCTTGATCTCGACGTCCACGCCGGCGGCCAGGTCGAGCTTCATCAAAGCATCGACGGTCTGCGGCGTCGGCTGCACGATATCGAGCAGCCGCTTGTAGGTTCTCACCTCGAACTGCTCGCGCGACTTCTTGTCGACGTGCGGCGAACGGTTGACGGTGAACTTCTCGATACGCGTCGGAAGGGGGATGGGACCGCGGATCAGTGCACCCGTGCGGCGCGCCGTGTCAGCGATGTCGCCGGTCGCCTGGTCAAGCACTCGATGATCGAAAGCCTTGAGGCGAATACGGATATTCTGCGTGTCCATGTCCCTACCGATGCGAAAGAGCCGCCGGGCTGTTGCCAGTCCGAAAAACAAGAGGCCACACCCGCTTCACCCGGTTTCCCGGAACGGACGACCTCATCTCTAATGTATGGTGACGGGGACGAATCCCCGTCTGTGGAGGCGCCTCTACAGAGGTAGGGCGGGGAGATCAACCCCTGTGGGGCGAGTTGGACGGACGAATGTCCACTCCGGCAAGAAACTCGAAATCATGAAGCGGTCGAGGCGACTCATCTGCCGTGCTGAGTGGTGGGCCGATCAACAGGCTGTTTTTCGTGCTATACTGGCTTCAGGTCGATGGAGCGGTGTTATGGTCACCCCACCGAGATTGAGGACCGCGACTGTGGTCGCAACCATCTCAATTGCCAGCGCCGCTTCGGCCGCTTCCACGCAGGTGGCTCTCTGGAACATGGACGAGACTTTCGGAACGACCATGCACGACAGTTCCGGCAAAGGGAACGACGGCACGATGAACAACGTCGTCACGTCTGGCGGCGGTTTCGTGTTCGATGGATCGAGCTCCTACGTTATCGTCCCGAACTCGCCGACGCTGAATCCAGGGACCAGCAATTTCAGCTACACGGTGCAGGTGCAGACCAATGTCATGCCCGCCTCGGGCAAGGACTACGACCTGATGCGCAAAGGGCTGAGCACCACTTCGGGTGGCGAGTTCAAGGTCGAGATCGAATATAGCGGCGGGATCGGCAGGGCGCTTTGTGTCATCAAGGACGGCGGCGGCAAGTCGGGCAGCGTCACCGGCACGACCAATGTCGTTGATGGTGCCCTGCACACCATCACCTGCACCAAGAAGTCGGACCGCGTCGTCCTCAAGATCGATTCCCTGGACGCCCGCAAGAAATATGTGACGCTTGGGAAGATCTCCAACACAGCCCCTCTCCTTATCGGAGCCAGGACCTCCACCGTCCGCGATTCCACGAACGATTGGTACGCGGGGACAATCCGCAGCGCGGGACTATCGGTCGGCTAGACGGATTGAAATTGACTCATGGGCAGTTCGCTCATCCTCGGGCAGCATTCCACTGCCGGAATGCAAAAGGCCCGGCGCTTCGATCGAAGCACCGGGCCCTTCACCAATCCTCGCGCCCGAAGACGCTAGGACTTACTTCGAGATCGTCGCGACGACGCCCGCGCCGACGGTCCGCCCGCCTTCGCGGATGGCGAAGCGCAGACCCGGGTCCATCGCGATCGGGGCGATCAGCTTGACGCCCAGGTTCACGTTGTCGCCCGGCATCACCATCTCGGTGCCCTCGGGGAGCTGGACCTCGCCGGTGACGTCCGTCGTCCGGAAATAGAACTGCGGACGATAGTTGGCGAAGAACGGCGTGTGACGGCCGCCCTCGTCCTTCGACAGGACGTAGACCTCAGCCTGGAAGTCGGTGTGAGGCGTGATCGAGCCGGGCTTGGCCAGGACCTGGCCGCGCTCGACGTCCTCACGGCCGACGCCGCGAAGCAGCGCGCCGATGTTGTCGCCCGCCTGTCCCTGGTCGAGCAGCTTGCGGAACATCTCGACGCCGGTGACGACGGTCTTCTGGGTGTCGCGGATGCCGACGATCTCGACTTCCTCGCCGACCTTGACCACGCCCTGCTCGACACGGCCGGTGACGACGGTGCCGCGGCCGGAGATCGAGAACACGTCCTCGATCGGCATCAGGAACGGCTTGTCGAGCGGACGCTCCGGGGTCGGAATCCAGTCGTCGACCGCATCCATCAGCTTCAGGATCGCGTCATGGCCCTGCTCGCGGCTGCTGTCCTCGAGGGCGGCAAGCGCCGAACCGGCGATGATCGGAATGTTGTCGCCGTCGAAGTCGCGCTTGGAAAGCTCCTCGCGGATCTCGAGCTCGACGAGCTCCAGCAGCTCGGGATCGTCGACCTGGTCGACCTTGTTGAGGAAGACGACCATGGTCGGAACGCCGACCTGCTTCGCGAGCAAGATGTGCTCCTTGGTCTGCGGCATCGGGCCATCAGCGGCCGACACGACCAGGATCGCGCCGTCCATCTGCGCGGCGCCGGTGATCATGTTCTTCACATAGTCCGCGTGGCCCGGGCAATCGACGTGCGCATAGTGGCGCTTGTCGGTCTCATACTCGACGTGAGCGGTCGAGATGGTGATGCCGCGCTCGCGCTCTTCCGGCGCCTTGTCGATGTTCGCATAGTCGGTGAACTGGGCCTGGCCCTTTTCGGCCAGAACCTTCGTGATCGCCGCGGTCAGCGACGTCTTGCCATGGTCGACGTGACCGATGGTGCCGATGTTCACGTGCGGCTTATTCCGCTCGAATTTAGCCTTCGCCATTTTACGCCTCTTCTTTTCTGGAATTCGGGCGGCCCGCCCTCATCGCGAGCGCGCCCTTAGCTACAAAATTAAGGTTACGC
>NZ_JAFAVR010000189.1 GCF_019242355.1 Sphingomonas sp. | reverse complement strand
GGGACCGCCGTTGTAAAGGAAGGTGATCGGCCGATCTGCCGACGGCACGCCATTCTTGAAATAGGCGACATAGAAGATCGATGCCTCGGCATCCGGGTTCTTGTCGCCGTCCGCGTCCCCGGTCGATTTATCCCCGTTCTCCTTGGTCAGCTGTTGCTCGCGCCATGCCGCGTCGTCCCAGCCCTGGGGATGAACGACGATGTTGCCGGCGACAGCGCGATAGGCGATCCGCTGCCCTTCGACGTCGACAAGCCCCTGACTGGCGACGCTCGTCGGGTGAAACAGGACACCACGATCCGGCGATGAAGTGTGAAGCGCGCTTGGCTTGTCACTTTCGACAGTGCCGGAGCGCGATTGCGACGATCGTGGCGTCTCCTGCGCCAGGGACGGTGCGGCCATGAACGCGAGGCACGACGCAAGCAGGAGCGATCTTTTCATCGGAGCGACTCTCTCGGGAAGTGAAAGCGCCGCCGGTCTAGCGACCACCGTTACGGGACGGCAATCCCCTGCCTGCGGGCGCTCCCGTCAGGCGTCTTCAAGGGCCGCGTTCCCGGCGTCCACCGGCGTGAGCATGAGCGCTCCGTCGCCTTCGTCCACGCGAACCGTGGAACCATCGCGGACCTCGCCCGACAGGATGCGGTCGGCAAGCGGGTCCTGCAGATATTTCTGCACCGCGCGCTTCAGCGGCCGAGCGCCATAGACGGGATCGTAGCCGACCCGCCCGAGCCAGGCTCGCGCGCCGTCCGTGAGGTCAAGCCTGATCTTCCGATCCTCGAGCAGCTTCTGCAGCCTCGCGACCTGGATATCGACGATCGGCCCCATGTGCGCTGCGCCCAGTCTGTGGAACAGGATGATCTCGTCCAGCCGGTTCAGGAACTCAGGCCGGAAGTGTCCGCGCACGACCTCCATCACCTGCGCCTCGGCCTTCTCGACCGGTTCGTCCTCTCCAAGGGCAGCGAGATACTGGCTCCCAAGGTTCGAGGTCAGGATGATGATCGTGTTGGTGAAATCGACCGTGCGGCCCTGGCCGTCGGTCAGGCGGCCGTCGTCGAGCACCTGCAGCAGCACGTTGAAGACGTCGCCGTGCGCCTTCTCCACCTCGTCGAACAGCACGACCTGGTAGGGCCGCCGCCGCACTGCCTCGGTGAGCACGCCGCCTTCTTCGTATCCGACATAGCCCGGCGGCGCGCCGATCAGCCGCGCGACCGCGTGCTTCTCCATGAACTCGCTCATGTCGATGCGGACCATCGCCGATGAATCGTCGAACAGGAATTCAGCGAGCGCCTTGGTCAGTTCGGTCTTGCCGACGCCGGTCGGGCCGAGGAACAGGAACGAGCCGAGCGGCCGGTTCGGGTCCTGCAACCCGGCGCGCGCGCGGCGAACGGCCGCCGATACGGCCTTTACCGCCTGATCCTGCCCAATGACTCGAGCGCCGATGGTCGCTTCCATCTGCAGCAGCTTCTCGCGCTCGCCTTCCATCATCCGCTCGGCCGGAATACCAGTCCAGCGCGCGACGACTCCTGCGATGTCCTGGTCGGTAACTTCCTCACGCAACATCGCGCCCTTTGACGCCGCCTGCGCTTCGGCGAGTTGCTTCTCCAACTCGGGAATGCGCCCGTATTGAAGCTCGCCGGCCTTGCCGAGATCGCCGCCGCGCTGCGCCTGCTCAAGCTCCAGCCGCGCCGAGTCCAGCTGCTCTTTTAATTTCGCCTCGGCGGAAATCTTGTCCTTCTCCGCCTGCCACCGCTGGGTCAGCTCGCTCGACTGCTGCTCAAGGTTGGCGAGCTCTGCCTCCAGCTTGGCCAGCCGATCCTTCGACGCGCGGTCCTGCTCCTTCTTCAGCGCCTCCCGCTCGATCTTGAGCTGGATGATGCGCCGGTCGAGGTTCTCGATTTCCTCGGGTTTGGATTCGACCTCCATGCGGATGCGGCTCGCCGCCTCGTCCATCAGGTCGATTGCCTTGTCGGGAAGGAAGCGGTCGGTGATGTAGCGGTTGCTGAGCGTCGCCGCCGCAACGATCGCCGCATCGGTGATACGAACGCCGTGGTGAAGCTCGTACTTCTCCTTGAGCCCGCGCAGGATCGAGATCGTGTCGGGCACCGTCGGCTCGCCCACGAACACCGGCTGAAAGCGCCGCTCCAGCGCCGCGTCCTTTTCAATATGTTTGCGGTACTCGTCGAGCGTCGTCGCGCCGATGCAGTGCAACTCGCCGCGGGCCAGCGCCGGCTTCAGCAAATTGCCCGCATCCATGGCGCCTTCCGACTTCCCGGCGCCGACCAGCGTGTGCATCTCGTCGATGAACAGGATGATGTCGCCGGCGGCCTGGCGCACCTCGTCGAGAACGCCCTTCAATCGCTCCTCGAACTCGCCGCGATATTTCGCGCCGGCGATCAGCGAGCCCATGTCGAGCGCGAGCAGCTTCTTGTCCTTGATCCCGTCGGGCACGTCGCCGTTGGTGATCCGGAGCGCCAGCCCCTCGGCGATCGCCGTCTTGCCGACGCCGGGCTCGCCGATCAGCACCGGATTGTTCTTGGTCCGCCGCGCAAGCACCTGGATCGTGCGGCGGATCTCCTCGTCGCGCCCGATCACCGGGTCGAGCTTGCCGGCCCGCGCTGCCTCGGTCAGGTCGCGCGCATATTTCTTGAGCGCGTCATAGCGATCCTCGGCGCCCTGCGTGTCGGCGGTCCGACCGCCGCGGAGCTTGTCGATCGCGGCATTGAGGCTCTGCGCGGTCAGTCCCGCCTTGGCGAGCGCGCCGCCGACATCCGTATTCTTGGCCAGCGCCATGGCCAGCAGCAGCCGCTCGACCGTGACGTAGCTGTCGCCGGCCTTGCTCGCGATCTGCTCGGCCTGGTCGACGATCCGGATCGTGTCGCCGTCGAGCCCCGGCGCCTGCGTCGCGCCGCTGCCCGTCACCGAAGGGATCTTGGCAACCAGTGCGTCCGCCTCGCGCTGGGCAGCCTTCGAATCACCGCCCGCGGCCTGGATCAGCCCTGCGGCCATCCCCTGCTCGTCGTCGAGCAGAGCCTTCAGCAAATGGGCCGGCGCGATCCGCTGGTGATGCTCGCGAACCGCAATCGTCTGTGCCGCCTGCAGGAAGCCACGCGCGCGATCAGTGAGCTTCTCGAAATCCATTGCGTCCGTATCCCTCTATTGCAGCGGGAATATGGTGTTGCAGAACGGCAACACAAGGCCGTTGACGTCAGTGCGCCTGCCCGGCCTGCGGAGTTGCCGCGGGCGCTGTGGGCTGCGCCTGAGGCGGCGTTACCTGAACCGGAATCGCCTGGACCGGCAGGGGCTGGCCCGACGACGCTGCATCTTCTGGGTGCAACAGCGGCGGGCATTCGGGCAGGACCGCCGGGTCCATGTTCCAGCGGCGGAACTTGGTACTGTCGACGTGGAAGCGCAGGAACGCATAGAAGCCAAGGCCGGCATTGTACGGCGCGCCATGCTCGGAATGAGCGGCGCACAGGCTGCGCATCAGCGCTTCCCGCGTCGTCGGGCGAAGCGGCACCAGGTCGACCGCCGAATCCAGCTTGTGCGCGCTTTCCGGCGCTCCGCCGGCGCATTTGTTGAGTACCGGGTTCCGATAGGCAGACACCGCCTCGACCGGCCCGACGGCTGGGATCACATAGTCTCGGACATAGCGCAGCGTCTGGATCATGTGGGGCCATTCGTCGGTCGGCGGCACTTCGAACGGCTGTCCGCCACATTCCTGCCAGGCGCTCGCGGTTCGCAGTAGCTGCCAGGTCGGCAGAATGCCACTGACGTCCGCCGAGAGGAGGTAATCGTTGAACGCCTTGACCTGGGCCGCCCGGCCCGGAACCGCGAGGTACCAGGACCGGTAGCCCGGCTCGTCCTGCCCGCGTGTTACATAGGGCGCGGCCGGGTCCCATGCCGGTGCGGAGGACGCCGCCAGGGAAGGCGTTGCCGGGGGCGCCGGCTGGGCGGCACGGACCGAGGCGAGGGCGAAGGCGAGAAGAAGAGCCATCGCGTGACCATAAGCCTCCATCGCGCCTTGAAAAGCATTGAACGGCCGCCCACTGTATTAGGTCTATGTCACAGCCAATCGAAGTCGACCTGCCCCACAGCCTCGGCAAGGACGAAGCACGCCGGCGGATCGCCAACAACATTCACCTGCTCGCCGGCCATATCCCAGGCGGCGGCCACGTCGAATCCGGCTGGACCGGCGACCAGCTCAACATGCGTGTGCAGGCGATGGGCGACGCCGTGCAGGCGATCGTGGACGTCCAGGAAACCAAGGTTCACGTGAAGATGTTGCTTCCCGGCCTGCTGGGCGTGTTCGCGGGACCCTTGCAGGCGGCGCTGCGGGCCAAGGGCAGCGTCCTTCTCGAAGACCACCACAAGGGCTGACGCTCGCCGGCCGAACGGCTAAGCAGGCGCTCTCGGGAAGGGAGCGCAAGGGATGCGGCATTTCGCGATCGTCGGCTCCGGTCCGGCCGGCTTCTACACCGCCGAGGCGCTTGAGCGGGCTTATGGCGGAAATGCTCGCATCGACATCATCGATCGCTATCCCGTCCCATACGGCCTGATCCGGTTCGGCGTAGCCCCCGACCATCAGTCGCTGAAGGCGGTCAGCAAGCGCTACGACAAGGTTGCGGAAAGCGCCGGTGTCGACTTCGTGGGCAACGTGACCGTCGGCCGCGATGTCTCCGTGTCCGAGCTGCTTGAGGTCTACGATGCAGTGATCCTTGCGACCGGAGCGCCGCACGACCGCAAGCTTGGGATACCGGGCGAGGACCTGCCCGGCGTGATCGGCTCGGCCGAGTTCGTCGGCTGGTACAACGGTCATCCCGATTTCGCCGATCTCGATCCGCCGCTCGACGGTACGCATGCCGCAGTCGTCGGCAACGGCAATGTCGCCCTCGATTGCGCCCGCAT
>NZ_JAFAVR010000085.1 GCF_019242355.1 Sphingomonas sp. | reverse complement strand
GAAGCGGACCACGCGGAAATGCGCGAAGCGAGCCCGCCGTCGACCGTTTTGAACCGGTTCGCAGGCGGCATCGGTTGTGCGGCTATTGTCGCTGCATTGATCTACGCCAACCGCCATAAAGCCGCAGTTCACCCCAGCTCAGACTCGTCGTGATCTTGCCCTTCTCGAGCGCTCGCATCTTCCTCCCAGCCTGAAGTAGTAGCTCGTGATAAGTAACCGCCGCTTACGGGGCCGTCCCGATTTTCATCAGCTCGAGACGTTCCTCAAAGTTGCTGAAACGCGCAGTTTCGCCGCAGCAGCGCGCCAGATGGGTGTCAGCCAGCCTGCTGTCAGCCAGACAATTGCGCGGCTTGAGGAACTATACGGTGGCGACCTCTTCGAACGGCGTCGAGGAGCACCAGCAGCGCTTACACCCATCGGACGCGCCATCTTCCCGAAGGCAAAGCTGTTGCTCTTCACTGTCGACCAGCAGATTGAGCGCGCGCTCGCAACTGCGCAGAGCTACACCGGCTCTCTGTCGGTCGGATTCTACACCGGTCTCGCCCTCGGTCCGCTCAAAGAGGGGATCGCCGATTTCAGGCTGTCACGTCCAGACGTCGAATTGCGGATTGTTGAGTCATCTCCTGCCGAGCTTCATCGCGCACTCAACGAGCGCTCGCTGGACATCATTTTCTCGGCCTACGTTACCGAGGGTGCCGATTCCAACCAACAGGAACGGCTTTGGGAGGAGCCCATGGTCGTCGCCCTACAAGACACGCACCCGTTCACCGCCAAAGACAGCCTCCGATGGGCGGATCTCGCCGCCTTGCCGCTTATGATGCGCTCCCATGGCGGCGATCTTACCGCCTACCGGACCATCGCCTCGCGAATGGGCGAGCACCCTTTCCAGTGCGACCTCCACGACGTCTCTCGCGGAGCGCTGATCGAGCTGGTCCGATTGGGACTGGGCGCCACCATCTCCTTCGCGTCGGCGGTCGTCCCGCGTGACGGCGTCGCCTTCCTTCCCATCGTCGACGACAACAGCAATGTCGGGATCGACGCCATCTGGCCACGCGATGATCGTAATCCCCTGCGGCATCGTCTCCTGTCGCTCGTCCGCAAGCATGCGGCGACCCATTAGTCGCGGCCGCGCTTGCCCCTCG
The DNA here is from genome assembly GCF_019242355.1 of Sphingomonas sp. Taxonomy (GTDB): domain Bacteria; phylum Pseudomonadota; class Alphaproteobacteria; order Sphingomonadales; family Sphingomonadaceae; genus Sphingomicrobium. The sequence goes on along the minus strand of NZ_JAFAVR010000085.1, from coordinate 5,500 downwards.
GCGTCGAGACGGCGATTAGCTCGCCGGCGTTCACGGCCAACGCATCCGCAAACATTCCCAGCAACGTTACGCTCGGAGACACCTTGCCGCGCTCGATCGAGCCGAGATATCGTGCGCTGATGCCGAGCAGATGCGCCATTTCCTCCTGGGTACGCCCAGTCTCGTTACGAATGCGCCGGAGGTTCGTCGACAAGACATCCTTGAGGTCCATCCGACACTAGATCACAGCGTCGGAACGATCGTTCTAGGAACGATCCTTCCTATTCGTTAAGAGCGTTGCATGCCATCATCTCTCCTGGATCGCCAAATGCCCCGACCGTCCATCATGCCCATCGATCGTATTACCGAAGCCGAGCGACTTATCGATCAGGCGCGCACTCTCCTCCATCGCCCAGAGGAGGAGATCGTCGTAAACTATCTCAATCACGCCGTGGAGGCGCTCCGGATTGTCTGCGAGGAGGCGGCGAGCCTTTCCGCCCCGATCTATGCAGAGTCAGCGTTCACTGCGCCGGCCATGGCGCCAGCAGAAGATCACGGCTGACCAACACCCGGACTTTCGCTCCAGGCCTCACGGTGATGGTCGGCTGCACGTCTAGCTGCCGGCTGACGATCTTGTCGCCGGCGGTCTCGACCGAACGCCCGGCGCTTTCGCGGATCGCATAGGCAATGCCGGCATTATCACCACTGCCGCCGGTCGCGACGTTGGCGCCAACGCCGAATAGCGTCGACATGAGCCCGGCCATCAGCAGCTTGCCCGTGTGGCTGTTGACCCGGTCCGCAAAACCCGACTGTCCGGCGGCATCGGTGCCGATCATCCGATCCAGCTCGATCGATCGGCCGTCGGGGAAGATCATTCGCGTCCACACGACCAGCGCGCGCGTCTGCCCATAGGTCACCCGAGCATCATAGATGCCGATCAATCGCGTTCCCTGCGGCACCAGCCGCGTCCGCCCGGTCACGCTGTCGAACACATCCTCAGTCACCTGCGCCACTACTTGGCCAGGCAAGTCCGACGAGAGCCCGGTGACAAGTGCCGCTGCGATCGTCGTGCCTGCCGTTACGACATAGCGACCCGCCGGGGGAGTGACCTGGCCGCTGTTGACCGTCGGCTCGTGCGCGCCGCCCACCACGAAGGCCACCTTGCGATCCTGCGCGTCCACATTCGCCGCCGGCGACGCACTCGCAGCCCCTGGCTGAGGCGCGGCCGATGGTTGCGCCTCAGCGTTGGCGGTTCTGACTGCCTCGGCCGTCCCGGCGAACAACTTGCTCGCCCGAGCGCTGTCGCTCTGTTGCTGCCGCCTCTGCCGATCGGCGGCGCGCTGATTTTCGGTTGGCGTGGTGGCTGCGGCGGTAGTTTCGGCCGGGAGGGATGCGGGAGCCGGTGCTGCCGGTGCCGAAGGCGTAGTGATACCGGCTGAGGCGGTGCGCGCAAGGTCGCCATAGTCCTTCGGCGCATCGGCGAGCGCATCGGCTTTGGCCCGATTGATCGACACGGCCTCCTGCTGAGGCACCGTATGATGGCTGTGGCTCAGGCTGTAGCCCAGCGCCGCCGCCACGCCGAGCGCGCTCACGCCGGCGAGCGTGGCCAGGGCGCGGCGCGATAGCCGACGCGGCACCGGCGCCGGCGCGCGTGTTGCGATCGGCTCGGGCCGAGGCGGCGCCTCCGCTAGAGGCTCGTCGCCGCCGCTCACGAATGCCGCTCCCGCGAGGTCGTCCGCTCGATCCGGACGATCTGCTGTTTCTTCGTGCCAAGGCGGAGTTCGGCGACCGAGAACAGCCGGTCGACCACCATGTAGCGGCCGGACACGCGATAATTGACCAGCTCGGCCTGCTTCTTGTCGCCGATCAGGAACAGCGGCGGCAGCTCGCTCTGTCCGATCATATCGGGGAATAGCAGATAGGTCTTGGCGCCGTCGTCGAACACCTGCACCGGCCGCCACGGCGGATTGGCGCCGGTCAGCCGATAGGCGAAGTCGAGCTTCACCGGATCGATGCCGCTCTGCACCTGCGTCGCGGCGACGGCGCTCGCGGCTTCGATCCGCGCACGCACCGCGATCAGTTCGTCTTGCGGATAGGACCAGCCTACACTCGCCATATAGATCGCCGGCGTCGAGCGCAGCTCGACATGATAGGTTCGCTTGTCCGTGTTGATGACCAGGTTGGTGCGCAGCCCCGGGTCGGTCGGCTTTACCAGGATATGCGTGCGGCGGCCGGTGCCGCTGCCGCTCGACGCTTCGCCGATTACCCAGCGCACCGTGTCGCCAGCGGCGACCGCGCCGGTGTCCGACAGCGTCTCGCCCTCCTGCAGTACGATATCCGTCACTTGGCCGACCGAGGCATACACCTCGTAGAGCCCGCCCGGCGCATAGACGAAAAGCTGGGTTGCGCCCTGCCAGCCCGCAGCGCGCGGCGCTATCCGCGCGGCTTCGGTGGCGACCGCAACCGGGCGAGTCGAACCCGCGCGCGTTTGCGCGAGCGCCGGCAGCGAGGTGAGCAGAAGTGGTGTTGCGAGCAGCAGCTTGCGCATGATCATTCTCCGAGATCCTGGGACCAGTTGATGGTGTGGACGTAGAGACCGAGCGGGTTGCGACTGAGCGTCGCCGCGTCGGTCGGGGTGCGGGTGACGTAGGTCAGGATCGCCGACCAATGGGTCGTGTCGGCGAGCTGACCGTGGTCGTAGCGTCGCTCGTCCCACGCGACCCGGAAGCTGTCGGCCGAGGCCCGCACGACGCTCTTCACGTCAACCGACACCTGCTTGTCCGCAAGATCGGCGAACGGGTCGCTGCCGCGTGCATAATCGTTGAGCGCGGCGGCGCCCTGCTCGGTCGTGAAATCGTAGGCCGACGCGAGGTTCTGACGGAGCACGATCGGATCGGAAGGCCGCGACCGGACATTCTCGATGAACTGCGCTAGCTGCGATGCGATCACCGCGTCGGTCGGGTGATAGTCGGCCGTCGCGGGAGCCACGGCGCGCGCCGCGCCGAGGCGATCGATCTCGACCACATAGGGCACGATGTGCGAGCCGAACCGGAGCCGCAGATTGTCGACCACCGACAGCGACAAGAGCGCAGTCGCTCCGAACGCCATCAGCCGCCAGCTATGCGCCTGGGCGCGTGCCGAGCCGATGCGATCGTCCCACGCTTGGCCGGCGCGCTGATAAGGTGTTTCGGGGACGGGTTCGCGGCCGAGGCGAGACGAGGAACGGCGGAACGGATTCATGAACGGTCCTCCAGCGAGATGTGCGCCGAGCCGCCGTGATGGTCGGCCGCGCGAAGCGTGTGGGCGGCCATGGTCGCGCCCTGGAACATCGACTGCCGACGGCGCAGGCGCTTCGCCCAAGCCGGCGTTGGCGCTTCGGCCGTGGCGGCGCCAGGAAGCGAGCTGGCAGGCTCGGCCGATCCGGCATCCTGCGCTTGATCGGCTGCGCCCTTCGCGTCGCTGGCGCTGGCCGGATCGGCGGCCGAGCCGCTCCCGGCCGGCGCGCCACCCGTGCCACCCGCGCCGCCTCCCGGCGCTCCGGACGGCGGGGGAACCGCCGGAGCGCCACCCGTCGCCGCCGGGGGAGCGGGCGGCGTGGACGGGGGTCCACCAGCCCCAGACGCACCAGAAGCGCGGGAGCCAGCGGACCGGGAGAAGGTAGAAGCGGCGGCCGATGCGGCGCTGCCGGCAAGACCGGCGGCGCCTGCAACACCCATGACAGCGGCGGTGCCGACACCGGCTACGGTCATGCCGCTGGCGATGGCGGCCCCGGCGCCGAGCTGCGGACCGCCTGAGACCAGGCCGGACGCGATGCCCGGGCCAAAGATGGCGAGGCCGAGAAGAGTCAGAGCGGCGAGCGCGATCGACCCGACCTGCTCGAGCGTCGGCGGGGTGCCGCCGAAGTCGAGGACGAATTGCTGGAAGATCGTCGAGCCGATGCCGATGATGACAGCGAGCACCAGCACCTTGATGCCGGTCGCCATCACGTTGCCGAGCACCCGCTCGGCGAGGAAGGCGGTGCGGCCAAACAGCCCGAACGGCACCAGTACGAACCCCGCGAGCGTGACGAGCTTGAACTCGATCAACGTCACGAACAGCTGGATTGCGATGATGAAGAAGGAGAGCAGCACGATCGCGACGGCGAGCAGCAGCAGCGCAATCTCGGCCGCATTGGTGAAGAGGCCGACCGGACCTGCCAGCGCCGTCGCCTGATCGAACAAGGGCGCGGCCGCATTGATGCCGGCCTGCGCAATCTTGCCGGGATGGAGGAGATCGTCGGCGCCGCCCGAGCCGGCGGCCTTGAGCCCGAGCCCGGAGAAGCTCAGATATATAATCTTGGCGAGGCCATTCCAGTTGGAGATCAAGAAGGCGAAGAAGCCGACCTGCAAAATCTTGCGGACCAGCCGCGCGATGATGTCGTCGCCTTCACCCCACGTCCAGAACAGGACGGCGAGCGTCACGTCGATCACGATCAGCGAGCTGGCCAGGAAACCGACGTCGCCATGGATCAGGCCGAAGCCTGAATCGATGTAGCGCGCGAAGGTATCGAGGAAGCCGTCGATGACGCCGGTATCCTGCTCCATGGCTCAGCGTCCTTTCGCCGCGGACGTGCTCACCGGCGACACGTAGCTCCGGCTCTCGCCCATGAAGCGGCGGCGATTGACCTCCCACGCCTCGCGGCACGCCGCATCGTCACTGCCGGCGGGGAGGGATCGGCAGCGCAGCAGCTCGGCCATCAGCGGATCGGGCGCTGTCGCCGCCGGCGTGTCTTCCTCGCTCGCGGTGACCGTGAAGCGGGATGGCGGCGGCGCGGGATCGTGGAGCGCCACGAGCGCGGCGATGCCGATGCCGGCGGCGCTCGCGGCGATCGCGAGCGTCCGCCAGCCAAGGCTGAGCGACCGTCCGGGCTTCTGTCCCTCAATCATGGAAAAGCGCCACGCTCTGCGGCACATAGCCGGTCCCCGGCAGCGTGAACCGACGCGCCTGCTCGCGGCCTTGCGCCTCGTCGGCGGCGGCGCGTGCCGACTCGATCGCGTTCGCCCGCGCCTGGGCGGCCAGCATGGTGGTCAGGTCGCCGAGCTGCTTGGTCTCGAGCGCGATCAGCTGGTTGCCGGCCTGAGAGGCCTGCAACGCGCCCGTCGCCCCTTGGCTGGCCGTCACGAGCGTCGACGCCTGGCTGCGCGTGCCATCGAGGTTGCCGGTGACGGTCGCCCCGGTGCGCAGCGAATCCTGATAGGCGGCGAGCGCATCGGTCCAGCGCGTCTGCGCGTTGGCGACCAATGTTCCCGACGAGGTGCTAGCGAGCGATCCCGACGGGTAGCGCTGGCTGAACACCTGGTCGATATTCTCGACCTTGTAGGCGATCTGCTGCGCCTGGGTAATCAGCGCGCGGGTGCGATCGATATCCTGCTGGATGCTCGACAGCATGTTGGTCGGCAGGTCTGCCAGGTTGCGCGCCTGGTTGATCAGGCTCTGTGCTTGGTTCTGGATCTGGGTGATCTGGTTGTTGATCTGGCTGAGC
>NZ_JAFAVR010000024.1 GCF_019242355.1 Sphingomonas sp. | reverse complement strand
CAGCCCGACCAGGACCAGCGGGAACACGGCAACGTTGGCCGCGGTCAGGATCAGGCCGCAGCCGACGATCATGGTGATGAGCGCCGCCACGATCGAGGGCATCGGCCGGACCCGCTGCAGAAGAACCGCGGCGGGAAACGAGATGATCCCATAGGCGATGAAGAAGGCGAAGGCGACGAACTGCGCCTCGAACCGGCTAAGCGTGAAAATGCCCTTCACCGCGGCAACCAACGGATCGTTGAGCGCGGTAATGAAGCCCCATGCGAAGAACAGGCAGGTGACGATGATGAAGGCGCTCGTCACGCCGCTGCTGGTCCGCTGCTGCACTGTATTCCCCTCGATCAAATCGAGCGCGAAACTGGCAGCGAACGGCGGCCGGCACAAGCACCCGCGTCCGACGGCGATCGGCTCTTCCAAAATAGGACTTCGGCTGCCACGCTGACGCTGATGGGCGCGCTCCTCGAAGGTCACACAATCGTCGATCGCTCCCCTCGCGGACGATAGGCGAAAATGAGGCGACGAACGTGAACTTAGTGACCTTGGCTCGCCTCTCCAGCGGACGCGCAATGCTCGCGCTGGCTGCAACCGCGCTGTTGGCCTCTCCCGCCCTGGCTCAGGCTGTGCGCGTCGATGGCGGGACTGTCGCGGGCAAGAGGTGGAACGGCAACACCCTGTTCCGCGGCATTCCATTCGCCGCGCCCGTGGTGGGAGCATTGCGCTGGCAGCCGCCGCAGCCGGTGCGTCCCTGGCACGGCGTGCGCGCATCGCTCGACCGGCCCCCCTCCTGCCTTCAGAACGATTATGGCTGGAACCACTCGGACTTCCTCATCGGGGCCGAGGATTGCCTGACCCTGGACGTCAGCACGCCCTCGAGGACTGGCAAGCTGCCGGTGCTGTTCTGGATCCATGGCGGCGGCAACCTTGCCGGCGGCCCCAACGACATCATCCTCTCCGACGTCGGCAGGCAGGTCGTCATCGTCGGCATCCGCTACCGCCTCGGCATCTTCGGCTTCATGTCCCATCGCAAGCTGACTGCCGAGCAGGGTGCATCCGGCAATTACGGGTTGCTTGATCAGCTCGCGGCGCTCCGCTGGGTCCACCGCAACATCGCCAGGTTCGGCGGCGATCCGACGAATGTCACCATCGCGGGCGAATCCGCGGGTTCGCAGGACGTCAGCCTGCTTCTCCTGGAGCCCGCGGCGCGGCCTTTATTCGCGCGCGCGATCATGGAAAGCGGGACGCCCGGCTTCGGAATGCGGTTCCGTACCCTCGGGGAATCCGAGGCAATCGGCGCGCAAGCCGATCGATTGCTGGGCACCGGCGGAAGCCTCGCCAGGCTTCGCGCCGCCCCGGCGTCCGCCCTGCTCGCAGCCGCACTCAAGCTGCACGACCCCGGCGCTCCGGACGATTCCTTCATCTGGCTGCGCACCACGATTGACGGCACGGCAATCCCGGGCGACCCGCGGCGCCTGCTCGCGAATGCGGCGCCCAAGCCTGTCATCATCGGAAGCAACCGCTTCGAGTTCGGGATCGGCGGCGGCAAGACGGAACGCGACCGCTTCATTGCCGACGCATTCGGTGACCGTGCCGCTCAGGCGCGCGCCGCCTACCGTCTTGACCAGCCCGATCCGTCCGCCGACCCTCGCCTTGGCACACGCGACGAGCAGATCGCCACCGACCTCATCTTCCGCTGCCCAACGATCAACGTCGCCGCGATCATGGCGGCCAGGGGAGCGCCGGTCTGGCATTATGAGTTCGACGCGTCTGCGAACGGCCAGAAGACCGCTCATGCCGCCGAAATCCCCTATGCGTTCGGCGACAAGAGCTTCGCCCGAGGATTGTCGCTCAAGCCCTATTGGGTCAATTTCATCCGGACCGGAGATCCTGACGGCGGCGACCTTCCCCGCTGGCCGCGCTTCACCCGCGCTTCGCCCAGGCACATCCTGTTCAGCAACGAGAGCGTGACGACCGAGGGCGCTCTCCGCTCCGAAATCTGTTCACTCGACAAGAGGATCTGACCATGCTCAGCCGCCGCAACCTCATCCATGGGACTCTTGCTGCTCCCCTGACGCTTGCCTCCGCCACCGCCCTTGCCGACACGTTCGAGGACCAGTGCAAAGCGGCCCTGACGCCGCACATGGATTTCCCGCAGCTTGGCCGATATCGCCACGAGAACGCGCGCCTCATAAAGTCGAGGGCGCCCGTGGACGTCGTCTTCATGGGCGATTCCATTACCGAAGGCTGGAAGGACAAGCGCCCCGGCTTTTTCAGCACCGGGCGGATCGATCGCGGCATCAGCGGCCAGACGACCCCGCAGATGGTTCTCCGAATGATGGCCGATGTCGTCGAGCTGAAGCCCCGCGCAGTCCACATCATGGCGGGCACCAACGACGTTGCCGGCAACACCGGGCCGATGACGCCGGCCATGACCGAGAACAACTTCGAGATGATGAGCGACATCGCTCGCGCTCACGGGGTCAAGGTGCTGGTGGCCTCGATCCCACCCGCCGCCAGCTTCCCCTGGCGGCCGGGCCTCGAGACTCGCAGTCGGATCAAGGTTCTCAACGCCTGGCTGAAGACGTTCGCATCCGCATCCGGTGCAACCTTTGTCGACTATTGGCCCGTGCTCGACGATGGCACCGGCGCGATGAAGCCGGGCCTTGCCTCTGATGGCGTTCACCCGACCGAAGCCGGCTATGATGCCATGGCGACCGTCGTCGAACCGATCCTCGCACGCGCCCTTCGGCACAACCGTCGCGCATGAAGCTCGATCGCCGCTATGTCGAGAAGCCCTGGGGCATCACCGACCTGCCGCCGATCTTCGACCCGCCAGCCGGCAAGCGCATCGGCGAGGTCTGGTTCACCGGTGGCGGCGACCTGCCGCTCCTGCTGAAATACATCTTCACCAGCGAGCGCCTGTCCGTGCAGGTCCATCCGGACGATGCGTATGCACGCGCGCATGGCCTGCCGCACGGCAAGACCGAGTGCTGGTACATCCTCGACGCCAGGCCGGGCGCGACGATCGCGCTCGGCCTCCTTCGCGAGGTTGGCAAGGAGGAGCTGCGCGCCGCCGCGCTCGACGGATCGATCGAGCGGTTGATGGACTGGAAGCCGGTGCGTTCGGGCGATTTCTTCCTCGTGCCGCCGGGCACTGTCCACGCGATCGGCGACGGCATCACCCTGCTCGAGTTCCAGCAGAACATCGACCTTACTTACCGGCTTTATGATTATGGCCGGCCGCGCGAACTTCACCTCGAGGACGGCATCGCCGTGTCGAACCCAGCGCCGTATCCGGCCGGACTGGCCCAGCACCTCACTGGCGGCGAGACGCGGACTTTGGTGGACGGCCCGCATTTCACCCTCGTCCACACGACGCACGACGCTCTTGCAGACCGGCAGCGCTGGATCATCCCGGTAGAGGGCGAAGTTCGAAGCGGTGAAGATCGCGCAGGCCCCGGCGAATGCCTGCTGCTTGGGCCGGGCGCTACGCTGGAGGCAGGCGACGCCCGCTTGCTGGTCGGCGCTAGGTCAGGGCGTTCAGCGCCAGCGCGATAGCGCCGAGCGGACCGGCATCGGCGCCGAGCGCCGGCCGCCGGACATAAGCATCGCCTTGCGGCAACGGCATGTAGCCTGCGAGGCTACCGGTCAGCATTTGCCCGACGCGCTCGAGCAGGTGCGGCTGCCGGTCGATCACCCCGCCGCCAATCGCGATTGCTCGCGGAGCAGCGGCGCAGACGATCGTGTGGCAGAGTTGCGCGATCGCCCAGGCGACCGACTCCCACAATGGGTCCGCAGCGGTCAGTCCGGCCAGCCCATCCCTGCCGACCCGAGCCTCGAGCGATGGTCCGGCTGCCAGCCCCTCGACGCAATCGCCATGAAACGGGCACGATCCACCGAACCTGTCTCCGGCGAGGCGCGGCACGCGGATATGACCGAGCTCGCAGTTCGCAAACCCTCGGGTCGGCGCGCCGTTGACGATAAGCCCGACGCCAACGCCCGTGCCGACCGTCACGTAAGCGAAATCGTCCAGGCCGTGGCCGCTCCCCCAGCGCATCTCGGCGAGCGCGGCCCCGTTGACGTCGGTGTCGAATGCGGCAGGCACTCCTGCCGCATCGCGCAGCCGCTTGAGCACGTCGGTGCCCGACCAGCCGGGTTT
>NZ_JAFAVR010000285.1 GCF_019242355.1 Sphingomonas sp. | reverse complement strand
GCGGGCGGCGCTCGGCCGCGCGGTCGGCCGCCTCGGCGAGCCGGTGGTTCGGACCGCCGTCCGCGAGGCGATGAAGATCCTTGGCCGCAATTTCGTCTTCGGCCGAACCATCGACGAAGCGCTCAAGAGAGCTGAGCCGGAGCGCCGCCATGGCCTCAGTCACAGCTTCGACATGCTTGGCGAGGCGGCCAAGACCTTCGCGGATGCGGAGCGCTATGCGGCCTCCTACCGTTCGGCGCTTGACAGAATCGCCGGGAGCGCAGGCGATGGGTTCCGGCGATCGCCAGGGATCTCCGTCAAGCTGACGGCCCTGCATCCCCGATTCGAATATACGCGGCAGCAAGAGGCGGTCAACGCCGTGGTGCCGATCGTGCGCGAACTGGCGTTGAAGGCGTCTCGCGCGGACGTCCACTTCACCATCGATGCTGAGGAAGCGGACCGGCTCGAGCTGCAGCTTGACGTCTTCGAGGCGCTGCTTGCTGACGACCAACTGTTCGCCCCGCGGACGGACGGAAGCTCCTGGGGCGGTTTCGGAATCGCCATCCAGGCCTATCAGAAGCGCGCCCTGCCGCTGTGCCAATGGGTCGCCGATGCGGCTCGAATGCATCGGCGGCGGCTCATGGTCCGGTTGGTCAAGGGCGCCTATTGGGATACCGAGATCAAGGCCGCCCAGGTCAATGGGCTCACCGATTATCCGGTCTTCACTCGCAAGGTCGCGACAGACGTCTCCTATCTCGCCTGCGCGAAGGTGCTGCTCGATGCCAGCGACGTCATCTACCCTGCCTTCGCGACGCACAATGCAAGCACGATCGGCCAGGTGAAAGCGCTGGCCGCCGGTCGGGAGCTAGAGTTCCAGCGGCTCCATGGCATGGGCGAGGGCCTCTACGCCGAGCTTGCAAAGCTGGAGGAGGCCATCGGCGATGGACGCACGCCGGTGCGGATCTACGCGCCGGTCGGCAGCCACAAGGAGTTGCTCGCTTATCTGGTACGTCGCCTGCTCGAGAACGGGGCGAATTCGAGTTTCGTCAACCGGATCGCGGACGAGGAGGTCTCGATCGACGAGCTGACCCGCGATCCGGTTGCGGAGCTGGCCGCGCTGGAGCCCAGGCGCAATCCGAAGATTCCGCTTCCCCGCGATGTGTTCGGACCGGGGCGCCGCAACAGCGCCGGGGTCGATCTTTCCGATCCGCTCGTTCGTGCGCCGCTTTACGGCCGGCTCGAGGCGCTGGAGAGCCGCGAGTGGTCAGCCAGGCCGACGCGCGGGACTGGGAACGCCCGTGCGGTTGTCTCGCCGCAGGATCGCAGCGCAAGGGTAGGCAGCGTTTCGGAGGCGACCCCGTCCGGTGTCGACGCGATGGTCCGGGCCGGCCATCAGGAACAGCAGGCCTGGGATGCGCTTGGCGGCGAGGCTCGGGCGCGGCTGCTCGACCGGACGGCCGACCTGTACGAGCAGCATCGCGAAGAGCTGTTCTCGCTCTGCATCCGCGAGGGCGGCAAGACCTTGCCCGACACGATCCTCGAGGTTCGCGAAGCGGTCGATTTCCTGCGCTTCTACGCGTCGGAGGCGCGGCGGCAATTCACTCGCCCCATGCATTTGCCCGGCCCCACGGGCGAGCTGAACGAGCTTCGCCTTCACGGACGCGGCGTGTTTGCCTGCATTTCGCCGTGGAATTTCCCCTTGGCGATCTTCACCGGGCCGATTGCCGCTGCCCTCGCGGCCGGCAACGCCGTCGTCGCCAAGCCGGCCGAGCAGACGCCGCTGATCGGCGCGTTCGCCGTCGAGTTGATGCATCGCGCAGGCATTCCGCGGGACGTCGCCCAGCTGGCTCCGGGCGACGGCAAGGTTGGTGCCGCATTGACGGCTCACCCCCTGCTTGCGGGAGTCTCCTTCACCGGCTCGACGGAAACGGCGCGGCTCATCAACAGGACGCTTGCCGATCGCGACGGCCCCATCATCCCCTTCATCGCCGAGACCGGCGGCCAGAACGCGATGATCGTCGATAGCTCGGCGCTGCCCGAGCAGGTCACGCGCGACGTCATTTCCTCCGCGTTTCAGAGCGCCGGCCAGCGTTGTTCGGCCTGCCGCGTGTTGTTCGTGCAGGATGATGTCGCCGACGGCATGATCGCGATGGTTTCGGGCGCGATGGAGGCGCTGGAGATCGGCGACCCAGCGGATCTCGCGATCGATGTCGGGCCGGTAATCGACGAGGAGGCGAGGCGGGCGCTGGACGAGCATCTCGGCTGGCTGGACTCGAATGCTCGACGGATATGCCGCAGGGCCCTGCCGAGCGAAGCAGCGCAGGGCAGTTTCGTCTCTCCGGCCTTCTATGAGATTGGCTCCCTCGCCGAGCTGAACCGCGAGAATTTCGGGCCGATCCTGCATGTCATCCGGTTTCCTGCCGATGGGCTCGGAGGCGTGATCGACCAGATCAACGCGGCGGGCTACGGGCTGACTCTTGGCCTGCAAAGCCGCATCGACACCGTTCGAGACTTCGTCGAAAGCCGAGCGCGGGTCGGGAACTTTTATGTCAACCGCAACCAGATCGGCGCCGTCGTCGAAAGCCAGCCCTTCGGCGGGGAAGGGCTCAGCGGCACTGGCCCGAAGGCGGGCGGACCTCACTATGTCGCCCGTTTCGCGACCGAGCGCGTCACCTGCACCGACACGACGGCGGCCGGCGGCAACGCGAGCCTCATGGCCGCCATCGAGGGCTGAGGGCACGGCGCGCGGGAACGGACCGCCCGCGGAATCGCCTTTGTTAATTGGCGTTTAAGCTTAAAAAGAGAGAGCAGTATCATCGACGAATTGCGGTACCAGCCGCTTTGCACATCGCTGGCAGCGCGAAGGCCCCGCTGAAGGGACAGGATTGAGGTTGGGAAAGACGTTGCACACGACTGGCCTGCAAGCCCGGAATGTCGAGGCCTCGGCGTGAAGCTCGGGGGCGTCGCACTGCCACCAATCCTTCGCCAGGCTCTGGCGGAGTGCCGCAGCCATTTCCTTGCAGCTGCCGGCTTCAGCCTCTTGATCAACCTGCTCTATCTCGCACCGACGCTATATATGCTCCAGGTCTATGACCGGGTGGTGCCGACGGGTGGCCGGGCGACCCTGTTCTTCATCACGCTCGCGCTGGCGATCGCGCTCGTGGCGCAATCGTCGCTCGACATGATCCGCAACCGCCTGCTGATCCGGGCTAGCGTCCGCCTGGACGCTCTGCTCGCGCCTCGCATCCTGCAGCAGATGATGAGCGCCGATTCCGCCGCCGCTGGCCAGGCGATGCGCGATTTCGACACCGTCCGAACCACTCTTGCCGCCCCCGTGATCGCGGCCATGTTCGACGCTCCGTGGACTCCGGTATTCCTGATCGTCGCCTTCCTGCTGCATTTCTGGATCGGCGTATTGGCGGTGGTCTCCGCGATCATCCTGGTGACCCTGGCAGGGCTCAACAGACGCGCGACGCAGAAGAAGATGGACCTTGCCACGGCGGCGATGGGCGCGGCCCACAACAGCCAGCAGGCAGCGGCCGTGCACGGCAGCACGATCAAGGCGCTCGGCATGACCGCCGCGGTCGTCGACCGCCAGCTCGATCATCGCCGCCTTGCTGTCAGCAATACGGTCGCGGCGCAGTTCGCCGGCGGCCGCCTCTCGGCTTCCAGCAAGTTCTTCCGATTGTTCATCCAGTCCGCCGCCCTCGGCCTCGGCGCGCTTCTCGCGCTCAACGGATCGATCTCGTCGGGCGCGATCATCGCTTCGTCGGTGCTCCTCAGCCGGGCTTTGCAGCCGATCGAGAATATCATCGGCGGCTGGTCGTCGCTGGCATCGGCACGAGCGGCTGCGGAGCGCCTGTCGCGGGCGCTAGAAAGCGTCGGCGAGCCGCGGGTCTACACGGCCCTGCCCGCACCCAGGGGGGACCTGCTGGTGCAGGAGGTGGGCTTGCGGAACCGGGACGGCCGCACGCTCCTGCTCGGAATCAGCTTCCACGCTCTTCCCGGCCGCATCCTCGGCGTGATCGGCCCAAGCGGATCGGGCAAGACGACGCTTGGCAAGCTCCTGGTCGGGGCCGTGCAGCCGACCGTCGGCGCGGTTCGCCTCGACGGCGCTAAGCTCAGCGACTGGGACCAGGACGAGCTCGGTCGCCACATCGGCTACATGCCGCAGGAGCCGTCGCTGTTCGAAGGAACGATCAAGGAGAACATCGCGCGGTTCGCACGGCCGCGGACCGTCGACGAGGCACGGGAGATCGACGCTGCGGTCGTTGCTGCAGCAAGCGAGGCCGGAGTGCACGAGATGATCCTGCAGCTTCCCCAGGCCTATGACACGCCGCTTGGACTGATGGGCTCCGGCTTGTCGGCGGGACAGGCGCAGCGGATCGCGCTTGCCCGAGCACTCTACGGACAGCCCGCGATGCTTGTCCTCGATGAGCCGAACGCTTTCCTCGACAATCTCGGCGAGCTCGCCTTGCTTGCCGCCGTGAAGGCTGCCCGCGCGCGCAACGCGACAGTCATCATCATCGCCCATCGCCGCGGCGTGCTCGAGGCCGCGGATGCGCTGCTTGTCCTCGACGAGGGCCGCCCCCGCATGATCGGTCCGGCGAAGGAAGTGGTCGCGCGCCTTGCGGCCCCGCAAACCTCGGAGAATGCCGCGTGAGCGACGCCATCACTCTTCCGGCGCCGACCGATCTTGAGGCGGGCAACCCCTCGCGCGAGATCCGAATGGGCCTCGTCATTGCCGCCCTGTTCTTCGTCGTGCTGTTGGGCTGGGCGGCGCTTGCCCCGCTGGACGCCGGAGTCACGGCATCCGGCACCATCGCCGTCCTCGGCAATCGCCAGTCGGTCCAGAACCGCGACGGCGGCGTCGTCAGGGCCCTCAATGTCCACGAGGGCCAGCACGTCGAGGCAGGGCAAGTGCTCGTGGAGCTTGCCGCGCCTGACGTCCGGGCTTCGGAGCGATCGCTGACGAGCGACTATCTGACCCTGCTTGCGCAGCGCGCTCGGCTGCTCGCCGAAAGCAATGGCCAGGCGGGCTTCGCTCCGCCACCCGAGTTCGCGACCCTGAGCGCCGAGGACAAGCCGATCGCCGACGAGGTGATGCATCTCCAGCTCGCTGAAATGCATGCTCGCGCAGCCTCGCTGGCGGCGCAGCAGTCGGTGCTGCGCCAGCGCGCGAGCCAGCTGTCCGAACAGCAGAGCGGCTTCGTCCAGCAGCGCAGCGCCGTTGTCCAGCAGCAACAGCTGATCGGCCAGGAGCTTGATGGGCTCCAGGCCATCGCGGCCAAGGGCTGGGCCTCGATCAACCGGGTCCGCGAGCTGCAACGGGCCCAGGCCGATCTCCATGGCCAGGAAGGCGCGATGAGCGCTCAATATGCCCAGGCGGGGCAGGGCATCGGTGAGACCCGAATGCAATCATTGAGCCTGGTTCGCGACAAGATCACCGAGATTGAAGGTGACCTCAAGGACACCCAGGCGAAAATCTCCGAAACGCTGCCCAAGCTCGTCGCAGTTCGCGAGCAACTCCACAATTCCGAGGTCCGGGCCCCCGCGACCGGCCAGGTCGTCGGCCTTAGCGTGTTCACCGTCGGCGGAGTGGTCGCGTCCGGGCAGACGCTGATGGACATCGTTCCCGACGGAAAGTCGCTGATCATCCAGGCGCAGCTGCGACCGACCGATGCCGACGACGTCTTCCAGGGACAGACGGCTCAGGTTCGGTTCGTCAGCGTCCACAACCGATCGCTGCCGCTGTTCAAGGGCACGGTGAGCACGGTCTCGGCCGACAGCTTCAAGGACGACAAGACCGGCATGTCCTATTTTCGTGCCCAGATCGTCGTTCCGGAATCCGAGCTCAACCGGGTTCGCTCGGTGCTCGGAAATGGCGAACTCCGCCCAGGCCTTCCTGTCGAGATCGTTCTCACTGTCCGCAAGCGCACGGCACTTGAATATATCTTCGACCCGCTGACCTCCGCCTTGTGGCGCTCGGGGCATGAGGAATAAGCGAGCGGAAGAAATGGCTCCCCGGGCCTGATTCGAACAGGCGGCCGTCCGATTAACAGTCGGATGCTCTACCGCTGAGCTACCGGGGAGCGGCCCGTCAGGGTCTTCTGGGCGCCGCGGCTCAATAGCGGAGCCTGCTCCAAAGGCAAGCATTTCGGGACAGGTCAGGTCGCGAACTGCTCCATCGCGATTCGCTCGTCGAGCGCATGTTCCCGATCGAACAGCAGGGTCAACGAGCGTTCCCGGTCGAGGCGGACCTCCACCTTGGCGACGTCGCGGACCTCGATCTGGTCGGCAACCGCGGAGACCGGCCGGTTGTCGGCTTCGAGGATCCGCAGGCAGACCGCGGTGTCGTCCGGGAGAATGGCGCCCGACCAGCGGCGCGGGCGGAACGGGCTGATCGGTGTCAACGCCAGCATCCGGGCCTGAAGCGGAAGGATCGGGCCCCGAGCGGACAAATTATAGGCCGTCGATCCCGCCGGCGTCGCGACCAAGACGCCGTCGCAGGCGAGCTCGGGAAGGGCCACTCGTCCGTCGACCGAGATCTCGATCTTTGCGGTCTGCCGAGTCTCGCGGAGCAGAGAGACCTCGTTGATCGCGGCATGGACCGACTGCTCGCCGCCGACGGTGGTCGCCCGCATTTCCAGCGGAGCGACGCGAATGGCTTTCGCGGCCTCGATGCGCTCAGCGAGACGGTCGAGGCGCCACTCGTTCATCAGGAAGCCGACTGTGCCGCGGTTCATGCCGAACACCGGGCACGGCGGCTTGGTATGGCCAAGCATCGCATGAAGGGTCTGGAGCATGAATCCGTCGCCGCCGAGCGCCACCAGGGTCTGCGCCTCGCCGCGCGGTGCGAATATGTAGCGCTTACGAAGAAGGGCGTCGGCAGCGCGCGCAACCTCGGTGTGGGACGACAGAAGCCCGATTCCCTGGGGGCGCAGGTCGATTGGCTCGCAGCCGTCGGAATGGGGTGCGTCGGCGGTCAATCCGGGTCCTTCGAACGTCTGCTTTCGGGAGGGAAACATAAGCGGATCGGCACCCCGCGTCACTGTCCCGTTTCGAGGCGCGACCGACACGGTTGTTTCACCCCGTCCGCGGGACCCGTAGCGCTATTCCCATGTTGACTTGGGCGAACGTATTGCAGTGGGGCAAGGGCACGGCAGACGCGGGGGCCGGACCGGCGACGAACCATTCCGATCCACTGCTCGAAAGCATGATTGCCAATGAGCAGATCGACGTCCTCTACCAGCCGCAGATCGAGCCGGTTACCGGCCGGATCCTGGCCGCCGAGGCGCTTGCGCGCTCGCCGATTGCCCAGTCCGCCGACATGCTGTTCGAGCGAGCGGCTCGCGCCGGCCTGCATGAGCAGCTTTCGAGGGTCGTGCAGCGCAAGGCACTGAGGGCCGCGGCAGCATGGTCAGGACCACTCGCCGGGCTCGGTATATCCCTCAACCTCCTTCCTCAGGAAATTTCGCGGGTCGGACATGACCAGTGGCTTCTCGAAGAGGTTGGCCACTGCGGAATCGATCCGCGCCGGGTCACCGTCGAGATAACCGAAAGCGCACTCCTGGCAGACGAGGCCGCCGCGGCGGAGCGCCTGTTGCGCTTACGGGATGCCGGCTTCAGGATCGCCGTGGACGATTTCGGCACCGGTTACGCAAGCCTCGCTTATCTGATCAGCCTGCCGCTCGACCTCATCAAGATCGATCGGCGCCTGGTCTGCGACATCGTCGGAGGCGCTCGCGACCGTATCGTCCTGCGGGCGCTGATCCAGCTCGCGCGCGAACTCGACCTCAAGGTCATCGTCGAAGGCGTGGAGAGCACGAGCCAACTTGCGCTGCTCGTCGACTGGGGCTGCGAATGCTACCAGGGCTTCCTCGCCGCCGGCGCGCTGACCGAGGAAGAACTCTGGCGCTTCGTGACCGCAAGCCTCGTCGAGGCTGCATGAGGGGCGCCTAGGCGGCTTCCTTCTTATCGCCGGCAACCGCAACGCGGGCGAGGCCGCGCGAGAGCTGCACCGCTCCGGCGAGCCGTGCTTCGGGCGTCGACCAATCTCGTGACACCGTCATCTTGCTGTCCGGTCGCAGCCTGGCCGCGCCCTTCAGCCGATCGACATAGCCGAGCAGACCCGCAAGATCGCTGAAGCCGCTTTCGGCGAAGGTGACAACCGCGCCCTTGGCGCCGATGTCGAGCTTCGCGACATTCGCCTGGCGGCAGTTCAGCTTGATCTCGACGATCTTCATCAGGTTCGCGGTCTCCTCGGGAAGCGCGCCAAAGCGGTCGATCAGCTCAGCCGCGAACGCGTCGATCGCCGGCCGGTCTTCAAGCTCGCCCAGCCGACGATAGAGGCCCATCCGCAAATCGAGGTCGGGGACGTAGGCTTCAGGGATAAGGATCGGCGCATCGACGCTGATCTGCGGCGTGAACTCCTCGGTCTTCGGACCACCGCCCGACTTCATCTCGACGATCGCCTCCTCGAGCATCGACTGGTAAAGCTCGAATCCGACTTCCTTGATGTGGCCCGATTGCTCGTCACCGAGCAGGTTGCCGGCGCCGCGGATGTCGAGATCGTGGCTGGCGAGCTGAAAGCCCGCGCCGAGGCTGTCGAGGTTGGCGAGCACCTGCAGCCGCTTTTCCGCCGTTTCGGTCACCTGCCGGTCGGCCGGCGTCGTCAGATAGGCGTAGGCGCGGGTCTTCGACCGGCCGACGCGGCCCCGGATCTGGTAAAGCTGGGCGAGCCCGAAACGGTCCGCGCGATGGACGACCAAGGTGTTGGCAGTCGGGATATCGAGCCCGCTCTCGACGATCGTGGTGGACAAGAGCACGTCATACTTGCGGTCATAGAAGGCGCTCATCCGCTCCTCGACCTCGGTCGGGGCCATCTGCCCGTGCGCGGTCACGGACTTCACTTCGGGAACCTCCGAGCGGAGCCATTCCTCCATGTCGGGCAGGTCGGCGATCCGGGGCACGACGAAGAAGCTCTGACCGCCGCGGAAATGCTCGCGCAGCAGCGCCTCGCGCACGACCACTGGGTCCCAGGGGGTAACGTAGGTTCGGACGGCAAGGCGATCCACCGGCGGCGTCTGGATGACCGATAGCTCGCGAAGGCCGCTCATCGCCATCTGCAGGGTGCGCGGGATTGGCGTAGCGGTCAGCGTCAGGACGTGAACGTCGGTCTTGAGGGCCTTGAGCCGCTCCTTGTGGGCGACTCCGAAATGCTGCTCCTCGTCGACAATGACGAGGCCCAGGCGTTTGAAATTCAATCCCTTCGCGAGAATGGCATGGGTCCCGACGACGATGTCGACCGTGCCGTCTGCGAGGCCCTCCTTGGTCTTCTTCGCTTCCGTCGAGGGCACCAGCCGCGACAGGCGGCCGACGTTGATCGGGAAGCCGTGAAGACGCTCGGTGAAGTTCGCATAATGCTGGCGGGCAAGCAGCGTGGTCGGACAGATGAGCGCCACCTGCTTTCCCGACATTGCCATGACAAAGGCTGCCCGCAAAGCGACCTCGGTCTTGCCGAAGCCGACATCGCCGCAGACCAGCCGATCCATGGGTTTTCCGGCCTCGAGGTCGCCGAGCACCTCCTCGATCGCGCGATCCTGGTCGTCGGTTTCCTCGTAGGGGAACCGGTCGACGAACTGGGGATAGCTGGCGTCGGCCTGGGCGACAACGCCAGCGCGGGTCGCGCGCAGGGCGGCCGTCTTGATGAGTTCACCCGCGATCTCGCGGATGCGCTCCTTCATCTTCGACTTGCGCCGCTGCCATGCCTCGCCGCCCAGCCGGTCGAGGGCGACGCCCTCGTTCTCGGCGCCGTAGCGGGTCAGGAGCTCAATATTCTCGACGGGCACGTATAGCTTGTTGCCGCCCGCATATTCGAGCGCGACGCAATCGTGCGGCACCTTGCTGACGGGAATCTGGGTGAGGCCCTCGTAGCGGCCGATGCCGTGGTCGGCGTGCACGACGAGGTCGCCGGGCGAGAGCGTCGCCAGCTCCTCGAGGAAGGCCGAAGCCGCCTTGCGCTTCTTCCGACGGCGAACGAGCCGGTCGCCGAGCATGTCCTGCTCGGTCAGGACTGCAACCTCGGCGGTACTGAAGCCGTGATCCAGCGGCAGGACCATGAGCACGGGCTGCGTCTTCGACCCTAAGGCGTCCTGCCAGCTGTCAGCCGCCTTGTGCGTCTTGACGTCATGGTCCTCGAGCAGGCCGGATAGCCGCTCCCGGGCGCCGCGGCTGTAGCTTGCAAGGACGACCTTGCGGCCCTTTCGACGAAGGTCCGCGATATGCTTTGCGACGGCCTCGTAGACATTGGCCTGCTGCGCTCGTTCCGGAGCGAAATCCCGGGCGGGCTCGACGCCGAAGTCGATAGTTCGCGCGGATTCGGGCTCGGGGAATCCGGAGGCGCGGTGGATCGGGCAATCGGCTAGCAACGCCTGCCACTCGTCCTTGCTGACATAAAGGGCCGTTGGTCCAAGTGGGCGGTAGCTGCCGGGCTGCGCTTCCATAGCCCGGACGCGGTTCTGGTAATAATCCTCGATCGCGTCCGAGCGATCCTGGAACGCCTTGTCGGCCGCGGCGTCGCGAAGAACGATGTCGTGCTCGCCGAGATGGTCGAACAAAGTCGACAGCCGCTCCTCAAGAAGCGGAAGCCAATGCTCCATGCCGGCCATCCGGCGCCCATCGGAGAGCGCCTGATAGAGAGGGTCGCCAGTCGCGGTCGCCCCGAACTTCTCGCGATAGCGCGAGCGGAAGCGCTTGATCGTGTCCTCGTCGAGCAGCGCTTCCGACGCCGGCATCAGCGTGAAGGCCTCCGCTTTCTCGGTCGATCGCTGGTCGGCCGGGTCGAATCGCCGAAGGCTGTCGATCTCGTCGCCGAAGAAGTCGAGGCGAAGCGCCTGCTCCTCGCCCGGCGGGAAGACATCGATCAGCGACCCGCGAACCGCATATTCGCCATGCTCGGCGACCGTGTCCGAGCGCTGGAAGCCAAGCGCCGTCAGCTGAGCGATCAGGGCCTCGCGGTCCATCCGCCCGCCCTCGGCGATGCGCCGCGTGAGCTGGCGGACGCGAAATGGGGTCAGCACCCGCTGGGTCGCGCCGTTGACGGTCGCGATCAGGAGCTGCGGCTTGTCGCTCTTCGCCTGAAGCGCGCTGAGAGTCGCAAGCCGCTCCGCCATGACTCGAAGCGCCGGCGACGCTCGGTCGTAGGGGAGGCAGTCCCAGGAGGGCAGAGTCAGAACCTCGACCTCGGGCGCGAACACCGGGATCGTCTCTGCGAGCGCCCGCATCTCGGATTCGTCGGCGGCGATGACGACCGCGCGGCCGCCCTTGCCGGTGCCGTGAGCGGCGCGTGCGAGATCCGCCGCGAGCCAAGGCAGAAACCCGGTCGGCACTGAGGCGAGGGTCAGGGGATCGGTCGCGCGAAGGACTCGCTGAAGCGCGTCGGTCATCGTGCAATCCGGATGTAATCGAGCCTCTTCATCGCTTCGAGCATGGGACCTTGGAAGCGCTCGGGGGCGCTCGCGGTTCCTAGTGCCCAGGCCATGATGTCGACGTCCTGCTCCTCAAGCAGCGCGGCGAAGGTCGCGCGCTCCTCGGCGGCCCATGAGTCATGGGCTGCGTCGAAGAATCCGCCGATCATCGCGTCGGCTTCGCGCGTGCCGCGATGGTGCGCGCGCCATTGAAGGCGCTTCAATTCCGGGTCGGAAGGCATGGGAGGCATGTAGTCATCGCCGCCGCGCATTGCGAGCGCCGCGTGACCCGCTAACAACGGCTCATGCGCCCCGAAATCCTCAATCCCTTGTTCGCCGAGGTCGAGGTGCTGAAGGGTGTTGGGCCACAGGTTTCGAAGCAGCTGAAGAAGCTCGGCATCACTCGCGTCGTCGACCTGCTCTACCATCTACCGACAGGCGTCATCGAACGCCTCAAGGTGCCGGCGGCTAATGCGTCGCTCCTCGGCCGCACGATCATCCTCGAGGTCACGCCGTTCGAGACCCGCGAAACCCGGTCCGGACGAGGGCCGACGCGAGTGTTCGCGTCCGACGGCGACCAGAATACGATCAGCCTCATTTTCTTCAACAACCCGGGCTGGGCGAAACGGAGCTTGCCGATCGGCGAGAGGCGGATCGTCTCGGGCAAGCTCGAAGCCTATGGCGAAGAGTGGCAGGTCATCCACCCGGACATCGCCGAGCCCGGTCAGGGGCCGCAGCCCGCCGTCCGGGAGCCGGTCTATCCCCTGACCGAGGGCCTGACCAACCGTCGCCTCGGTGAGCTTACGGCGGCCGCCGTCGAACGCGCGCCCGAGCTGGTCGAATGGATCGAGCCTGGCCTGATGTCTCGCGAGGGGTGGCGTCAATGGCGTACGTCGGTCGCTGAAGCCCATCGCGAGCCGGGTAGCGACACGGCTCGCCGACGGCTCGCTTACGACGAGATTTTTGCCAACCAGCTCGCGCTGTCGCTCCTTCGGCAATCGTCGCGGCGCCGAAGGACCGTCCCGCTTCCGGGGACCGGCGGAATTACTGCCCGGCTTGATCTGCCGTACCAGCTGACCGATGCGCAGCGGCGCGTCGTCGGGGAGATCCATGGCGACATGGCCCAAAGCGTGCCGATGCTCAGGCTGCTGCAGGGCGACGTCGGCTCGGGCAAGACGCTGGTCGCCCTGCTGGCGATGCTCGCCGCGGTCGAGTCCGGGGCGCAGGCGGCACTTCTCGCTCCGACGGAAATCCTGGCGCGCCAGCACCACGCGACCCTGTTGAAGCAGCTCGACAGCATTGGCGTCCGGGTCGCGATCCTCACCGGCCGCGAGAAGGGCCGGCCGCGCGACAGCGTCCTGATGGGCCTTGCCGACGGATCGATCGATATCCTCGTCGGCACCCACGCCATCTTCCAGGAAAAGGTCGCGTACAGGAATCTCGGCCTTGCCGTGATCGACGAACAGCACCGCTTCGGCGTCTCGCAACGCCTGCTACTCTCCGCCAAGGCCGAGCGGCCGCCGCACCTCCTGGTGATGACGGCGACACCGATCCCGCGGACCCTGACGCTCACCCAATATGGAGAGATGGACGTCAGCCGCATCGACGAGATGCCGCCCGGCCGCTCGCCGATCGAGACGCGAGTGATCAGCGAGGAAAAGCTCGCCGACGTGATCGACGGCCTCGGCCGCCACATCGCCGGCGGCGGCCAGGCCTATTGGGTGTGCCCGCTCGTGGAAGAGAGCGAGAAAAGCGACGCCGCTGCTGCCGAAGAACGTGCGCGCATCCTTGAACTGCGCTTCGGCACCCACCGCGTCGGTCTAGTCCACGGCCGCATGAAGGGGCCCGACAAGGACGCGGTCATGGCGCGCTTCGCGGCCAAGGAACTCGCCGTCCTTGTCGCGACCACGGTGATCGAGGTCGGCGTCGACGTGCCCAACGCGACATTGATGATCGTCGAAGGCGCCGAGCGCTTCGGCCTGGCCCAGCTCCACCAGCTGCGGGGCCGCGTGGGGCGGGGAAGCGGCAAGAGCACCTGCCTCTTGGTTCGCGGGCAGACCCTAACCGAGGTCGGTCGCGCCCGTCTCGCCCTGATGCGCGAGACCAGCGACGGCTTCCGCATCGCCGAGGAGGACTTGCGGCTGCGCGGTCCGGGCGAAATTCTCGGCACGAAGCAGTCAGGCGAAATCGGCTTTCGCGTCGCAAGCGCTGAGGACGTCGCCCAGCTCGCGCCGATCGCGAGCAGCGACGCGCAACTGCTTCTGGAAAGAGATGGAGGCCTGGACGGACCGCGCGGGCAGGCGGCGCGCACCTGCCTGTACCTGTTCGAGCGCGACCAGGCGGTGGGTCTGATCAGGAGCGGCTAGCGAACGAGCAATCCGTGTTTTTTCTTGCCGAGGCTGAGTTTGATCGGCTTGTCGGCCACCTCGATTGTCAGGCCCGCGTCACTGACGACTTGGTCGTCGAGCCTGACCGCTCCTTCGGCGATCTTCCGCTTCGCCTCCCCGTTCGAACCGCAGAAGCCCAACCCCGTTAAGGCGGCCATGATCGAGATGGCCGAGCCGGCAGTCAATGTGGGCAAATCCTCGCCGGCGCCGCCTCCAGCAAACGTTTCGGAGGCCGTCCGTGCGGCGGCTTCCGCGGCATCGCGCCCGTGCAGCAACGCCGTCGCCTCCGTCGCCAGCACCACCTTCGCCTCGTTGATCCTAGCACCTTCAAGGCTCTCGAGGCGCGCAATCTCATCCAGTGACAGGTCAGTGAATAGTTTCAGGAACCGACCGACGTCGGCATCGTCGACGTTTCGCCAGAACTGCCAGTAATCGTACGGACTGAGCAGCCCTGCATCGAGCCACACCGCGCCTTGCGCCGTCTTCCCCATCTTGCCGCCGTCCGCGGTCGTGATCAGCGGCGTCGTGACTCCGTACAGCTCGGTTCCGTCGATCCGCCGGCCGAGCTCGATCCCATTGACGATATTGCCCCACTGGTCGGACCCACCGAGCTGCAGCCGGCACCCGACCCGCCGCGACAGCTCGAGGAAGTCGTAGCCCTGCAAGATCATGTAGTTGAATTCGAGGAACGTGAGCGGCTGTTCTCTGTCGAGACGGAGGCGGACGCTGTCGAACGTCAGCATCCGGTTGATGGTGAAATGCCGCCCAACCTCGCGCAGGAACGGGATGTACTGGAGGCCGTCGAGCCAGTCGGCATTGTTGACCAGAATCGCGTCTGTCGGGCCGTCGCCGAACCTCAAGAAGCGTTCGAAAACTCGGCGGATCGAGGCGATGTTGGCGTCGATCTGCTCATCAGTGAGCAATTTACGGCTCTCGTCCTTGCCGGAGGGATCGCCGACCTTGGTCGTTCCCCCACCCATCACGACGATCGGGCGGTGTCCGGCCTGCTGCATGCGGCGAAGCATCATGATCTGGACGAGGCTGCCGACGTGAAGGCTCGAAGCGGTCGCGTCGAAGCCGATATAGCCGCTGACGACCTCTTTGTTCGCCAGCGCTTCCAAGGCGCCGGGGTCGGTGACCTGGTGGATGTAGCCACGCTCATCGAGCAGCCTGAGAAGGGAGGAACTGTAAGCCGTCATGCCAGCCGCTTAGCGTCAAGCACGGCGGCCTGCTACTGCACCGCCATGGAACTGACGCTCGTGCCCCATCCGTCGACGCCGCCGACCGATCCGCCGTTCAGGGTCTGGGCCCGTGTCGAGCATTCAGCGGCGTTCGGATCGGCCGCGACGACCAACATCTGGTTCGGTGTCTCGGCGCCCCTGGAGCGTTTCGTCATCCCGCGATCCGACGAGCCGGGCCGCGCTGACGATCTCTGGCGCACGACCTGCTTCGAGGCGTTCCTTCAGCGCTCCGGCGACGAGGCTTATCGGGAATGGAACTTCGCTCCGTCGGGTAGCTGGGCCGCCTATGATTTCGCGGCTTATCGCGAGAGGCTCGGCAACGCACCCGTCGCTGCCGTCCCCTATATCCGGGCTGAGGACAATTTCACTTGGTGGGCGCTCGGCGCGACGATCTCGGTCGACGCCGTTCACTGGCAGCTCGGTCTATCCGCGGTGATCGAGGAGCAGGACGGGACCAAGTCGTACTGGGCGCTCGCACACGCCGGTGAGAAGCCCGATTTCCACGATGCCCGTTGCTTCACCGCCAAGCTTGCCTAAGCAGCATTCATGACCCAGTTCGGCATTGACCGCCTGCTCGCCGAGCCCGAGCTTCGCCGCCCCCTGGAGAGCAAGCGTGTCGCGCTCCTTGCCCATCCCGCCTCTGTGACGAAGGACCTGACGCACAGCCTCGACGCCTTGGTCGCCTCGGGCCTCAACATGTCTGCGGTGTTCGGGCCGCAGCATGGCGTTCGCGGCGACCTGCAGGACAACATGATGGAGTCGCCCGACTTCACCGACCCGATCTACGGCATCCCGGTGTTCAGCCTCTATGGCGAGGTCCGGCGGCCGAGCGGTCAGTCGATGGGGACCTTCGATACGATCCTCGTCGATTTGCAGGACCTCGGCTGCCGCATCTATACCTACGTCACGACCTTGCTCTACGTGCTGGAAGCGGCCGCCGAGCACGGCAAGAGCGTGTGGGTGGTCGATCGGCCGAACCCGGCGGGACGGCCGGTTGAAGGCCTGACCTTGCGGCCTGGCTGGGAAAGCTTCGTCGGCGCCGGCCCGATGCCGATGCGCCATGGAATGACGCTGGGCGAGCTCGGTCGCTGGTTCATCGACCACTTCAGGCTCGACGTCGATTACCGCGTGATCGAGATGGACGGCTGGACGCCGGATCGAGGGCCGGGCTTCGGCTGGCCCGAAGACCGCGTCTGGATCAACCCGAGCCCCAATGCCGCCAACCTCAACATGGCCCGCGCTTACGCCGGCACAGTGATGCTGGAAGGAACGACGCTTAGCGAGGGCAGGGGCACCACGCGGGCGCTCGAACTGTTCGGAGCGCCGGACATCGAGCCGCGCCGGGTGATGGCCGAGATGGAGCGCCTCGCGCCGCAATGGCTCGCCGGCTGCAAGCTGCGCGACATCGCGTTCCAGCCCACTTTCCACAAGCATGCGGGCGAGCTCAACCTCGGCGTCTTCATCCACGCCGAGGGCCCGTTCTACGGCCACGAGGCGTTCAGGCCGTGGCGGCTGCAGGCGCTCGCCTTCAAGGCGATCCGCGCGCTGTATCCGGACTACGATCTGTGGCGGGACTTCCCGTACGAATATGTCTTCGACAAGCTCGCCATCGACGTCATCAACGGCTCGCCGCTGCTCCGCGAGTGGGTCGACGATCCGCAGGCCGCGCCCGGAGACCTCGACGTCGTCACCGTTCCCGACGAGCGCGCCTGGGAAGACGAGCAGCAGGCTCATTTTCTTTATCGATGACCGCTTCAGGTCAGATCAAACGGAGATACTTCCACAACGAAAATTGACTTCAAACGGCCGGTCGAACTCTCGTGCCTGAATGCATTCATCGTGATGTCGGCGTTGTAATTTCGACGGGATGTTAGTCTATCCAATGCGTTGGACCGGAGACTGCTCGTGATTTTTCTGATGGATTGAGTGTCGCGAGCTTTCTCGGCGAGTTCGAAAGGGACGGGCCGTTTTGCATCGACGAGATAAATGCGACCTTTGAAAGTATTCGCGTTGTAGCTCGATATCAGGCCATCGAACTTTTCTGGCTTCGTTAGCTTCTTCGTTCGAGTTGCGTGCTCGTATGTCGCCGGTGTGAGTGAGGGGCCGACGAGCTTGTCCCCGTCGCGGCCGAAAAAGACACGAGCTCGGCGAGCGCTTTGCGACCATACAATCGGCCGATGCATTTCCACGATCGCTGGCTCGGTCTTTTCGATTAGGCTGTCGAGCTTTTCTTCTGTAATCCCCTTTTGAGCGCACTGTTCAGCAAACTGCTGCCGAATAGTCTTTTCAAAGTCTACGTCTATTCCGAGCGTCGCCTTCAAAACATAGTCGTAAAGCGATCTCGTAAAGTGCCCTAAGACCGAATCCTTGGGCGCAAGGGACGCTGCGCTAATGCCTCCAAGTACAGTCGCGACGATCTCCCAGCTGCCTGCGACCGGCGGTCCAACTAGAACTCGTGCCCCTTTGAGGGATGGTGCTTGAGTTATAATTTCGCCGTTCAGGGCCAGATGAACGGTCAGCGCAAGCGAGCGCTGGAAGCCGACCAGGGCTTTGGACGCGTCATAGAAATCAAGTAAATGATCCTGAGCCTCGCTACCTCGGTAGCTCAAAGAAAACTCTGTCAATTCGTTGCCTCCCCATTCGGCCAGCGAATGCTGATGACTTCCAATAAAATTGCAAGGTCGCCAGACCGCGTGGTTAACGAAGACGTAGGAGTTTCCTGCGTATCCCCGTCGCGAATTGTTCGGGAGCGGGCGTCGACATGGCGACAATGGGGATTGAGCAAGTCACGGAAGATGCGATCCGTGCAGTGGCGCGGGACTGCGGCTCGCTGTCGATGGAATGCAGCGATGTCGCCGGCTATGTTCAGGGCGTCGCGGGCCGCATCAACGACCATATGCGAACCCTCGATCAGCTCGAGGAAGTAACGACGCGGCTGCTCGCCGACCAGGCGCGCGTATCGGATTCGACCGACGAGGCGAGGCTGCTGTCAGAACAGGCCAAGTCCAAGCTCGAGGCCGGCCGCGACGCAATCGAAGACACGATCGTCGGCTTCAAGGGCCTGACCGAGCTCGTCGTCCAGCTCGGCGAGCGCATGGCCGGCTTCGCGTCGGCGATGAACCAGGTGCAGACCGTCTCTTCGACTATCGAGACGATTGCCCGCAAGACCAACATGCTTGCACTCAATGCGACCATCGAGGCGGCTCGGGCAGGGGACGCCGGCCGCAGCTTCGCAGTCGTCGCGGCCGAGGTAAAGAAGCTCGCTCATGACACTCGCGCCGCCACCAGCCAGATCGCCTCTACGATCGGAGAACTGACCCGCGAGGCCGGCGCTGTCACGACTGAGATCAAGACCGGTGTCGAGCGCAGCCGCGCCGCCCAGTCCGGGTTCGGGACGATCAGCGACACGGTCCGGGAAGTCAGCGAGATCGTCGGCATGGTTGACCGCCAGACCGAGGGCATCGCTCACTCGACCAGCATGATCCAGACCAGCGTCGATCGCGTGAAGGCGGGTCTCACCGACTTCGCCGCGGACGCCCGCGCCAACGGCACCGAGCTGGTTAGCGCCGAGAAGCGCCTCGCGCACCTGGAAATGCTGTCGAATACCATGCTCGACACGCTCGCCAATTCAGGCGCAGAGATCGACGACACGCCCTTCATGCTGAAGGCGCAGGACTCGGCTCGCCAGATTATGGCCGTGATCGAGCAGGCGCTCACTGCCGGCGCCATCACTGCCGACGATGTCTTCGATCGCGATTACCAGTTGATCGAGGGAACCAATCCGGTTCAATATGCGGTTCGCTTCAACGATGCCGCCGACCGCCTCATTCGCCCGATCCTCGATCAGGTCGAGTCATCGGACGCCCGCATCATCGGCTCCGCGATCGGAGACATGAACGGCTATCTGCCGACGCACCTCAGCAAGCGCAGCCATCCCCAGGGGCCCGATCCCGTATGGAACGACGAGCATTGCCGAAATCGGCGCATCCTCATCGACGATACGACTCGCGCGGCCCTCGCCAGCGACCGACCGGCAACGCTCGCAACCTACCGGATGGAGCTCGGCGACAAATTCATCCCGGTGAAGAATGTCTTCGTGCCGCTCTATTTCGGCGGCCGCCGCTGGGGCAATTTCGAGCTTGCCTATCGCGATGACTGATCGGCTGCCGCGTTACGCAAAATGAAAGGGCGACCGCGGCTGCTGCGGTCGCCCTTTTCGTTTGTCGATTAGAGATGCGCGAGCCGCGGACGCGGCCAGATTCAATAGTCGCTGCGAGCTTCGGCCCGAGCTTCGAGCAGGTCGAACAGCGCGCGATGCTGCAGCAGGAGCTGCTCCGCACCGAAGGACAGGGCACGCGCCGTAGCTGGACTGGTGGCCAGCGACTCGATCACGTGCACGACCGATGCTTCGTCCGGGAGCGAGGGGGGCGGCGTGGGCACGCCGGCCCGCGCTCCAGCTCGATCGAGGACTCGGCGGATCGGCCACCAATCTCCGATAAGAGCCGTCGCGGACCCAAGGGCGCAGCCCTGCCGTTCGGATTGGGCAAGCATTTCCAGGGCACGGCGGGCGCCTTGCAGGCTCGCCTCGGTCTCGGCCGCTCCGGGCGTACTCGGCAGCGGTCCGACCGCGGAGGTCAGGCGCACCAGGTACAGGCGCTCACGCTCGAACGCTTCCGACGCCCGCGTCAGCCATTGCTGCGGAGCGCCGGACGGGCAGCGCTGCAGCGCGATCTCGATAAGGCCGGGATAATGACCGTGAAGCCCGCACAGCAGGTGAACGGCGTCCGACAGGTCGCGCCCCGCGTCTCGGCCGGTGGCTTCGACAAGGATCTGCAAATGCGGATGGCGCGCGCAACCGTTGCTCGCGACGCGCGCGAGCTGGGTGTCGGCAGCGCTCAGTACCGGTCGCTCTGCGGAGCGAATCGTCGCCATCCTTCTCCCCTCGTCTGATGAATGTCAGGCGAAGCCTTACTGCCGGCGGTTCTAACGCAAGGGCGTAAAGACGAGGTTTATGCGGCTGTAACCTTCCGTCGACCTTGTTTCAGGCGGCGAGGGGAAGCTCGGCAGCCTCTGCTTCGTCGGCCTGCGCGGAAGCCTCGATGGCGTCCATGCTGTCGACAGTGGGCTTCGGCTGCGGGAAGAGCAGCCGCGAGCCGAGAACAATGATGCCGAGCAGCAGGTAGGCCGCGACCGCATATTTGAGGCTGATCAAAACGCTTGCCGCCAGGGGCACGCGAAGCCACGCCGGGTTGAAGCCGAAATCCTCTCCGATCCCTTCGCACACGCCAAGGATCGTGTGGGACCGAAGCGGGAGGGCAGTGCGGGTTTCGGCGGCATTCTGCATGTTCAACTCCAATGGCAAGGCTGTGCTCGTTGACGAGCAAGAGCCGTGCCAAATTAGGAAAGCTCCGCTTAATCTTGGATTTAGCGTACCGCGGTGAGGATCGGACCGGATATTGCGCCGTGCGGGCAGCCACAAGTTGGGAATTTGTGCCGATCGAAACAACCGGCGCGGCCTGGCGTGCTCAATGCCCGGCTCGACGGGTCCGGAAGGTACTCTAACGCGCGACCGACAATCGCCACGGCAGCGGCAGATAGTCGGTCGACATGTAATAATAGAAGTTGCACCTGCCCGATGCCGTCCGGTTGACCCCCTTGGCAATGCGGAATGCGGTGGTCCCGCTAAACACCGGGCCGCCGCTGTCTCCGGGGACGCAGGATGGGCCGGGGACGGTCACCCAGGTCGGCTCGCAGGGTCCTCCGCAGAGCGCACCTGGAGGTGCGTAGTCGGTCAGTTCGACCTCCGCGCAGCTGTAGCCCGAGCTTTCGCCCCAGTGGCAGACGAAATCTCCGGCGCGCGTGCTTGCAAGGTTGCGCCAGCCGGTCAGCCTTCTGAGCGCCCCATTCTTGCGTTCGGAATAGAAGAGGGGTTGCAGCAGAGCGCTGCTGAGGTTGATCTGCACGTCCCGGTAGGCCGCGCCGTCCTGGCTTACGAAGGCAAGCGGCACGGCGATTCCTGTCTTATCCCGATAGACGACCTCATCCGGGCAGTGGGCCGCGGTTGCAATCGCATCGCGCGTCCCATCGGTGACCACGAAGGCGGTGGTGCACCTGTACCGGCGGCCGTTCAGTGGGTTGAGCCCATCAACGAGGCCGCCGCCGGCGACCGTCATGTTCGATTCCCTAAGCTCATTGACGACGACCCGTACGGGGACGCCTCCGATCTGCTCGGCGCGCGCCTTGATGGCGGCGACGCCATAGCGTTCAGCATCCTCCGCCGGGACGAGCAGGACGACCTCGCCAGTGCGCTGGTCGTATCCGGCGCCGCGCGCGCCCGGAAGTTCGGAACGGAGATCGATCAGGTGCCTGCGCATCGCTGCGATCGCCTGGGCGTGGGTGGCACGCGCGCCCGTTCTGAACGTCACCGTCACATCGGCGCCGCCAGCATGCAGCACTCGGTCCGCGACCGGCTCGGACCCGGTCAGCAGGACGACGATCCGATAGTCCGGATCATGCTCGACGGACATGCCGGCCAGACGGTCGCTGAATTCGGCGGCGATCCGGTCGGTTGCGGGAACGCTCGCCTCCTGGATGCGCAGGCGACGCTCGGCTTCCGCCAGGCTGACGGCGTGTCGCTGGGCATAGATTTCGGCGTCCTGCGCAACTGCCTGCGCACGCGTCAGGATCCGCTCAGCTGGCGGCGTTTGTGCCCCTACGGGCGCCGCGAAAAGCAGCGCCGCAGTGCAAATGATCCGGCAAATCAGATTTTTCAGCTAAGGTCGCCGACGCCCTGGCAGCTAAGGTCGAAGGCCGCGAGCCCGGACTCCAGGACCGACGCGAGCATAGGCATGTCCATCAGCTCATCCAGTGCGCCGTCGACTCCGCCCCCGACCAGCTCGTCGGCCTCTTCCCTGGCTTCGTCCCAGTCGCTGGCTTCATATGTCCCCTGGCCGACCCAGCAGAAGGCGAGCACTTCGGCCAGCTGGTCCTCGCCAAGGTCCTCGAAGGCCGCTCGAAGCTCCTCTTCGACGCTGGTGTTGATTTCGTCCTCTAGGACGCTGAGCGTGCCCTCCTGCTCATCGTCAACATTGTCGGCGTCTTCGCCGGGATCATAGTCGCTGGCGGTCTGGGCTTCATATTCGCGAGCGCGAAGGATGATCCGGCACAGGGTGTCGAGTGGGGTCAGCGGGTCCATTCAATCCTCTTCGTCTTGCCCGCTTGAACGAGAGCAGCCTTAAGCGGTTCCTCTCGTTGACCGACCATATCGACGCACCTATATTCCGCGCCGCCGTGGGCGTTCAGCGCCCTGGCGCATCCACCGAAGCGTGGCGGAGTAGCTCAGCTGGTTAGAGCAGCGGAATCA
>NZ_JAFAVR010000284.1 GCF_019242355.1 Sphingomonas sp. | reverse complement strand
ACCCGTTCCGCGAGAAGTTCGAGGCGGGCGGCTCCTACGAGCAGGGCAGCGCCGACGGCACGCGGCCGGGCACCTTCTATTTCAACGCCTATGACCTGCCGTCGCGCAGTATCTGGGAAGAAACGACGCTGTTCCTCCACGAGGGCGAGCCCGGCCACCACTTCCAGATCAGCCTGGCACAGGAAAATCCGGCACTGCCGAATTTCATGCGCTTCGGCGGCAACACCGCTTATGTCGAAGGCTGGGCGCTCTATTCGGAAACGCTCGGCTATCCGATGGGCTTCTACAAGGATCCCTACCAGCGCTTCGGCACGCTTAACGACGAGATGCTGCGCGCGATGCGGCTAGTGGTGGACACTGGCATCCACACCAAGGGTTGGACCCGCGACCAGGCGATTGCCTACATGCTCAGCCATTCGGGAGAGTCGCAGACCGACGCGACTGCCGAGGTCGAGCGCTACATCGCCATTCCCAGCCAGGCACTCGCCTATAAGCTCGGCGCGCTGACCATCCAGCGGTTGCGCGACAAGGCGAAAGTGGAGCTGGGCGCCCAGTTCGACATCCGCGAATTCCACGACCAGGTGCTGAACACCGGCGCTCTTCCGCTCGCGATCCTGGAGCAGAAGATCGACCGCTGGATCGCTTCAAAGAAGGCAATGTGACGCCCGATCGATGAGCGGCGTTCGACACTTTGCCTGCACCCAGTGCGGCAAGTGCTGCAACCGCGCTCCGGAGGTCGAGCTGTCGGAAGCGGCGTCCCTCGCGGACGTGTTTGTGTTCCGCTTGCTGTTCCGAGTTTACAGTCTGCCGCGCGCGCCGGAGCGCGGGGCCGATGCCGAGGTCTTTTACCAGAAGAAGCGCCTGCTCGCCGCCCACGCCGCGCGCAAATCTCCGGTGAAGCTCATGCGGCAGAGCAAGCCCGTCGACAGCACCAGCTACCTGTTGATCTCGGCGCTCGCGCTCGACACGTTGCCGGGCGCCTGCGCCGCGCTGGACGAGGGCCGCTGCAGCATCCACGACCGCCGCCCCCTTGGTTGTCGGTCGGTGCCCTTCCATTATTCCCGTCCCCACGGACTCGCGCTGGCCGACTTCGATGCGTTCGTGGCGACGCCCGGCTATGCCTGCGACACCAGCGAAGCGGGGGCGCCATTCCTGCAGGGTGGCCGCATCGTCGATGCCCCAACGCTTCAGGCGCGCGGCGACGCGCTGCAGCTCGCGACAATTGACCGTCCGTGGAAGGAGGCCATCGTCCGGGCGATGAAGCGAGGAAGCGATTCCTCACTTCCGAGCCTGGCAGACATTGAGGCGAACGCCGGCTTCGCGGCCATGACGGCGTCGATGCGGACAGCGTGGGAGATCGCCGCTGACACGGGACTGCTCGGCAGGGAAAAGGCGAGGGGGTTGATCCAGCAGCAATTGGCGACAATCGAGCGAGAGGTTCAGCGCGGGGAGCGCTCCGCCGCGGACTGGCAAACGCTTCAGGAGATGTGCAGGGACTATCGGCAGGCGTTGCGGCAAGCCGTCGTCAGTTCGTTGCCAAAGCTTCGGCGATGAGCTTGCGGCTGTTGTCGATGCCATAGAGGGCGATGAAGCTACCCATGCGGGGGCCCTGACTGGAGCCGAGGAGCGTCTCGTAGAGCGCTTGGAACCAGGCGCGGAGACTGTCGAACGGGTGGCGCTTGCCGACTTCGAAGACCGCGTTCTGGATCGCCTCGCCATCGGCGCCCGGCGGAAGCTTTTGCAATTCTGAATCGAGGTCGCGCAGCGCTTCGGCCTCGACCTCGGAGGGGACCCGGCGGTGCAGCGTCGGCACGACGAAGTCGCGGGCGTAGTTCACCGCTAGGCCAATCAACTCGTCGAGCTCGGGGTCGGTCTCGGCCGAGGTGCCCGGCGCGTAGCGCTGGACGAAGCGCCAGGCGGTGTCCTTGTCCGCGACGCCCGGCAGGCTGACGAGGTTCAGCAGCAGCCCGTAGGTCAGCGGCAGCGCCGCCGTCGGTACCTTGCCGGCGTGGATGTGGTGCACGGGATTGCCGAGCTTCTGCTCGATCGGCTGACCGGGATAATTGCCGCGGAACTGCCAGTACTCGTCGACGGCGCGCGGAATGACGCCGATGTGAAGGCTCTTGGCGCGCTTGGGCTCTCGGTAGATGTAGAAGGCGAGGCTTGGCTCGCTGCCATAGCGCAGCCATTCGTCGAGGGTCAGGCCATTGCCCTTCGACTTGGAGATCTTCTCGCCCTTTTCGTCGAGGAACATCTCGTAGTTGAAGCCCTCGGGCGGCCGGCCACCGAGGATGCGGGCAATCTTGCCGGACTGGATGACGCTGTCGATGAGGTCCTTGCCAGCCATCTCATAGTCAACGCCGAGAGCGACCCAGCGCGCCGCCCAGTCGACCTTCCATTGCAGCTTTCCCAATCCGCCGAACGCCGATTGGTGGATGCGGACGCCGTCCTCGTCGTCGAATGCGATGAGGCCGGCTTGGGCGTCGATCACCTCGACCGGAACCTGCAGCACCCGGCCCGTTGACGGCGACACGGGTAGCAAAGGCGAATAGGTTCGACGCCGATCCTCGCGCAAGGTCGGAAGCATGACGCCCATGATTGCGTCCCAGTTCGCCAGCACGTTGCGGATCGCCTCATCGAAACGGCCGCCAATGTAATATTCGGTCGATGACGCGAACTCGTAGTCGAACCCAAACCGGTCGAGGAACGACCGCAGCATCGCGTTATTGTGATGCGCGAAGCTCTCGTGCGTCTCGAAGGGGTCGGGGATCTGCGTCAGCGGCTTGCCGAGATGCGTCGCGAGCATTTCCTGGTTCGGAACGTTATCGGGGACCTTTCTCAGCCCGTCCATGTCGTCGCTGAAGGCGATCAGACGAGTCGGCGCGCCCGTAAGCTCCTCGTACGCGTGGCGAACGAAGCTGGTCCGCGCGACCTCGTTGAACGTGCCGATGTGAGGGAGTCCGGAGGGACCATATCCGGTCTCAAAGATCACCGGTTGACCGGCGGGCTTCCCATCCGGCCACCGCTTCAGAAGCTTGCGCGCTTCCTCGTAAGGCCAGGCCTTGGACGCCAGTGCGGCGGTGCGAAGCGTTTCGGCGTCCAAATCCGTTGCTCTTCTGTTCTCTTGGGGCCAGGGTCCTGGGATGGCCGCTCCTTTGCCGCTTCCCGCGCTGCACGCAACCCACGCCGGCATCTGGCTGGCCGGCGTTGACGGCGAGGTGCGTGAGGCAAGCCGGGGCGAGGCGATCGCGCGCGCGGCGGAGACACCGCACATCGTCCTCAACGCGCCGCTGGTCGGGCAGAGGCTCGGCTATCCCGAGCTGTCGGGCGCCGACCTTCTGGAGCTCTTCGCGTTCGTCCATCCGGCCCGCTTCGCGGTTCCGACGGCGGCCGGATTGAGCCGCGCCGTCGGGATCGAGCCGCCGGGCAGCGATGCAGAGGCGGCGGCAGCCCTGCGCACGATCGCAGGACGGCTCCTGTCTATCCTCACCAATCCGGACTGGCGTGAGCGCGAGGGCGCGTGGACGGTCAACGCGACGCTGCATCGCCTTGGCTGGACCTGGGCGGCGCTGATCGGTGCGCGGTTGGAGCGGCCGGAACGGGAGCGGATGCTGTTCTCGCGACTGAAGTCCTGGGAGGAGGCCGGCGAGCGTCCTCCGCCGCTCGCGGTGACCCTCGCTCCAGAGGCAGCACAGGCGCGGCTGGAGCGCCTCACGGGGCGCGCGGAGACGCGCGAGGGCCAGCGTGCGATGGCGGAGGCTGTCGGCACGCTGTTCGGACCCAAGCGCCGCAAGGAGGCGCCCAACCTGCTGCTCGCCGAAGCCGGCACCGGCATCGGCAAGACGCTGGCCTATCTCGCATCCGCGTCCCTGTGGGCGGAGCAGTCGGGTGGCACGGTCTGGGTGTCGACTTTCACGAAGGCGTTGCAGCGGCAGCTGGACGGCGAGGGACCGAAGCTGTTCGCCGACCCGGACGAGCGGGCACGCCGGATCGTCGTGCGCAAGGGGCGCGAGAATTACCTTTGCCTGCTGAACCTGGAGGACGCTCTGCAGGGCGCGTTCGCTGGCAGGGCCGCAATCCTGGCGCAGCTGGTCGGGCGCTGGGCGGCATATACCAAGGACGGCGACATGGTCGGGGGCGACTTGCCGGGCTGGCTGCCGAGCCTGTTCCGCCGCGCTGGCGCAACTGCGCTCACCGACCGGCGCGGCGAATGCGTCTATGCCGGTTGTCCGCACTACCGCCGCTGCTTCATCGAGCGCGCGGAGCGATCGAGCCGCGAAGCGGACATCGTCATCGCCAACCATGCGCTGGTCATGGTCAATGCGGCCCGCGCCCGGGAGGACGCGCCGCGGCGAATCCTGTTCGACGAGGGCCATCACCTGTTCGATGCCGCCGATTCGACCTTCGCGGTGACGTTCGGCGGGCAGGAGGCGATCGAGCTCCGACGCTGGATCGTTGGGCCGGAAGGACGCACTCGCGGGCGGCGGCGCGGTCTTGCGGCGAGGCTGATGGACGTTGCCTCCTATGACGAGGAAGGGGCGGCTGCGCTGGAGGATGCGCTCGAGGCGGCGCGGGCGCTGCCGTCGGACGGATGGTTGCAGCGCGTGGTCGAGGGATCGCCGTTCGGACCCGTCGAGGCGTTGCTTGGAGAAGTGCGCGGCACCGTCTACGCGCGCGCCAAGGCACAGGAAGCGGGCTGCGGGCTGGAGACCGAGCTCGCGGAGCCCGACGGCGCGATGGTCACTCGGGCGAGCGAGGCGATGCAATCGCTGGAGTCGTTGCAGAAGCCTTTGGCCGCGCTCGGACGTAGGCTCGAGGCCGTGATCGAGGATGCGCCGGACTGGCTCGATTCGCAGGCCCGCGCTCGCGTCGACGGCGCCATCCGCGGCCTAGGGTGGCGGCGCGAGACGTTGGCGGCCTGGATCGCGCTGCTTGCCCGGATCGGCGGCGAGGCGGACCCGGAATTCGTCGACTGGCTGGCCGTCGACCGGATCGACGGACGCGAATACGACATTGCCATCCATCGCCGCTGGCTCGATCCCACCAAGCCGCTGGCCGGAGCGGTTCTGGCGCCGGCGGATGGCGTACTTGTAACGTCCGCGACCCTCCGTGGAGGCGAGGACTGGTTGGCAGCGGAAGCGCGGACCGGCGCGCGTCACCTTGCGTCGCCGGGCGAGCGGTTCGAGGCGAATAGTCCGTTCGACTACGCCGGCTGCTCCGAAGTTCTGATCGTGACCGACGTGAAGCAGGGTGACGTCGCGGCGCTGGCCAGCGCCTACGCACGACTGATCGAGGCGGCGGGCGGCGGGACACTCGGCCTGTTCACCGCAGTGCAGCGGCTGAAGGCGGTGCACGCTCGCATTGCCGACCGACTGGCGCGGACGGGACTGCCGCTGCT
Source organism: Sphingomonas sp. (assembly GCF_019242355.1). GTDB lineage: Bacteria > Pseudomonadota > Alphaproteobacteria > Sphingomonadales > Sphingomonadaceae > Sphingomicrobium. Next base: position 31,519 of record NZ_JAFAVR010000284.1, on the reverse strand, counting down.
CGCCCAGCACGTCGATCCGATCGACGCCGGGACCCTCGTCGATATCTTCCGCGACGATCCCCGCTCATCCTTGCTCGGGACAGACGCCTTGCGGGACGGAGTCGACGTGCCGGGCGAATCGCTCCGGCTGGTCGTCATGGAGCGGGTGCCGTGGCCGCGGCCGACGGTGCTCCACGCGGCGCGGCGCATGGTGGGCGGCGGCAGCGTCTATGATGACCGGGTGGTCCGGGCGCGGCTGGCGCAGGCGTTCGGCCGGCTTATCCGGCGCCAGGGCGACCGGGGCGTCTTCGTGATCCTGTCGGCGGCGATGCCGTCGCGGCTGCTGGCGGCCTTTCCGGCTGGTGTCGCGGTGCGGCGAATCCCGCTCGACGAAGCGATCGCCAGGGTTCGCGACAGGCTTTCGACGGAGGCCCGCGCCGGGACCGTGGCCGCGCCGGCCGACGCTTAGTCGTCGAGCGCGTCGGCGAGGCGGTTGCGAAGGGCGATCAGACGGAAGACATCGACGTTGGAGCTGTCTTCCGGCGCCTCTTCGCCTGGAAATGCGTCGACAATCGCTGGAGGAGCGGCGCTTGGCTCATCGGCTGCAACAGGGTTGGCCTTGTCGCGGAGCAGCTTCTGGACGCCGCGGACGGTGTAGCCCTCTTCATTCAGGAGCCGGTTGATCCGGCCAGCAAGCTCGACATCCGCGGGGCGATAGTAACGGCGATTGCCCGCACGCTGCATGGGCCTCAATTGCGGGAATCGGGTCTCCCAATAGCGCAGGATGTGCTGGGCGACGCCCAGCTCCTGCGACAATTCGCCGATCGTCTTGAACGCGCCGGCTGACTTTTCCGCCGTCGCCACCGAATGCCTATTTGGCGATCCGGTCGCGCATGATCTGGCTGGCGCGGAAGGTCATCACGCGCCGCGGAGCGATCGGAACCTCGACACCGGTCTTCGGGTTGCGGCCGATCCTTTGGCCCTTGTCGCGCAGGATGAACGTGCCGAAGCCGGAAATCTTGACGTTTTTTCCCTGCGATAGCGCGTGGCACATGTGGTGAAGGACCCGCTCGACCACGCCCGCCGACTCGGCGCGCGACAGGCCGAGCTTGCGGTGCACCACATCGGCAAGGTCGGCCCGGGTCAGCGTTCCATCCGCTGCCGTCTCCTTGCTGATCCTTGCAATGCCCAAGTCCGCCATTATCGTCTCCCGACCTCACGGCGATGCCCGCGCCGCGCAATTACAGTTCCGTAACGGAAATTCCCCGTGTCGGCAAATCGACTATTCGCCGGATTGCTGATATTTATCAATAGCGGAGCGCCGCCGCACCCCAAGTAAATCCACCGCCCATCGCTTCCAGCACGACAAGATCGCCGCGTTTGATCCGCCCGTCGCGGACTGCTGTGTCTAGCGCGAGCGGCACGGAGGCCGCCGATGTATTGGCGTGCCGATCTACGGTCATGACCACTTTTTCCGCCGGAAGCCCGAGTTTTCGCGCGGTCGCGTCCAGGATGCGGGCATTGGCCTGGTGCGGAACGACCCAGTCGACATCGGCCGGGCTGAGGCCGGCGTCGGCGAGCACCTCGGTCAGGACATCGGCAAGATTGACCACTGCATGGCGAAAAACTTCGCGGCCCTTCATCCGCAGCTTGCCGACGGTTCCGGTCGTCGATGGACCGCCGTCCACGAACAATAGGTCGTTGTGACGGCCATCGGCGTGCAACTTGGTTGCAAGGATTCCGCTAGGTCCGTCCTCGGCGCTGAGAACGACCGCTCCGGCGCCGTCGCCGAACAGGACGCAGGTCGCTCGATCTTCCCAGTCGAGCAGCCTGCTGAAGGTCTCAGCGCCGATGACCAGCGCCTTTCGGGCATTGCCGGAACGGACCATCGAATCGGCGACGGTCAGCGCATAAAGGAAGCCCGTGCAGACCGCGTGGACGTCGAACGCGACGCAATCGGCGATCCCAAGGGTCGCCTGGACCTTGGTCGCGGACGACGGAAAGGTCTGGTCGGGTGTCGCCGTCGCAAGCACGATAAGGTCGATGTCCGAGGGCTGGAACCCGGCCGCCTCGAGCGCATTTCGCGCCGCCTCGGTCGCAAGGCTCGCCGTCGTCTCCCCGTCGCCCGCGATATAGCGGCTGCGGATCCCCGTTCGCTCGACGATCCAGGCGTCGGACGTGTCGACCGTCTCGGCCAGCTCGGCATTGTCGATCCGACGCCTGGGCAGGGCCGAGCCTGTGCCGGCGATCACGGACCGCACGCTCACTTGGCGCTCTCCGCGGCGAAGGCGTGGGCGCGGAAATTGTCGAGGTCGTCGCCGATCTTCCGGATAATGTCGCTCGTTACCATGCTCGCCGCGACCCGGATGGCATTGGCGACGCCCTTCGGGTTCGCGCCGCCGTGGCTCTTCACGACGAGGCCGTTGAGACCCAGGAAGACCGCGCCATTATGGTTGTTCGGGTCGAGATGGACCTTGAGCAAGTTGAGCGCCGGCTGTGACAGCGCGAAACCCGCCTTCGACCGTAGCGAGCTCTTGAACGCGCGGCGGAGCAGGTCGGTGACGAAGCGCGCCGTGCCCTCCGCGGTCTTCAGCGCGATGTTTCCCGAGAACCCATCGGTAACGACGACGTCGACCTCGCCGCGCGACAGCTGGTCCCCTTCGGTGAAGCCATCGAACCGCATCGGCAGATAGTCCGCTTCGCGCAGCAGGGCCGCAGCTTCCTTGAGCTCGTCGGTGCCCTTCAGCTCCTCGGTACCGATGTTGAGAAGCTTCACGCGCGGCTGACCGACGCCAATGACGGTGCGGGCATAGGCCGAGCCCATCACCGCGAACTGAACGAGGTTCTGAGCATCGCACTCGGTATTGGCGCCGAGGTCGAGCATGACGAGATCGGTGTCCCCGAGCGTTGGCAGGAGCGCGGCGAGCGCCGGACGGTCTATGCCGGGCATGGTGCGAAGGGCGAGCTTCGACATGGCCATCAGCGCGCCGGTATTGCCTCCGGACAAGGCGGCGTCGGCCCGGCCTTCCTTCACCGCATTGATCGCGACGCCCATCGAGGTCGTGCGAGCACGGCGGATGGCCTGGGTCGGCTTCTCGCTCGCGGCGATTGCCTCGGCGGAATGGACCACCTCGATATTGTCGCGGAGATTGTCGTGCCGCTTGAGCTCCGCGCCGATCCGCGCCTCGTCGCCGTGGAACATGAAGCAGAGCGCGGGATCGCGCCGGCGCGCGCTCGCAGCTCCGGCGATCATCGCCGCCGGGCCGCTGTCCCCTCCCATTGCGTCAATGGCGATGCGTGGGCCGTGAGCCACTAACCGCCCCTTCGCGCCTGGCGCTCGCTCAGGCCTCGGACGAGACGATCTCGCGGCCGTTGTAGTGGCCGCAAGCGTTGCAGAGGTTGTGCGGGCGCTTGAGCTCGCCGCAGTTCGGGCATTCCTGGAACGACGGCGCAGTCAGCGCGTGATGGCTGCGGCGCATGTTCCGCTTCGAGGGCGACGTTTTTCTCTTCGGGACAGCCATTGCGGCACCTTATTCCAATAAAAATTGCGACGATCTGCGCCTCATCACAGCAGGGCTTCCTTGCGTCAGCACCCGCGGGCGGCGGCCGGATCGTCGCGAACCGCCGCCCCTATAGCGAAAGCGTCGCCAAGCGCAACCCGCTGTCAGGCGGAAGCGAGCGTCCGATCAGAGACATAGGGGTTAGTCCGCCGTTCGTGGCCGAAGGTCGATATCTCGCCATGGCCCGGGACGAAGGCGGTGTCGTCGCCCATCGGCCAGAGCTTGTCGACGATCGAGCGGAGGAGGTGCTGCTGGTTGCCCATCGGGAAGTCCCAACGGCCAACCGAGCCCTTGAAGAGGACGTCGCCGACCAGCGCCAGCCTGGATTCCGCATGGTGGAAAACGACATGGCCGGGCGTGTGGCCAGGGCAATGGCTGACCGAGAAGGTGAGGTCGCCGACGGTCACCTCGTCGCCGTCGACCAGCCAGCGTGCGGGCGTAAAGGGCCGGCCGGGGATGTTGTACTGGGCGCCATCCTCGTGAAGGCGGGCGATCCAGAACAGGTCGGCCTCATGGGGACCCTCGATCGGCACGCCAAGCTCGTCGGCGAGGATTCCCGCGGCTCCGCAATGATCGATGTGGCCGTGGGTGACGAGAATCTTCTCGATGGTGACGCCGGCTTGTTCGGCAGCGGCCTTGAGGCGCGGCAGGTCGCCGCCGGGATCGACGAAGGCCCCGCGCATGGTCTTCGTGCACCAGACGAGGCTGCAATTCTGCTGGAACGCGGTGACGGGGAGGATGGCGAGGCGAAGCGGATGATCGCTCATTTTGGCTGATCCAGGGTCGCCATCGACGGAGCTTCGTTCTTCATCGACGCGGAGATGGCTTCCGCCTGACGGAGGACGCGCAGCAGGTTGCCGCCGGCGAGCTTGGCGAGGTTGGCGTCGCTCCAGCCACGGCGGATCAGTTCGGCGAACAGCAGGGGATAGCCGGCGACGGAGGCAAGGCCTTCCGGCGCAACGTCGATGCCGTCGAGATCGCCGCCGATGCCGACGTGATCATAGCCGGCGACCTTGGCGATATGATCGATGTGGTCGGCGACCTGCGCGATCGTCGCGACCGGTGCGGTATGGGCTTGTTCCCAAGACGCGATCTCGGCCTTGCGCCTGGCCGGGTCGTTCGGAAACAGCGCCTTGGCTCGCGCTTCCTCGCCCGCGTGGTCGGCGGTCCACAGCCGGACGCCGTTGGAGACATAGGCGCTGTAGAAATTGACCATCACCACGCCGCCGTTCGCCGCGGTCAGTCTCAGGATGTCGTCGGGGACGTTGCGCGGATGATCGTCGAGCGCCCGGGCGCTGCTGTGCGAGAAGATGACCGGGGCGCGGCTTTCCTTCAGCGCGTCGCGCATGGTGTCATCGCTGACGTGGCTCAAATCGACCAACATGCCGAGGCGGTTCATCTCGTGGACGACGGCGACGCCGAAGGCGTTGAGGCCGTGGTACTTGGGATCGTCGGTGGCGCTGTCGGCGAACTCGTTGTTCTTGAAGTGGCTGAGCGTCATGTAGCGCGCGCCGAGGTCATAATAGGCGCGCAGCGCGGCAAGACTACCGCCGATCTGGTGCCCGCCCTCGACCCCGATCAGCGAGGCGACGCGCCCGCTCCGGTGGATTCGAACGATATGGTCGGCGGTGCGCGCGAGAGCGAGGTCGTTCGGATAGGCCTTTACCAGCCGCTTCACCGTGTCGATCTGCTCCAGGGTCTCGCGGATCGCCTCGTCGCCGGTGACGTCGGACGAGATGTAGACCGACCAGAATTGCGCCCCGACGCGGCCGGCGTGGAGGCGGGCCATGTCGGTCATCAACGGATGCGCCCGCTGGGCGGTGCCGCTAGCCAAACCCTCGACGCTGAGCCCATAATTCTCGCGCAGCTGCTCGGGCAGGTCGTTGTGCCCGTCGATCAGCGGTGTGGCCTTGAGGATGCGGTCGATCCGCGCCTGGACGTGCGGAGGAATCGTCTGGGCGGCGGCGGGAGCGCTCGCGACCAGTGCCCCGGCAATCAGCAGCATCTTTTTCATCGTCATCGGCCAAGGGTTTAGCAGCGGCCGGCAGGCACGCAATGCGACGGGGGCTTGCCGCGGCGCGCTTCTACCGTGAATGATGGGCCGATGGAGCCTGCCGCCGACCTCGAGGAAATCATGCGCTTCGACCCTGACGAAGGGATCGCCGACCTCGATCGGCACCTCGACCGGCTGAAGGACGCGGCGGAGGCGCAGGGCTTCAAGTTCGACCGCCACGCTGCCCGCAACGAGCTCCAGGCCGCGACCTTCGGCAAGCGTCGAGCCGCGACCGCGCGGCTTCTGCTGTCCCCGACCGGCGCGATGGCGATCGAGGTGACGTCCGCCGACTAGGCGGCGAGCGGAAACCGCAACAGCCGGTCCGACACGGGAACGAGCGCTGCAGCGCCGCTGCCGACCGAGCCCAGGATGCCTGGATGATGCGCGTCGAGCCCGCCGGTCAACGAACCGAACGCCGGCATGATGATCTTGGTCGCCGACTTCACGAAGCAGCGGCGGGAAACATGGCGGCCGCGGACGTTGAGGCGGAGCTTCGGATGGAAATGGCCGGAGATTTCCGGAGCCGGGTCGTCTCGAACGGCTTCGTGGCGGAGGATGATACCGCCGATTTCGACCTCATCCACCAGCCGGCCGCCACAATGATCGGCGAAGCCGGGATCGTGATTGCCGACGATCCAGATCCAGTCGAGCTGCGTCGTCAGCCGGGTGAGCAGCTCCCGCGCATTGGTCGGAAGCCGGTCGCAGCCGAAGCGATCGTGGAAGCTGTCGCCGAGGCAGTAGAGCCGCGTCGCCTTGGTGCGCTCCACCTGCGCCGCCAGCGCCGCGAGGGTCGCATGCGAATCGTAGGGCGGCAGGAACTGGCCGAGCCTCGCAAACCAGCTCGCCTTCTCGAGGTGCAGGTCGGCGACGAGCAGCGCGCTCTGCTCCGGCCAGAACAGCGCGCCCTCTGCCGTTGCGAGAAACGTTTCGCCTGCGAACGAAAGGGGAACCATCAGCAGGTCAATGCGAGCAGCGGAGCGCCTTGGCAACCGGCAAAATCATTCCATCGACAGGACGTGGTCGCGAAACGCGCGGGCGTCGTGGAGGGCGTTGTGCGGCACCTTGCTGTTCGCCGCGGTGCTGAAATTGCTCATCGGGGTCAGGCGGAAGGTCAGGTGGCGAAGTTCGACCATGTCGCCGGGTCCGGTGATCAGGAGGTTGCAGAACTGCGCGACATCCTCCGGCCAGTCGGCGACGATCAGCGGCTCCTCGTCATGACGGAGATAGTGCTCGAGCTCCTTGGCGGCATCATCCCGGGACAGGCGCGGGCAAGACAAAGGCTCAGGGACCATGTCCATGTAGGGGATGACGTGCTGCCCGACCCATTCAGAGATGGGCTCGTCGGTTTTCAATGTCAGGTAGAAATCGTCCCCGTCGTCCGGGACCAGGGCAAGGCTAAGCAGCGCCCCACCGACACCATTATATTCGGTGTCGAGGAAATATCTCAGCGCTGCGCTCCGCCGGTGCAATCGTCGGTCGGCAGCGGGCGGCCGGAGCGGCAGCGCGCCATTGCGTCGCGATAGAGCTTGCCGCGCTCTTCGTCCTCCTTGCGCAGCTTGCGGCCGGCGTTGCGGTCGGCCTCGGCCTGGCTGGTGGTGAGCTTGTCGACTCCATAGGAGGCGGCCTTCACCGGCAGGGTGACGGCGGTGACGGCGGTCTTCGCGACCGTCTCGACGACGCAGCCGCTGAGGAGCACGGGAACGAGCAGGATAAGGATGCGCTTCATGGCCCAAGCCTCGCAGATGCGGGGAGAATGGGCAATGAGACTTCGCTATAATTGCATGGCTTCCTGGGCCAGCGCTTCGGCCTGGCTAAGCAGGGTCTCGTCTGCCTCGGCTCCCGGCGGGAGGGCTTCGCGGCCGACGATGACCATCAGCGGCACGGCCATCGGCGTGATCCGATCGACCTCGACGTGGAGCATGGTCGCCGAGGCGCGATCGACCAGGCGGACGAGGCGGCCCAGCTCGGTCATTCGGCGCCGCGCATCGTCCCAGGCGGCGCGTAGCAGCAAGTGCTCGGGCTCGTATCGGCGGAGCACGTCGTAGATGAGGTCGGTCGAGAAGCTGACCTGCCGCCCTGTCTTCTTCTTGCCGGGATGATGGCGCTCGACGAGTCCGCCGATCACCGCGACCTCGCGAAAGGCATTCTTGAGCAGCATCGAGCTTTCGACCCAGGTGACGAACTCGTCCTCGAGGATATCGGGCGAGAACAGCGATTGCGGATCGGTGATCGGCTCCAGCCCATAGCAGGCGAGGCCGTAGTCGTTGGCGACGAAGCCGAGCGGCTTTAGCCCGGCCGTCTCCATCCGGCGCGTGATCAGCATTCCCAGCGACTGGTGCGCGTTCCAGCCTTCGAAGCTGTAGGCGACCATGTAGAACTTGCCCTCGTGCGGGAAAGTCTCGACGAGAAGCTGGTGTGGTTCCGGGAGGACGGAGCGTTCGGACTGCACCTCCAGCCACTCACTGACGTCGGCTGGGAAGCGGCTCCAGTCGTTGCGGTCGCACAGCATGTGGCGGACGCGGTTGGCGAGATGGGTCGACATCGACATGCGCTGGCCGCCGTAGGTGACGATCCGCGCCTGCTTCGACGAAGCATGGACGATGACGTCCGTGTCCTTGAACTGCTCGACCTCGAGGCTGAGGCCCGAGAAGAAGAAGTGATCGCCGGGCGCCAGGGTCGAGGCGTAGCCTTCCTCGATTGTGCCGAGGCTGCGGCCGTTGCGGAAGCGGACGGTGAGCAGCGGCTGCTCGACGATGACGCCGGCGTTGAGTCGATGTTGCTGGGCGATCTGCGGCCGGGTGATCCGCCACAGGCCGCCGGCTTCCGGGACCAGCCGCCGAAAGCGGTCGTACGCTTTCAGAGCATAGCCGCCCGTCGCGATGAAGTTCAGGATTTCCTCGAAGGTTTCCTGCTTAAGACCGGCGTATGGCGCCGACGAGTGAACCTCGGCGAGCATCTCGTCTTGCTGGAATGGTGCGGCGACGGCCATGGCGAGGATGTGCTGGGCGAGGACGTCGAGCGCGCCGGGGCGGAAGACTTCGGGGTCGAGCTCGCCGTCGTCGATCGCGTCGAGCGCGGCCCGGGCCTCGAGATATTCGAAGCGGTTGCCGGGGACGATGATCCCCTTGCTCGGCTCGTCGAGCCGGTGGTTGGCGCGGCCGATGCGCTGCAACAGGCGCGAGCTCCCCTTCGGCGCGCCCATCTGAACGACGAGATCGACATCGCCCCAGTCGATGCCGAGGTCGAGGCTGGCGGTGGCGACCAGGCCGCGGAGCTTGCCCATGGCCATCGCGCCCTCGACCCGGCGCCGTGCCTCGACCGCGAGACTGCCGTGGTGGATGCCGATGGGAAGGGCGTTGTCGTTGACGGCCCACAGGTCCTGGAAGATCAGTTCGGCGAGGCTCCGCGTGTTGCAGAAGACGAGGGTCGTCTTGTGCGCCTCGATCAGCTTCATCACCTCGCGCGCGGCGTGGCGGCCGCTGTGGCCGGCCCAGGGGATGCGGTTCTCGGGGATCAGGATCGACAGGTCCGGGTCCGCGCCCGGATCGCCGATGACAAGATCGACCAGCTCCATGTCCGCGTTGGGAGCGAGCCAGCCGCGATAGGCGTCGGGGTCGCTGATCGTCGCCGACAGCCCGACCCGGCGAAGTCCGGGCGCCAGCTTCTGAAGGCGCGCCATCGACAGCGACAGCAAATCGCCGCGCTTCTCCTTGGCGAAGCCGTGAAGCTCGTCGACGACGATCGATTGCAGGCTTTCGAACATCGTCACGGAGTCAGGATAGCTCAGCAGCAGGCTCAAGGATTCCGGCGTCGTCAGCAGCACCTGCGGCGGCTTCAGCCGCTGCCGCGCCTTGCGGTCGGACGGCGTGTCGCCGGTGCGCGTCTCGACCCGGATCGGCAGACCCATCGCCTCGATCGGGCCGATCAAATTGCGCTGGACGTCGACCGCCAGCGCCTTCAGCGGCGAGACGTAGAGCGTGTGGAGCCCATCGGCGGGCCGCTCGGCGAGGTCGCAGATGGTGGGCAGGAACCCGGCGAGCGTCTTGCCGGCGCCGGTTGCGGCGACCAGTAGCGCGCTTCGTCCGGCCCGCGCGCGCTCCAGCATCTCCAGCTGGTGCCGGCGCGGCCGCCATCCCTTGGCGTCGAACCAGCTTTGAACGGCTTCGGGAAGTCTGCTCAGAGCTCGTCGGTCCCCTCGCGTCGGCGCGCCTCTTCCTCGGCATAGCCTTCGCGCGTGGCTTGTTCGGTGCGGCCGGTCTTGCCGGTCGACCGGCGCTGCATGACCAGCCAGACGAGGACGATCAGGAGGATCGCCGGTCCGAGAATTTCGACAATGCCAAGGGTGGTTTCGTCCATGCTTTTGCCTCCCGAATTGATCTGGCTGCACGGGAACTGTCCCGCTTTCGGCTAGTATAGCTCGCGATGGCGCGATTGGGTTCCTGGATCGAGTCCCACCCGGAGGGCATCTATGTGCGCCCCGCCGATGCGTGGATCGATCCGTCGCAGCCCAAGGACCGAGCCTGGGTCACGCATGGCCACGGCGACCATGCGCGTGGCGGGCATGGCGCGGTGCTGGCCACGACCGAGACGCTGGCGATCATGGGCGTGCGCTACGGACCGCAGTCGGGGCAGCCGATCGCCTATGACGAGAGCCTTCGCGTTGGCGATGTCGATGTGCGCTTCGTTCCGGCAGGGCATGTGCTCGGTTCCGCCCAGATCGTAATGGAGCACAAGGGCGAGCGGGTCGTGGTGTCGGGCGACTACAAGCGCCGTCCCGACCCCACCTGCCCGTGCTTCGTGCCGGTGCCGTGCGACATCTTCATCACCGAGGCGACGTTCGGCCTGCCGGTCTTTCGCCACCCGGACACGGGCAGCGAGATCGACCGGCTACTCCACCGCCTGCATTCCGACCCGAGCCGATGCGTCCTGGTCGGCGCCTATGCGCTCGGTAAGGCGCAGCGCATCATCACCGAATTGCGCGCCCGCGGGCACGACGCGCCGATCTATTTCCACGGCGCGATGGAGCGGTTGAACCAGCTCTACGAGAGCTTCGGCGTGGCCTTGGGCGAGCTTCGCCACACCGCCGGCGCGAGCAAGCAGGAGATGGCCGGTCACATCGTCATCTGCCCGCCCGGAGCGCTCAACGACCGCTGGTCGCGGCGGCTTCCGGACCCGGTGACGGCGATGGCCTCAGGCTGGATGCGCATCCGCCAGCGCGCGCGCCAGCGCAACGTCGAGCTGCCGCTGGTCATCAGCGATCACGCCGACTGGGACGAGCTCACCATGACGATCCGCGAGCTCGCGCCAAGCGAAGTCTGGATCACCCACGGCCGCGAGGAAGCGCTCAAGCACTGGTGCATGACCCACCAGATCAAGGCGTGTGAGCTGAATTTGGTAGGTTACGAGGATGAGGACGATTGAGCTGCGCTGGTGACCGCCAGGCGCACGCTGGGTCAGTGATGCGGCGGCGTGGCCTTGCCGGACCAGAATGCTAAGGGAACGGGCGTGACCCATGCGCGGCCCCACTTCCTTCACGTCGGGCCGGAGAAGACCGGCACAAGCTGGCTGTACGACATGCTGGCCCAGCACCCGCAGGTTCGGCTGAACCCTGTCAAGGAAGTCCGATATCTCTGGGAATCCAGCGCTTTTCCGACGGAAGGAGTCGTCGCTCGCTTTCGCGGCCGTGACTGGCATAACCAGGATTACCGCGATTACCTGCGCGAGCGCCTGCGATATTATTCCGCACACCCCGCTCGCGCCGTTGGATCGCGAGGCCGCCTGGCGTGGGACCTGAAGTTCCTGTTCGGACGGCGATCGGACGACTGGTTCGCGAGCCTGTTCGATTGCGATGCGGCCAGCGTGACCGGGGATTTCAGCCCGCAGGTGTCGCATCTGCCGCCGTGGGATATCCTGCGGTTGTCCAGGGCGTTTCCCGTCACGAAGATATTGTTGACGCTGCGCGATCCTGTGGAATGGAGCTGGTCGTTCGCCAGGATGTCGATGATCCAGGGCCGGGATCTGGCCGGCGTCAGTGAATCCGAGTTCGAAAATTTTTTCGCCGAATATGCGACCTATTATCCGGGAGCGGGCAGCCTGATCACGTGGCGGCAGCTGTTCGGCGAGAGGTTCAAGCTCCTCTTCTTTGAAGATATCATCGCTGACCCCGCGTCGGTCATTGCCGACGTCTGCACATTCCTCGGTCTGTCGACCGACCCGATCGCGAGCTTCGAGGGGCTGTCGGACAGGAGCAATGCGGGACGCGATCTCGACTTGCCGGACCGAGTGCGGCGGAGGCTGGTCGATCTGCATCAGGACCAGATGCGCCTGCTCGCCGAGCTCTGCGGCTCACGTCCGCGTGAATGGCTCGCGCGATACGGCCTCGAGCAGCGAACCGTCTGACCGGGCGATCGCTTGAGGCTAGTGAGTCGCGCTCTCTCCGCGCGTGATTCCCGACTTGCCGAGCTGCTCGTCGATCTGCGCCACCAGGCGGTCGCGGCCGGCTTCGTCCTTGGCCTCGGCGCGCGCGACCAGCACGTCCTGCGTGTTGGACGCGCGAAGGAGCCACCAGCCGTCGGGCGTGTTGACGCGGACGCCGTCGGTGGCGTCGACCTTGGCGCCCTCCGCGCCCAGGCGGTCGCGGACTTCGTCGACGATGGCGAACTTGCGGACTTCGTCGACCTGGAAGCGCATTTCGGGCGTCGCCATGGTCTTGGGCATGGCGTCCATGATCTCGGTCAGGCTCTTGCCGCTTTGCGAGACCGCCTCGATCAGGCGGATTGCGGCGTAAAGCGCATCGTCGAAGCCGTACCAGCGGTGCTTGAAGAAGACGTGGCCGCTCATCTCGCCGGCCAGCGGCGCGCCGGTTTCTTTCATCTTCGACTTGATGAGGCTGTGGCCGGTCTTCCACATCAGCGGCTGGCCGCCGAGTTCGGCGACCCGGTCGAACAGGACCTGGCTGGCCTTGACGTCGGCGATGATCGTGGCGCCGGGCTGATCCTTGAGGACGGCCTCGGCGAGGATGGCGAGCAGCTGGTCGCCCCAGATCACCCGGCCCTTGCCGTCGACCGCGCCGATGCGATCGGCGTCGCCGTCGAAGGCGATTCCGAAGTCGAGCTCGCGGTCGAGGACGAGGCGCTTCAGGTCTTCCAAGTTGGCTTCGACCGTGGGGTCCGGATGATGGTTGGGGAAGGTGCCATCGACCGCGGTGTAGATCGCGTGGTGCTGCCCGGGCAGGCGATCGAGCAGCATGTCGAGGATCGGCCCGCCGGCGCCGTTGCCGGCGTCCCAGCCGACGTGGAACGGTTTGCCGGAATATCCCTCAAGCAGGCGGTCGACATAAGCCTCGCGGATATCGACTTCCTCGGTCGTGCCGGTGCCGGTCGACCACTGGCCGGCTCGGGCGCGCTGGCCGATCCCCTGGATCTCCTGCCCGAAGACAGAGCGGCCCTTCAGGAGGAGCTTGAACCCGTTATAATCGGCCGGGTTGTGGCTTCCGGTCACCTGGATGCCGCCATCGACGTCGAGGTAATACGTCGCGAAATAGAGCATGGGCGAAGGGCCCATGCCGATCAGGACCGCGTCGATGCCGCCTTCGGTCAGCCCGCGCACGAGCGACGCCTGGAGCATTCCGCTGTGGGTCCTCCCGTCGCGCCCGACCGCGATCCGCCGCGCGCCCTCCTCCCGAGCGATAGCTGCGTAGGTGCGGCCGAGCCCGTAGGCGTCGGCCTCGGTCAGCGTGTCGCCGACGATCCCGCGGATGTCATATTCGCGGAGGATGGTGGGGTTGAATGCGTGGGTCATGCCGCTGCCTTACGCGGGCGGCGGGAATTGGTTCAACCCGCGGCGGCGAGCTTCTGTTCTTCCTGTCCCGGAACGGCAAGCCCCGCAACCATCTCGCGAAGCTCCTGGCGGGCGGCGATATGGGCGATTCCGACCTCGCCGAGCTGGCTGAGATCGAGCAGGGTCAGGCCTTTGGGGAAGAGCTCGCGGTAGATGACTCGCTCGCCAAGGCCCGGGATGACGCGAAAGCCGACGCGGCGGGCGAGCTCGTCCAACGCGGCGCCGACGCGCTTCAGATTGTGCGATTCGATGTGCTGCAGGCGGTTCCGTAGCACTACCCAGTCGACGCTCTTGCCGGTTGTCTTGGCGCGCTGCGTGCGGCTGTTCCAGATGAGCTCGGCATAGAAGCTCGGGCGCGTGATCTTGTAGTTCTCGGGATGAACCTGACCGATGAGGTCGAGGTCGACGAAGCTGTCGTTCATCGGCGTCACCAGCGTGTCCGCCTTGAGGATGGCGGCGCGCGCGATCGCATCGTCGCGGCCGGGCGTATCGACGACGATCACGTCAGTATCGGCGGCCAAGCGCGCGAGGGCGGCGTCGAGCGCGGACTCGCTCTGGTCCTCCAGCACCTCGTAAGCGGCTTGCGGCAGATATTTGTCGAGCCGGCGCATCGTCGCGTCCCGGTTCTCGAGATAGCGGGTCATCGTGCGCTGACGGCTGTCGAGGTCGAGCGCTGCGACGCGGTGACCGGAGGAGGCGAGCGCAATCGCGGCATGGACCGCTGTCGTCGACTTGCCGGTGCCGCCCTTTTCATTGGCGAAAACGATGAAATGCGGCTGGCTCATTCCCGCCCCTCTGGCTTGATCTTTCCCCCGGCGCATGTGCAAGCGCCGCCCGATCAAACTTTACCGGAGGCTCCGCCGGCGTGCAAATCGTTCGTTCCAGTGAAGAATTGACGAAAGCGCGCGCCGGAATCAACGGCAAGCTGGCGCTGGTGCCGACCATGGGCGCGCTCCATGCCGGGCACCTGGCGCTGATCGACGAAGCCAAGCGGCGCGCCGACCGGGTTGCAGCGACGATCTTCGTCAACCCGACGCAATTCGGGCCGAACGAAGACCTCGCCCGCTATCCGCGGCGAGAGGAAGAAGATGCCCGGCTGCTGGAAGACCGGGGCTGCGACCTCCTCTGGATGCCTGGCATCGAGGACATCTATCCCGCCGGCTTTGCGACCAGGATCAGCGTCGGCGGGGTGTCGGAACGATGGGAAGGTGAGGCCCGGCCCGGCCACTTTGATGGCGTCGCGACCGTGGTTGCGCGGCTGCTGTTGTCGGTGCGGCCAGATATAGCGCTGTTTGGCGAAAAGGATTTCCAGCAGCTGGCGGTGATCCGGCGCATGGTCGTGGACCTCGGGCTTCCAGTCGAGATTGCCGGCGTGCCGACCGTTCGAGAGCCCGACGGCCTCGCGCTGTCGTCCCGCAACGCCTACCTGTCAGCGGAGGAGCGGAGGCGGGCGGTTGCCCTGTCGGCAACTCTAGGCGCGGCTCGGGACGCGATCCTCGCAAGCAGGCCGGTAGGTCCGGCGCTGACGGCCGCCAGGGAATCCCTTCGCTCCGCCGGCTTCTCCGCGATCGACTATTTCGCGCTCGTCGATGCTGCGACCCTGGAGCCGCTCGACGCGCCGGCTGGCGAGATGCGGCTGATCGCCGCCGCAACCCTCGGCGCGACGCGGCTGATCGACAATCTCGCGCTCAGCATTTGATGGTGTTTACGGCGTTAACCATTTGTTCGTGATCCCCTGCTGAATTGAGTGCACAGACAGGGGGATGTCATGGGTGCGATTAGCGAGAAGAGTGCAGAGTTCCTGATCCGAAGCCGGATCGCGGATGCGGAAGGCGGCGATGTCGACGCGTTGTTCGAACTCGGCGTGGTATACTCGACCGGCCGCGGGGGCGTTCCGGTCGACCTGGTCGAAGCGCACAAGTGGTTCAACCTCGCGGCTTTGTCCGGCTGCACCCGCGGCCAGCAGTGCCGCGCCGAAATCTCGGTCGAGATGACCGCCCGCGAAATTGCCGAAGCCCAGCGCCAGGCTCGCTCCTGGCTCGGTGGCTGCGGCTACCAGCGCCGCGCCGCCTGAACCTTTCTAGCGGACCAGGACCGTGACTGCGCGCCCTGGTCCGGGGCGTTCCTCGCCGAAGCTGACATCGCTCAGTTGAAGGGCAGGGACCCCCAGCAAGACCAGGTAGTCGCGCACTGCGTCGGCCCGGCCGGCGCCCACCGCCAAGGCATGATCGCGCGTGTCGCGCGGATCGCCATAGCCTTCGATCCGAACCACGATATCGGGATGGGCAAGCAGCCATTGCGCTTGCGCCCCCAGGGTCGCCTTGGCCGGCGCACCGAGGATGGTGCTGCCCGATCCGAAATAGACGTTCGCGCTTCCCGATCGCGCAAGGAAATCGGCGCGTTCGGCGTCGATCCCAAACAGAGGTGCCCCGGGCGGGCCGGGAAGAGGCGGTCGCCCGAGCGGACCAGGCTGCGGCGGAGGAGCGCCGCGCTGAACGAAATGCGGGAACTGCGCCGAGGCGTTCGTCGGCAGGAAGGCCGCGGCCGCCGCGAGAGCAAGGAAGATATTACGCATCGCCATCAGTCCACTGGTCCGGACCAGTCGGGGTCCGACGCATCCTGCGGAGTCGCGATCTGCTGCGCGTCGCCGCCGCCGGCGATCGAAATCCGGTACAGCGAGCGGCGGCCAGCGCCATCACTGCGCTGGAAGACCATGTCGCGGCCGCTCGGACCCCAGGTCGCGCCTTCGTCAGAGGGGCCGGAGGTCAGGACATGCTCGTCGCTGCCGTCCGCATTCATGACGCCGACGCGAAGCGATCCGCCGCCGCGCCAGGTGAAGGCGATGCGGTCGCCTGCCGGGCTCCAATCGGGAGCGGCGTGAGCGCCGGCGCCGAAGCTCAGCCTCCTCTGGTCGGAACCGTCGGCGTTCATCGCATAGACCTGCTGGTCACCGGAGCGATCGCTTTCGAACAAGATCCTGGTCCCGTCGGGGGAGAAGCTGGGATCGGTGTCGACACCCGGCGCCGTGGTCAAGCGCCGCGGCATCCCCCCGCTGGAATCGACGACATAGATGTCGGTGTTGCCGGCAATGGTCATCGAGAAGGCGATCCGGTTGCCGTCGGGCGAGAAGCGCGGCGCGAAGGTCATGGCGTCGCCCGGTACTAGCGAGTGCTCGGCGCCTGATCCGACATCTCGGACACGCACCTGAGGCCTTCCGGTCATGTAGCTCACATAAGCGACGCGCGCCGCGCTCGGCGACAGTCGAGGCGTCAGGACCATCGTTTCGCCGGCAGTTATGAAGCTATGGTCGTAACCGTCGCTGTCCATGAGGGCGATTCGACGAACCCTGGCGTCCCCGGTTCCGCTCTCCGAGACATAAGCGATGCGCGTGTCGAAAATGCCGGGCGCGCCGGTCGCCGCCTTGTAGGCGAGGCCGGAACATTTGTGAGCGGCCCGACGCCAATCCTGGGGATCGACCGCGAAGCCGGTGCGATCGAGCTCTCGTCCCTTCTGAACGTCATAGACATAGCAGCCGAACGTGACCCGGCCGTCGGCGCGGGCCTGGACGAATCCGGTGACGAGCAACCCGGCCCGGCCGCGCCACTTCGCAAAGGTCGGCGCGGTGACTTCGGGATAGGAATAGAAATCCTTTTGATCCGGCGGGATGGGCATCAGCTCGGTCGCCGATTGGAGGTCCGAGGCGATCAGCTTCGATGCTTGCCAGGCGAGTGCGGCGGTCGACCCTGACGGCGTCGGCTTATCCGCCGGCGTCGACAGCGGCGGGACGGCCACGATGGGAGCGGCGTCCTGCGCAATTGCGGCCGAACCCGCGAGCAGGGTCCCACCGGCGACAAGGTAACGAAGGAGAGTCATTGGCTGCAGCTGTCGAGATCCCTGAAGCGTTCGATCCAATCCGCCGGCTGGCGCTGCGGGCGCCCCGAGGGTCCGAGGAAGGCGGCGGTGACGCTCGCCTCGGCCAACAATTCTGCCCCGCGCATGACTCGTTGCTGAATCACGATCGAGGCGGCGTTGAGACCGGCCATCCGGCTGAGGATCAGGAGATCGTCGCCGAGCCGAGCCGGACGGCGGTAGCGGATATGGACCTCCGCGACCACATAGGTGCCTAGCCCATCGCGGTGGCTCGCGAGGTGGTCGGCCCCGGCGGCGCGCAGCATGTCCGACCGCGCCCGCTCCAGGAACTTGATGTAATTGGCGTGATAGACGACGCCGGCAGCGTCCGTGTCCTCGAAATGGACGGTGAGCGCATAATGGTGCTCCGGACCGACGAAGCCGCCGCGATAAGGTTGGTCGAATTCGGCCTGCCGCATCGGTGGGGTCTAGCCGCGCGCGGCCCAAATCGTAACCCACTTGACGATCGTGTAACGCTTGGGTTACTTATTACCTATAGGTTACATCAAGCAGGGGCGACAGGATCATGACTTCGATGAGCGACGCCGAGAAAGCGGAAAGACTCAGCCAGCGGCGAACGCGCATGTTGCCGGTGCTTACGCTGCTGTTCCTGTTCCAGCAGGCGACCTATTTCAATCGAGGTGCGGAGTCCGGTGACCGGACGGTCGACCACGTCCACATCGCCGCATGGCTGGTGCTGTCGATCGTCATTCTCGTTGCCCTCGCCAACGGCGGCGGCTGGTTCTACTCGCGAGAAGTGCGTCGACTGGCCAACGACGAAGCGACGCGCGCCCATCGCGACAGCTCCTTCCGCGCCGGATTCCTTGCGAGCATGGCGGCGTGCGTCGTGCTTTATTCTGTCAGCCTGTTCGAACCCCTCGGAGGGCGCGACGCGATCCACATGGTGATGACGGCGGGAATCGCGGTCACCCTGCTGTGGTTCGCATTCCTCGAGCGGCGCGCCAGTCGCGATGGGTGAACTGCTCGCGAACCGGTTGAAGGAGCGGCGCGCCGAGCTGGGCCTGACTCAGGCCGAGCTCGCCGAACGGGTCGGAGTGACCCGGAAAACGGTGAACACGGTCGAAAACCGGGTGTTCACGCCGTCAACGCTGCTCGCATTGAAGCTGGCTGAGGCGCTGGACGTCACCGTCGAGCACTTGTTCTGGATCGACGAGTAGGCTCGGCCGCAGCGATCGCTGCGACCGCTCGCACGAGATCACCCTGGACCAGGGCGAGATCCGACAGGTGCATGCCCCAGGCAGGCAGGAACATGCCGAACAGGCCGACCTCGCCGCCAATATGGTCGGTGCGCTTGTCGCCGGGCGCGTGGTTGGTCCGCACCCACAGATAGCCGCGCTGGCGCTCGTTGACGCAGCGGCCCGAAGCGAGACCGGCGGTGTGAACGTACGGCGTCTTCGGCTGGCCTTCAGTCGACCACTGGATTGGCCCGCCGGGCACGGGCAGGCTGGAGCGCGTGAACCAGTAACTGTCGAGCCGCACCCATCCCGTCGCTCCGGGCAGGGCCGGGTTGACGCAGGCGACGGTCATTCCGGGTTGGTCGGCAATGCCGAACATCGCATGGTCCGGCGGCACGTTCTTCTCGCGAAAGCTGCTCCAGGCCATCACGCAGCCGGTCTGGCCGGAGCGGCTGCAGATGGGAGTGGACTTGAAGGTGCCGCCGACTAGCCGGCCTTGCGGCACGAGGACGTTGAAGCCCGGGATGATCGCCAGCCGCATCCGTGACGCAACGGCGGGGTTGGTCTCGATCTCGCGGGTGATCAGCTGCTGGAGCATCAGGCTGCCCTGGCTGTGGCCGATCAGGACAAACGGGCGCCCCTTGTTGCGAGTGGCCAGAAAATTGCGCCACGCGGCAGCGATGTCGCCGTAGGCCAGCATCGCCGCCCCGGTGATGTCCATTCCCGCGGAATAGGCAGCGACGGAGCCGAGCGTCATCTGGCGGTAGATCGGTGCGAAGGTCCGGCACACCGACGCGAAGCGCGCAAACTGGGTTTCGGTCATCAACTGCTCTTCGCGGCCGGCGGCCATGTCGCTGTTGAGGCCCTCGTCCGCGGAGACGGTCGGGTAGACGTAGAAGCAATCGATCGGCGGGTCGGCGGCGACCGGTCGGTCGCCAGTGGCTCCGTACCCGGAAGCGGCGAGCTCGATGGTCGGCAGCGGCGTCGAGCAGGAGTCGGAACGACCGGGCAAGCAAAGCCAGGCGGAGTCCTTTGAATAATCGGGGCCTGCGGACGGTTGGCTGAGCGCCGGCGCCGGCAGCGTCAGGGCAACAGCGCTGAAGGCAAGGGCAAGACGCTTCACTGGCCCTCGAACAGTCCGCTCTGGCTGCCCTGCGGCGGCGGAAGGCCGAGATGCGCATATCCGCGGCCATTGAGGCAGCGACCGCGGGCCGTTCGGGCGATCAGTCCGAGCTGGATGAGGTAGGGCTCGATCACGTCCTCGAGCGTGTCGCGCGGTTCGCTGAGGCCCGCGGCGAGGGTTTCGACGCCGACCGGCCCGCCGCCGTAGAGGTCGGCGATCATGGTCAGGTATCGCCGGTCCATCGCGTCGAGGCCGAGCGCGTCGATCTCCAGCCGGGACAGCGCGCGGTCGGCGGTGTCGGCGTCGATCGTCTCGCTGCCCGCAGCATGGGCGAAGTCGCGCACTCGGCGCAGCAGGCGCCCGGCGATGCGGGGGGTGCCGCGCGACCGCCGGGCGATCTCGCGTGCGCCGTCGCTGGTGAGGTCGGCGCCGAGCAGGCGGGCGGCGCGGCGGACGACCTGCTCAAGTTCCTCGACGGTGTAGAAGTTGAGGCGGATCGGAATTCCGAAGCGGTCGCGGAGCGGCGTGGTCAGCAGCCCCTGCCGGGTGGTCGCCCCGACCAACGTGAAGCGCGGCAGGTCGATGCGGACCGATCGCGCCGACGGTCCCTCGCCGATCATCAGGTCGAGCGCGCGATCCTCCATCGCCGGGTAAAGCACCTCCTCGACCGCCGGGTTGAGGCGGTGGATCTCGTCGATGAACAGGACGTCGCCGTCCTCGAGGTTGGTCAGCAGAGCAGCGAGGTCGCCGGACTTGGCGATGACCGGACCCGAAGTGGCGCGGAAGCCAACCCCCATCTCGCGGGCGAGGATGCCGGCCAACGTCGTCTTGCCGAGGCCCGGCGGCCCGTGAAGCAGGACGTGATCGAGCGCCTCATTCCGGCTTCGAGCGGCATTGACGAACACGCGCAGATTCTCGCGCGCGGCCTGCTGGCCGATGAACTCGTCGAGGCTCTTGGGACGCAGAGCGGCGTCGGCGTCCTCCGCAGTGCGCTCGGGCGTGGTGATTCGGGCGGGATCGCTGGCCATCAGACCTGCCGCTGCTCGCCCTTGCGGCGCTGCCACGGCCAGCGGCCCTCGATTTCCACCTCCAGGCTGAAGCTGAGGAAGGTCCGGATGATGACAATGCCCGCGAGCACCGCGACGCTGAGCAGGGTCGGCGTAACCGCGACCGTGTTGATGATGTCCGCGGCAACCAGGAATTCGAGGCCGAGCAGGATCGCTCGGCCGAGGCTTGAGCGGAAGTTCGCGATAGCTTCGTCGCGGTCGCCGCCCCGCGTGAAGGCCATGAGGAAGATGACGAGGGTGCCGAACGCGCCGATCGCGATGATGCCGATGCCCGACAGTTCGACGATCTTGGCGATGATGTGCGCAATTTGGGTGGCGGTCGCTTCGAGCATCAGTCGAAGTGTTCGACCTGTTCGCCGACAATCTCAAGCCAGTCGTGCTTGCGCTCCTCCCACACGGAAAAGCTCGGGCGGACGAAATAGGGATTGTCGAAGGTGCCGAGCGGGATGGCGATGAGGTCGGCCATCTCGCCGCCGGCGTGGCGATAACAGACCTCCGACCCGCAGTCGGGGCAGAAGTGAAAGCTGGTTTCAATGCCGCTGTCGCCGGTCGTCAGCCAGCTTTTGGACTGGCCTTCGATCGTGACCTGGTTCGCTGGCCAGCGCGCCTGCACGGCAAAGGAGCTTCCCGACCGCTTCTTGCAGTCGAGGCAATGGCAAACGGACACGCGCACGGGCTCGCCGGTGACGGTCGCGCGCAGCTGGCCGCAACGGCACGACGCAGTCTGGCTGCTCACTTGGCCGCCTTTCGGAGGGCGAGGCGAACCAGCGCGTCCAGTGTGGCGTCCGGCCCGAGCTCGTCCTGCGCGGCGTTGACTGCAGCGCTGGCGTCGGCCGACCTGAAGCCGAGATTGGCGAGGGCCGAGAGGGCGTCCTGCGCGAAGCCTCCGCGCGCCGTCGGGGCCGACCCGCCCAGGCCGGGCGCGCCGAGCTTGCCCTGAAGCTCGTTGGCGATGCGCGCAGCGAGCTTGGGTCCAACGCCGTTGGCCCGCCCGATCATCGCCTTGTCGCCCTGGCTGACCGCGCGCGACAGCTCGTCGGGCGAAAGGGCGGAAAGGATCGCGAGGGCGACGCGGCCGCCGACCCCCTGCACGCTGGTCAGCGCGCGGAAGCTGTCGCGCTCCTCGCGCGAACCGAACCCGAACAGGGTCCAGGCGTCCTCGCGCACCTGCAGCTCGGTGAGGATCAGCACGTCGCCGCCGACCGGGCCGAGCGCCTCGAGCGTGCGGATGCTGCACAGCAATTGGTAGCCGACGCCGGCGACGTCGACGATCGCGCCGTCGGCCGTGGTTTCGGCG
This sequence comes from Sphingomonas sp., assembly GCF_019242355.1. Taxonomy (GTDB): domain Bacteria; phylum Pseudomonadota; class Alphaproteobacteria; order Sphingomonadales; family Sphingomonadaceae; genus Sphingomicrobium. Next base: position 9,496 of record NZ_JAFAVR010000284.1, on the reverse strand, counting down.
AGCTTTCCGGTGAGGCGCGCGATCATCCGTTCAACGGGTAATGCCAGCCCGCCTGCTCGCCAAGTGGTGGGCGTGGGTGATGGCGACGGCGAGGGCGTCGGCGGCATCCGGGCCGGCGATCGTCGCTCCAGGGAGCAGGCGCGCAACCATGGCGTGGACCTGCGCCTTGTCGGCCTTGCCGGTGCCGACCACGGCTTTCTTGACGAGCGTCGGCGCATATTCGCCGACGTCGATACCGGAACGGGCGGCAGTCATGATTGCGACGCCGCGAGCCTGGCCGAGCTTCAGTGTCGACTGCGGATTGGTGTTGACGAACACTTCCTCGACTGCGGCGGCGTGGGGACAGCGGTCGGCGAGAAGCGCGTCCAGCTGGTCCGCGAGATGCGCGAGACTACGCGCAAGCGGCGCGGCTGGATCCGTCTTGAGCTGGCCGTTGGCGACATGCCTCAGGCGATTCCCCTCAGCCTCGATCAATCCCCAGCCGGTCGTTCCCAGGCCAGGGTCGAGGCCGAGAATGATCAGCCCAGCTTCTCCAGCTCGTCATCCGGGATGTCGTAATTGCCCCAGACGGTCTGGACGTCGTCGTCTTCTTCCAGCGTGTCGATGAGCTTCATCAGGGTCTGGGCCTCGTCGCCGCGGACTTCGACTTCGGTCGAGGGCTTCCACGCGAGCTTGGCGCCTTCCCCTTCGCCGAGCAGCGGCTCGAGTGCGCGGGCAACATCGTGCAGGCTGTCGATGCTGGTCCAGATACGGTGGCCGCCCTCGTCGCTCTCGACGTCGTCAGCGCCCGCCTCGATCGCGGCCTCCAGCACCTTGTCGGCGTCCCCGGCGCTGGCCGGATATTCGATCAGGCCGAGCCGCTCGAAGCCGTGGCTGACGCTGCCGCCCGTGCCGAGGTTGCCGCCGTTCTTGGAGAAGGCGGTGCGGACGTTAGTGGCGGTTCGGTTGCGGTTGTCGGTCAGCGCTTCGACGATCAGCGCGACGCCGCCGGGCCCGAAGCCCTCGTAGCGGATCTCCTCATAGCTCTCGGTGTCGCCGGACGAGGCCTTGTCGATCGATCGCTGGATATTGTCCTTTGGCATCGACTGGGCGCGCGCGGCGATGACCGCGGCGCGCAGGCGCGCGTTCGCTTCCGGGTCGGGCAGGCCCATCTTCGCCGCGACGGTGATCTCGCGGCTGAGCTTCGAGAAGAGCGCGGACCGTTTCTTGTCCTGCGCACCCTTCCGATACATGATGTTCTTGAATTTGGAATGGCCGGCCATGCTCGGTCCTTACGCGAGCCCGAGGGCGTTGCGGTAGGTTTCCATCAGCGCGTCGGCTTCCTGCCGCGCATGGGTTTCCATCTTCCGAAGCCGCACGATGGCCCGCATCGTCTTGGTGTCGTAGCCGTTCGACTTGGATTCCGCATAGACGTCGCGGATGTCGTCGGCGATGCCCTTCTTCTCTTCCTCAAGGCGCTCGATGCGCTCGATGAATAGCCGCAGCTGATCGGCCGCGACGTTGCCCTCCGCCATGCTATCAAGAACTCCGATGTGCGTGTGTGAAGGCGCCGTCTAGGCGAGGCTGCGCGACTGCTCAAGCGGCTTGAACGCTGGGCGGGAGCGACTATTGGCGGGCGCTTGCCGAAGAAGGACCCACCCTTGACCGAGACTCTCCCGCCGCGTGCGCGCAAGGTGAAGATCCTGGCCACGCTGGGCCCGGCGTCGAGCACGCCCGAGATGATCCGCCAGTTGATGATTGCGGGTGCCGACGCCTTCCGGATCAACATGAGCCACGGCGACCAGCAGGCCAAGGCGGCGCTGGTCAATGCAATCCGGGCGCTGGAGGAGGAGTTCCGGCGGCCGACGACGATCCTGTTCGACCTTCAGGGTCCCAAGCTTCGCGTCGGTCATTTCGACAGCGGCGCGACCCAGCTGAAGACGGGCGAGCGCTTCATCTTCGACCGGCGGGCATCGTCGGGCGATGCGCACCGGGTCGAGCTTCCGCATCCGGAGCTATTCGAGGCGGTGAAACCGGGAACCAACATCCTGATCGACGACGGCAAGGTCCGCCTGAAGGTGCTGGAAAGCGGCGAGGAGCAGATCGTCACCCAGGTCCAGGTCGGCGGACGGGTATCGGACAACAAGGGCGTCAATGTGCCCGACGTCGTCGTTCCAATTCCGGCGCTGACCGAGAAGGACCGGTCCGACCTGCAGTTTGCGCTGGAGCAGAATGCCGACTGGGTGGCGCTGTCGTTCGTGCAGCGTCCGGAGGACGTGGCCGAAGCGCGCTCTCTGATCGGGGACCGGGCGGCGCTGCTCGCGAAGATCGAGAAGCCGGCCGCGATCGACCGGCTGAACGACATCGTCGCGCTGTCCGACGCTGTGATGGTCGCGCGCGGGGACCTGGGAGTCGAGCTTCCGCCCGAGCAGGTGCCGCCCTTGCAGAACCGCATCGTCGCGACGGCGCGCCAGTTCGGAAAGCCGGTCGTGGTGGCGACGCAGATGCTGGAATCGATGATCACCTCGCCCACCCCGACCCGGGCCGAGGTGAGCGATGTTGCGACTGCGATCTACGATGGCGCCGATGCGGTGATGCTGTCGGCCGAGAGCGCGGCTGGCCAGTATCCGTGCGAAGCCGTGCAGATGATGGACCGGATCGCGATCAGCGTGGAGCGCGACCCGAGCTACACCGCGCGTATTCACTTCACCCAGACCAAGCTCGAGCCGACCACCGCGGATGCGCTCGCCGGGTCGGCGCGGCAGATCGCAAGCACGGTCTCGGCGACGGCGATGGTCTGCTATTCGAGCTCGGGTGCCACGGCGCGCAGGATCGCACGCGAGCGCCCGCCGGTGCCGCTACTGGCGATGAGCGCGTCTTTGACGACCGCACGGCGGCTGGGCCTCTTGTGGGGCGTGCACGCGGTGCAAACCCGAGATGTCTCCAGCTTCGAAGAGATGGTCGCCAAGGGCAAGCGCATGGCGCTTCGGCACCAGATCGCGAAGGGCGGGGAGAGAATCGTGCTGATGGCCGGGATCCCGTTCGGAACCGCGGGTTCGACCAATGTGCTGCACGTGGTGCGGCTCGCGGGCGACGAACTGGAGCGCTACGAGGCGAGCAAGGGCTCAGGCGCCGCGGAGTAGCGCCGGGACCTGGCGGGCGATCTCGCGGGCGAGGAAACCGAGCGGGCCGACGCTACGACTGAGCCGGGCACCGGCTTCGCCGTGAAGCCAGACCGACCATAGCAAGGCATTGAGCGGGTCTGCGCCGCGCGCCAGCAAGCCGCCAACGATGCCGGCAAGGACGTCACCGCTGCCGGACACGCCAAGCCCGGCGGACCCGCCCCGATAGGTCCAGCAGCGGCCGTCTGGAGTGACGACATGGCTGACCACACCTTTCACCAGGACAAGCGAGCGGTAGAGCTCGGCGGCGCGCAGGCCGCAGCCGATGGGATCGGCCTCGATCTGGTCAGGCTCGCAGTCGAGAAGGGACGCCATCTCGCCGGCGTGGGGAAGAAGGACTGGCAGTGAAGGTCTGGCTTCCCGCGCGGGCCGCAGTGCGTGAAGCAAGGCAGCATCCAGCGCAATCGCGCCATCGGTGTCGAGAAGCGCGCCGGCGATACTCCGGCAGACCTCGCCCTGAGAGAGGCCGGGTCCGGCAATGACAGCGTCGGCCTTGGCGGCGTGCTCGGCAAGCGGGTCCACGGCCGCGGCAGCGAAGCCGCCATCCTCTTCGGGAAGACCGATCACCATCGCTTCGGGCATTGCAATGCCGATGTGCGGAGCAATGCTTTCGATCGTGGCGATCTGCAGCTTGCCGGCGCCGGCGCGCATGGCCGCCGTCGCCGTGAGCAGGGCCGCGCCCGGGACGTCGCGGCTCCCAGCGACCACGAGAATCCGGCCCTTGCTGTCCTTGTCGCCGGCGGTGACGGGCGGCACCGGATGGGCATCGAGGGCGGACCGGTCGAGGGGCGTGCCTCCCGTCACCGGGTCCCCGCCATTGTGTCGGGGGCGGAGGTCTTGGGCGCACCGTCCTCTTCCAGCGGCGCGCCATGGTTCCACTGTTCAAGCACAGGCACGCAAAGCCCGTCGGTCGACGTATCGAAATCGTAGGCGCAGATGCCGCAATTGAGGATCTCGGCCTGGCGGTCGATGTCGAGGATCTCGGCCTCGTCGAGCCGATCGAGGATGTAGCGCATGCACAGCACCACGACCTGGTGGCAGACGACCAGCACTCGGCGGTCGCAATATTGCAGGTTGATGGTGTTGAGCACTGACCGCAGGCGCAGGATCACGTCCGCCCAGCTCTCGCCACCAGGCGGCCGATGATAGAATTTGCCGAGCCTCTGCCGATGCGCGGCTTCCTCCGGGAAGCGAGCGCGGATGCCGGCCGTCGTCAGCCGGTCGAAGATTCCGAACTCCCGCTCCCGCAGGCGCTCGTCGATGATGGTTTGAGCCGGACCGCCGGCGAGCGCCCCGCCCTTGCAGATGAGTTCGGCGGTCTGGCGGGCGCGGACGTAGGGAGAGGAGAGGATGATCTCGGGGCGGTCGCCAGGCGGGAGCGACGCGAAGTAGCGGCCGGCCGCGGCGGCCTGTTTCAGGCCCAGGTCGGACAAGGGCACGTCGACATCGCGCATGTGAATGTCGATCTCGTGCGCGCCGGACTCGTCGGCGGCGTCGCGCGCGACATTCCCCTGGCTTTGCCCGTGACGGACAAGCCACAGGCGCTTGGGCCAGCTCTGCCCCATTGGCGATGGTCCTCCTTCGCGTTGAGAAAGCATGAGCGGAAGGATTGTGCCACGAAGGGCCGGTTCGGAGAGGCGCGCGAATTGCGGCGGATTCGGCTCGAATCGGGCGTTCGCGCATTCATGGCGGGATGAGTGAAGGCCGGGGCAGGACGTTCGCCAGCTTCTTCCAGGCTGGCTTCGAATGCTCGTCGCATCGGCGGCGCGATGGCGTACGCCTCGATCTCATCCGGGCGACCGGTCACGACAAGCACGTGCTTGGCGATTACGCCTTGTGCCGGAAGCTGGGCTTCGCGACGATCCGCGACGGTCTTCGCTGGCATTTGATCGAGAAAGCACCGGGCCAGTACGACTGGTCGAGCTGGATACCTGCGCTCGAGGCGGCAGAAGAAGTCGGGATGCAGGTGATCTGGGACCTGTTCCACTACGGCTATCCGGACCATGTCGACGCCGCGGCGACGGATTTCGGCGCGCGCTTCACCGATTTCGCCCTTGCTGCGCTGGAGGTGCAGCAATCGGTGACGGGACGAGCGCCCCTGGTCATCCCGTTGAACGAGATCAACTTCCTGTCCTGGGCGATCGAGGTGGGATATTTCCCGAGGGTCGGCCCGGACGAGCGCGGCTGGTTCAAGCGGCGGCTGGTCGGCACCGCAATCCGCTCGGCGCGCGCGATCCGCGACGCTTATCCCGATGCGACGATCGCCTGGGCCGAGCCTCTGGTGCACATCGCCTCGCGCAGCCATCGCCGCCGTGACGTGCGGGACGCCGAGGCGGCGCGGCAGGGACAGTTCGAAGCCTATGACTGGATCACCGGCCGGTCAGCGCCGGAGATGGGTGGCGACCCGTCGCTGGCGGACCTCATCGGCCTCAATTTCTACCCGCACAACCAATGGTATCTGGAGGGTCCGACGATCCCGATGGGCCATCACGAGAACCGGCCTCTGGCGGACATGCTGGTCGAGGTCGGGGACCGCTACGGCAAGCCGATCTTCCTATCGGAAACGGGTGCGGAAGGTTCCGGACGCGCATCCTGGTTCCACTATGTGTGCAGCGAGGCGCGCGAGGCCATGGATCGCGGTGCGAGGGTCGAGGGCATCTGCTGGTATCCGATCACTGCATATCCCGGCTGGGACAATTCACGGCATGCCGAGGCCGGATTGCTGTCGACGGTGACCGCCGACGGGAGCCGCCACGTCGATCAGCGGCTGTTTGCCGAGATGGAGGGGCAGAGGTCGCGGTTCGACGCGCAACCGGAGGTCCGCACGACCGCCGCCGTACAGCGATAGATCGCGGTCAGGAGGCGACAGCAGGCGTGCTGGGTGCGCCCGCCCACTTGGCAGCGTAACGGCGGACGTCCTCGAGGCTCACCCGGCCCCAGTCGCGGCCGTAGGCGGTGGGCTCGACATTCTCGGGCTGGACGAGGGCCTTCTGCCACTTGCGCAGCTCGGCGACGTAGGGATCGCAGGGTACGCGTTCGAACCGGTCCTTGTCGGCGACGTCAAAGATGCCGATCTTCGCCCATTGCTGGGTCCACCAGTCCGGCACGTCGACGAACGGGAACAGGCAGACGCCGTGGAGCTCGACGCCGGCGTTGAGCGCCTTCAGCGACTCCTCCATCGTCATTTGCAGCCATTCGGCGCGATGGTCCTGATAGCCGCTGGTCTCGCCGATGATGACCGGGCGCCGGTAACGGTCCCAGGCGGTCTGCAACAGATCGCTGAGCGGCTTTCGGCGAGGGTCGCGAGGGCCGAGCACCTCGCGCTTCTTGCCGGCATCGAGTTGCACCTGGCTATAGTGGTAGACATTGACCCCGACGATATCGAGGATCTCGGGGCTTCCCCCGAGCTCGGGCGCCAGGCGGCCGCACAGCATGTCCCAGGCCTCATAGGTGCGCTTGAACTCTTCCTCGCGCGCCTGCTCGGCGAGATCGGGCCGGTCGGGCGGAGGGACTGCGTGGACGATCGGGTCGACATGAACCATGCGCGTGTCGGCCGAAACCTCGCGGATTGCCCGGACTCCGGCGATCGCCATTCGGCAGAGGGCGCGCCGAAGCTCGTCCTCGCGGCCCTTCGCGAAGGGATACATCCAGCCGAGGTCGCTCGCGGCCGCTGAGAAGAACGTGATTTCGTTGATCGGAGTGAAGAAATAAGGGCCTTCAGCAGTCGTCGTGACGAACTCGGCGACGGCGCGGCAATAAGCGACGAAGCGGTCCAGGCAGCCAGCGGAGAAGGGGTCGCACCCGTCCGGCAGGCCGTAGTGGCAGAGGTCCCAGATCGGCGTGATCCTGCACGCGGTCGCGGCGTCCTGGGCGGCCTTGACGGTCGACAGATCGTAATTGCCGCCGCCACGGTCGACCTCGGGCCAGCGAACCGCCTCGCGGGCGACGCCGAAGCCGAGGTCCATCGCCGCCGCATAATCCTCAGCCAAATGCATTTCATGGCCGGTCGCCTTCACGTAATCCTTCCGCTGGCCGTCCTGCCAGACGAAGGTCGAGCATTCGAAGCCGGTCATGAAGAAGGTCGGGAAGATCGCGCTGCTGTTGTCTGTTCGGTCCTTGGGCATTCGTCCTCGCTTGGCCGACGGGCCAATGCGGGGACAACTCGCGCGAGCTACTGTTGTTCAGCCGTCAGAGTAACGGGCACTGGTCGTGGCCCTTCGGACGGGATGCCGACGTGGGGCCAGCCGTCGCGCCATTCGATTCGGTCGATCATCAGGATGCGCCGGCTGTTGATTTCATCTTCCTGCCGCTGGCGAGGCCGGTTCACGTCGATCGCGTGATAGATGATCCAGCTGTCGCCGGCAGCGTCGGTGACGACCGAGTTGTGGCCGGGCGCGAGCCAGTGCTCGCTCTTGGTCAGGATCAGGCTGTGGGGGACGCCGCGTGCCTCTTCCAGAGTTTCGAACGGACCGGTCGGGCTCGCTGAGCGGGCGACCATCACGCCATATTCGGCGTCGGGCCCGCAGCAATTGTCGCCCGAATAGAACAGGTAATAGAAGTCGTCGTGATGGATGACCCAGGCGGCCTCGACCAGTCGAGGAAAGCCGCCATGCTCCCCATTCGGCCAGACGAGGTCGATCGTCTCGCTGCCCGGAGCAAAGGACAAGCGGTCCTCGCTAAGCTGCTGCACCTTGATCGGCTGGAAGCCCGAGCCCCAGTAGAGCAGGCGCTTGCCCGTCGCCGGATCATCGAACGCCATCGGGTCGATATATTCGAAGCCAGCGCCAAGCAGCATCGGCATGCCCATGTCGACAAAGGGCCCCTCCGGCGAGTTTGAGGTGGCGACGGCAAGCGCATGGCCGCGTTCGTGCAGGGCGCAGACGTCGGGCGTCGCCGAATAATACATGAACCAGGTCGTGCCGTCGAAGATGACGCTCGGCGCCCAGAAATCCTGCGTCTCGAGCGCCCAATCCGGCTTGTCGGGAAGTGCGTCGCCGAGATGCTCCCAGTGAATGAGGTCGCGTGAGCGGGCGACCTGGATGTTGACCCACTTATCGTCGCGGAGGGTCTGCGTCGCGTAGGCATAATAATAGCCGTCGGGCGCGTGAATCACGGCCGGGTCGGGAAAGTCCCAGTCGAGGATTGGATTGGTGTAGCTGAGCTCCGGACCCGCTGCCGGGACGGCCGAAGCGTGGCCGCCGCGAGGGGCGGCTCCGTTGGCAGAGTCGAATATGTCGTGCATCCGACATCCATATGGCGCTCGCGCACCACGCGAAAGCGCTGCGGTTGCGATTGCGGTGAAGTCCTACTCGGCTGCGACCGCCGACCGTTGAGCCTCGGCGCCGGCGCGCTTCTCGTCCATCCGGCGGAAGGTCGCGAGCGCCTGCCCGACGATCTGGTCCATGTTGTAATAGCGGTAGGTCGCGAGCCGGCCGACGAAGGTCACGCCTTCGGTCGCGTCGGCGAGGGCCTCGTATTTCTTGAACAGCTTCTGGTTCTCCGGCCGCGGGATCGGATAGTAGGGATCGCCCTCGGCCGAGGGATATTCGTAGGTGATCGTGGTCACCGGCGACTCCTGTCCGGTCAGGTGCTTGTACTCGCTGATGCGTGTGTAGGGCACGTCCGGCGAGGGGTAATTGACGACCGCGACCGGCTGGAACTGCTCTTGGCTATGCGTCTGGTGGTCAAACTTCAGGCTGCGGTAGGGCAGCTTGCCGAAGCGAAAGTCGAAATATTCGTCTATCGGCCCGGTGAAGATCAGGTGGTCGTAGTCGACGCTGTCCCTGACGTCCGCGAAGTCGGTGCCGAGCCGCTTCTCGATCAGCGGGCTCTCGAGCATCTTCTCGAACATCTTGGTGTAGCCGTTCAGCGGCATTGCCTGGAACGTATCGCCGAAATAGCGGTCGTCGGTGTTGGTCCGCGTCGGAATGCGCGAGGTGACCTGCTTGTCGAGCTCGCTCGGGTCCAGTCCCCATTGCTTGCGCGTGTAGCCGCGGAAGAACAGCTCGTAGAGCTCGCGCCCGACGGCGTTGATGACAACGTCCTCGGACGTCTTGATGTCGGCGACCGGCTCGGCGCGGGAAGCGAGATAGTCGGCCGCTTCCTCATCGGTCTTGAGGTCGAGGTCAAAAAGCTCGTTGAGCGTCGTGCGGTTGATCGGGATCGGCACCAGCTTGTCGCGCACGACCGCGCGGACGCGGTGCTCGTACGGCCGCCACTCGGTGAACTGGGACAAATAGTCCCAGACCTGCTCGCTGTTCGTATGGAAAATGTGCGGGCCGTACTTGTGGTACAGGATGCCCGCCGCATCTTCCTCGTCATAGGCGTTACCGCCC
>NZ_JAFAVR010000078.1 GCF_019242355.1 Sphingomonas sp. | reverse complement strand
CATGGATGGACGGGATCCTCAATAGCTATCCAAGGAATGTCTCCCGTCGCGGTTTCTCCGACGAGTTGCCTCAGCGGAATCTCGGCGACAAAACCGTCTAACGCCGTCGCCTCCAAGGCGTCGGCTGGATCTAAGTCTTTATCGAATAGCGACAGCAGTGGAACAGCCCGAAATTGCACCTTGTGATGGTAGTCGTCGCCCCGCAAGTCAGGGCTTCTGCAGTCTTTCCTTTGCAGGAGTTGCTCGGCCGAGAAGTGGCGAATACCGTGGGCATCGACCACTGTCAGGATAGGATACCCAGCGTTTGCTTGCTGCCCTGCCGCAAGCCAGACCATGCAGGCGAAAATCAGCTGGTCCACAGCGCTTGGCTTGCGACGCAAGCGTGACTCACGACCTGTCAGGCGGTTCACCTTTCCTCTTCCGATATCGCCGCCGGCGTTCGATCCGCGACGCCAAATAGCGTAGACAGAGAGGATGTCGCTTCTATTTCACATGCGCCTTGCTGCGTTACCGATGTAGTCAGAGGGAGCTCTGGGGCGCGCGGAGCGGCTACTTGTCGACGAACGCCTTCTCGATAACGTAATGGCCCTGCTCGCCGTGGTTGCCCTCGATCCAGCCGCGCGAGTCGAGCAGGCCGCGCACGTCGGCGAGCATGGCAGGGCTGCCGCACAGCATGAAACGATCGTCGGCGACGCTCATGTTCGGCAGGCCGATGTCCGCAAAGAGCTTGCCGGACTCCATGAGCGCCGTAATCCGGCCCTGATGGCGGAAGGGCTCGCGGGTCACGGTCGGATAGTAGATGAGCTGATCGCGCACCAGCTCGCCGATGAACTCGTCGGCCGGCAGCACCGTCTCGATGAACTCGCCGTAGGCGAGGTCCTTCGCGAAGCGCACGCCGTGCACGACCACGACCTTCTCGAAGCGCTCGTACGTCTCGGGATCCTTGATCAGCGACAGGAACGGTGCGAGTCCGGTGCCGGTCCCGAGCAGGTAGAGATGCTTCCCCGGCGCCAAATTGTCGAGGACCAGCGTCCCGGTCGGCTTGCGGCTGACCATCACGTGGTCGCCTTCCTTGAGGTGTTGGAGTCGCGAGGTGAGCGGGCCGTCCTGCACCTTGATCGAGAAGAACTCGAGCTCGTCGGCATAGTGCGCGCTGGCGACCGAATAGGCGCGCAGGACCGGCTTGCCGTCGATCGGGATGCCGATCATCGTGAACTCGCCGCTGCGGAAGCGGAACGAGGGATCGCGGGTCGTGCGGAAGGAAAACAGGCTGTCCGTCCAGTGGTGAACAGAAAGGACGCGCTCTTCGAGGTATTTGCTCATGAAACGGGTGTGTGCCCCTGCGGCTCTTCTCGCTGTTAGCTAGGGGCATTTCGCGCCGCACGCAATCCGCGTGCGGCGCATCAACAAGGATCGGAACCGTCGATCGAATAATGTTCGCGCGGCGAACGACTTCTTCCCTTCGCCGCGACAGCGATGGAAGCCGCTTCCGCCGCGGCGTCCCGCGTCAGATGCCGAGGCTGGTGTGACGCAGCAGCAGGAAGACGATCAGGATGACCACGATGAGGCCGACGATCCCGAGGCCGCCGCCGCCGTAATAGCCCGAGCGATGACCGTAATAGCCGCCACCACCGAACAGTAGAATGATGACGAGGATGATCAGAAGAAGCGACATCGCTTGGCCCTCCCGTGAGCGTGCCAGCGGCAGGGCATGTCTCCGGCCGCGAAGGGGCTACGCATAGCACGTGACGGTCGCGGTCCTGAGCCGGCGGGGGCGCCTCCGGCATCTATCCACAGGCGCCTCGGCTGCCTTTCGCTGAGTTCGCGACCGCATGGAACAAGGACGCCCGCTGCCGCGATTACGGGCGGCTGACGACACGGGCAGACGAATGGGCTGGGCAGGCACGTTGAAGCGGCAAGTCGGGGGCCTACGCCGGGCTGTGTCCGATGGCCCGCGGAGCAGCCAAGCAGGGCGCTCGCGGCGCGCGACCGGCAATCGCGATGGTCGCCGCAGCGGCTCCGCCACGGCAGGGCAGCGGCGTCCGGTCGGGACGCCGGTGCTGCCGTGGTATCTTATCGCGATCGGCGTCGCCGTTGCCGCCTCGACAAGCGCGGCCCAGAAGCGCGCCGTCGAGCTGCTGAGCGTCCCGGACCCCGACCGCACCGATCCGTTGCCGGACATCGCGCCTGGCTGGCTGAAACGCAGCCGCCGCGCTCGCTCGCTGTGGACCGTCATCAACCGGGTGCTGATGCGCTCCTCGCGGGACAACCTGACGCTCATTGCCGCCGGCATCGGCTTCTACGGCATGTTCGCGCTGTTCCCGGCGCTCGGCGCGCTCGTCTCGATTTACGGGCTGTTCGGCGACACCCATGTCGTCCAAACGCAGGTGCAGCAGCTCACCGCGCTGCTGCCGACAGAACCGGCGAACCTCATCAACGCGTCGCTCCAGGGTCTGCTCGCCAAGCCGAACTCCAGCCTGAACTCCGGCCTGGTCGTCAGCGTCGGGCTGGCCGTCTGGGGCGCGCGGGCCGGGACCTCGTCGCTCATGTCCGGGCTCAACGTCGCCATCGAACGTCCCGAGCAGCGCAACTTCCTGCACTTCCAGCTGCTCGGGCTGGGGCTGACGTTTGGCGCGATCATTTTCGCCATCATCGCGCTCACCGCCGTGGCCGTCGTGCCGATCGTCATCAACGTCCTGCCGATCGACCCGGTGCTGCAATCCTGGCTCGCCTACGCGCGCTGGCCGATCCTCGGCGTCTTCGTGCTGCTGGCGCTCGACGTAATCTACCGCTTCGCACCGAGCCGGACCCACCCGCGGTGGCATCTGCTCTCGGTCGGGACCGTGTTCGCCGGCGTCTCCTGGATCTTGGCGTCCTGGGCCTTCTCGTTCTACGTGTCGAGGTTCGGCAGCTACGACGTCACTTACGGCCCGCTCGGCGCGGTCATCGTGCTCCTCCTGTGGTTCTGGCTGTCGGCGCTGATCGTGCTGCTCGGGGCAGCGATCGATTCGGTGCGGGCCGACATGCGGCGGACAAGCTGACGCAAGGCTTCGACAAGGGCGTGCGGACGGCTTCGGCATTATTGATTCTTCAGCGTTGTCCTGTTTGCTCGCCTTCGAACCGCGCGCGTCCGACCTCGCGTGCATGCCGTGGCGGTGACGCGCCACACAAGATCCGCGCCAGGCACGAGGACGGGTAATCTAATCTTCACCGCTTGCGGTTTAGCTGCCTGCGAGAGGCGGATCATCGCGCGGCACTCTGTGGGCGGCGAGGAAGCGAGTGTCGTCGTGGAGGCGCTGGAACCGTCCGCCTTGAACGCCCCCATCGTCCTGCCGCGGGGAACGCTTGGGGCCGGCCTCGCGGCTTTAATTGTTATCGCCGTGCTGCCGGTTCTGACGACGCCGATCCCGGCCATGGTCGATTACGTCAACCACCTCGCCCGTATGTACATTTTGGCGGCCGACGGCACCAAGAACGCGTCGCCTTTCTATACCGTTGCCTGGACGCTCACGCCGAACCTCGCCATGGATCTCATCGTGCCGCGGGTCGCCTTCCTCCTCGGTATCGAGTGGGCCACGCGGCTATTCCTGCTTATCGCCCAGCTCTTGATAGTTTTGGGCGCCATGGCGGTTGAGTATGCGGCGAAGCAGCGCGTCTACCTCAGCGGTCTGTCGGCTCTTCTCTTCCTCTACAGTGTTCCT
>NZ_JAFAVR010000214.1 GCF_019242355.1 Sphingomonas sp. | reverse complement strand
TGGGCTGGATATGCGCATATGCCCGCAATCTGTCAACCGGCGGGCAATGTCCTAGCTGAGCGGATCTTGGGACTGAGCCGCTTGGATCAGGCGGTCAAGCTTTGGCTTAGATTTACTATACGGACTTCGGCGGCGGCTGAAGTACTGCGACCATGCTGTCGACGAAGCTCTGCGCGATATCCATCACTTCCTGCGCCTCTTGCATCGTAGGCCTCTTTCGCTGCCACCTGCGGCAACGGAATAGCGATGATCGCTCTCGCGGCGTCCAGGCACTCGCGCGCTTTGGCAAGGTAGTCCGCGCTCTCCGGCCTCACAGGTCGAGCCCGTCCCTTCGCAATTCGCTCATGAAGCCGGTGCCCTCGCGGTAAGCTCCTGCTGGGAAGGGAAGCGCATTGATGACCGCGCCCGTGTCGAACAGGATCTCGGTTTCGAGGTCGGCGATCCGGGTCAGCTCGGCTGCGCGGTCGGGCATTTCGCGCAAAAACACGGCGATGTCATAGTCGGAATCGGGCTTTGCCTCGCCTCGAGCACGCGAACCGAACAACACCATGCGCTCAAGACGGTCGCCGTAGATTTCCGCCACCGTCGCGCGAAAGCGCGTCAACACAGGGTCGTCTTGCGGCTTCTCCATGCAACATCGTAGCACAGGGCGACCGGCCGCCAACGACGACCGATTTGGCTCGAAACACCTTACTTTCGCCGGGCGGCGAAACGTCGGAAAATGCCGGCCAGCGCAGGGCCGTCCGCCGTGGCGCGTTGGGCGGGACGTCAGCGAGCGCGCCGGGCACCGGCCGATGTTGCTCGGATCGGCTCAGTACCGCTGCGCTTGTGACCGGCTGGGCGAGGAGGTTCGGGGTGTCAGGGAACAGTTGGGAGAGGGTGCCGATCGATGCGCAGCGGATCGATGCCCCCCTGTCGCAAGCCGCCATCTTTCTCGTGGTTGAGGTCGCCGATGGACAAGCCGCTCTCGCCACGGCCTGCTCCGTGCTCGGCGGGCTCGACGATCTCGTCAAGACGGTCGGATTCCGTGATCTTTCGGGACGGCTCTCCTGCATCGCCGGCGTCGGCAGCGATCTCTGGAACCGGCTTTCTCCCGGCCGCCGTCCGCGGGAGCTGAAACCCTTCGCGCCGATCACGGGCAAGGCGCACACGGCTCCTGCGACGCCGGGCGACCTGCTGTTTCACATCCGCGCCGAGCGCCCTGACCTATGCTTCGAGTTCGAGCGGATCCTGCTCGCCAGCCTCGGCTCGGCTGTGTCGGTCGTCGATGAAGTCTCCGGCTTCCGATACTTCGATGCGCGCGACCTGCTCGGCTTCGTCGACGGCACGGCCAATCCGACCGGGCCCGACCTGCCAGCCTCGGCGCTGGTCGGCGATGAGGATGGCGCGTTCGCCGGCGGCAGCTATGTCGTCGTGCAGAAGTATCTCCACGATCTCGATGCATGGGCGCGCGTACCGACGCCCATGCAGGAGCAGATCATCGGCCGGACGAAAATCGACAACATCGAACTCGATGACGACAAGGCGCCGCGCAAATCGCACAAATCCCTGGCCACCATCGTGGGCGCTGATGGGGTCGAGCATGATATCCTTCGCGACAACATGCCGTTCGGACGGGTTGGTCATCGGGAATTCGGGACCTATTTCATCGGCTATTCGCGATATCTTTGGGTAATCGAGAAAATGCTTCAGCGCATGTATGTTGGGGAGCCGCCGGGCGCCTACGACCGATTGCTCGATTTCTCGACACCCCACACGGGCACGACCTTCTTCGCGCCGACGCGCCCCGCCCTTCAAGCGATCGCACAACGTGTGACCGACGATCGCTCGACGGCTGACTGAGTCCGCCTCTGGAGAGAGCGGCGCCCGAGCCGGCGGGTTTGGCACGAAACCGCCCTCCCTTTCGCCGAGCCGCGAAACGTCGGAAAATGCCGGCCAGCGACAATCGACGAGGAGGACACGATGCCAGCCAAGGATGTGAAATTTGCCGCGGACGCCCGCGCGCGCATGCTGCGGGGGGTGGACATCCTGGCCGAGGCGGTGAAGGTCACCCTCGGCCCCAAAGGCCGCAACGTGGTGATCGAGCGTAGCTTCGGCGCCCCGCGGATCACCAAGGACGGGCTCGCGGTCGCCAAGGAAGTCGAGCTCGCTGACAAGTTCGAGAACATGGGCGCGCAGATGCTGCGCGAGGTCGCGACCAAAACCAACGACGTGGCCGGCGACGGCACCACCACGGCCGCCGTGCTGGCGCAGGCGATCGTGCGCGAGGGCGCCAAGGGCGTCGCCGCCGGGCTCAACCCGATGGACCTCAAGCGCGGCGTCGACCAGGCGGTCAAGGTCGTGGTGGAGGAGCTGAAAGCCCGGAGCAAGAAGATCGGCACCCCGACCGAGACCGCCCAGGTCGGCACGATCTCCGCCAACGGCGAGACCGAGATCGGCCAGATGATCTCGGAAGCGATGCAGAAGGTCGGCAACGAGGGTGTGATCACCGTCGAGGAGGCCAAGGGCATGCAGACCGAGCTCGACGTGGTCGAGGGCATGCAGTTCGACCGTGGCTATATCTCGCCCTACTTCGTCACCAACGCCGAGAAGATGATCGCCGAGCTCGAGGACCCCTATATCCTGATCCATGAGAAGAAGCTCGGCGGCCTGCAGGCTTTGCTGCCGGTGCTCGAGACCGTGGTGCAGAGCGGCCGGCCGCTGCTGATCGTCGCCGAGGACGTCGAGGGCGAGGCGCTGGCGACCCTGGTCGTCAACAAGCTGCGCGGCGGGCTCAAGATCGCCGCCGTCAAGGCGCCGGGCTTCGGCGACCGCCGCAAGGCGATGCTGGAAGACATCGCCGTGCTCACCGGCGGCCAGGTCATCTCCGAGGACCTCGGCATCAAGCTCCAGAACGTCACGCTGCAGATGCTCGGCCATGCCAAGCGGGTCGTGGTGGAAAAAGAGAACACCACCATCGTCGAGGGCGCCGGCGCGCAGGACGACATCAAGGGCCGCTGCGGCCAGATCCGCGCGCAGATCGAGGAGACCACCTCGGACTACGATCGCGAGAAGCTGCAGGAGCGTCTGGCCAAGCTCGCGGGCGGCGTCGCCGTGATCCGCGTCGGCGGCTCGACCGAGGTCGAGGTGAAGGAGCGCAAGGACCGGGTCGAAGACGCGCTGCACGCGACGCGCGCGGCCGTCGAGGAGGGCATCGTGCCCGGCGGCGGCGTGGCCCTGGCCCGCGCGGGACGGCGGCTGCAGGAGATCGAGGCCAAGGCGGAGAACAACGACCAGCGCTACGGCATCGACATCGTGCGCCGCGCCGTGCAAGCGCCGCTGCGCCAGCTGGCCGAGAACGCCGGCGAGGACGGCGCCGTGGTGGCCGGCAAGGTGCTCGACAACCAGGATTACCAGTTCGGCTTCGACGCCCAGACGCTCGAGTTCAAGGACCTGGTGGCCGCCGGCATCATCGACCCGACCAAGGTGGTCCGCACCGCCCTGCAGGACGCGGCGTCCGTCGCCGGGCTGCTGATCATGACCGAGGCCATGGTCGCACCCCGCCCGGAGAAGCCCGACCCGGCCGCCGGGCCCGGCGCCGGCCCAGGCATGGGCGGCATGGACTTCTGATCGCCAGCACCCGGTCGTAGGGTGGGCGTCAGCCCACCAACACAGGGGGGCGGTGTTGGTGGGCTGACGCCCACCCTACGACAAGAGGGAAAGAGGAAAAGCGATGGCCGATCTTGCCAATACCGAGGACATCTGGCGCGTGGCCGACGGCAAGGCGCCGGTGTTCTTCGAGCTCAGCGACCGCATCTGGGACCACCCGGAACTCAACTATCAGGAGTTCTACGCCGCCGCCGAGCATCGCAGCATGCTGGAGCGCGAAGGCTTCCGGGTCACCGCCGGCGTCGCCGGGCTGCCCACGGCGCTGATCGGCGAAGCCGGCGAAGGCGGCCCGGTGGTCGCCATCCTCGGCGAGTACGACGCGCTGCCCGGCCTCAGCCAAGCGGCCGGGGTCGCGACCGAGCAGGCGCTCCAGCAAGGCGGCTACGGCCATGGCTGCGGGCACAACATGCTCGGCTCGGCCTCGCTGCTCGCCGCCGCTTCGGTCAAGGAGTGGCTCGCGGCGCATGGCGTCCCCGGCCGGGTCCGCTACTATGGCTGCCCGGCGGAAGAGGGCGGCTCGGCCAAGGGCTTCATGGTCCGGGCCGGCGCCTTCGACGACGTGGACGTGGCGATCTGCTGGCATCCCGCCGCCTTCACCGGCGTCAACAAGCCGATCTCGCTCGCCTGCGTGGAATTCGAGTTCACCTTCCACGGCCGCGCCGCCCACGCCGCCGCCGCACCCCATCTCGGCCGCAGCGCGCTCGACGCCGTCGAGCTGATGAACATCGGCGTCAACTACATGCGCGAGCACATGCCGTCCTCGGCGCGGGTGCACTACGCCATCATCGACGCCGGCGGCATCGCGCCCAACGTGGTGCAGGCCAAAGCGACCGTGCGGCAGTTGATCCGCGCCCGGACGCTCGGCGAGATGTGGGACCTCGTCCGCCGGGTCCGCGCCATCGCCGACGGCGCGGCGCTGATGACCGAGACCAAGGTGGTGGCCAAGCAGCTCTCCGGCGACGCCAATCTGGTCGGCAACCGCCCGCTCGAGGAGGCGATGTACGCCAACCTCCAGCGCCTGGGAGGGCCCGGCTTCGACGACGCGGACCGCGCGTTCGCCGGCGAGATCCAGAAGACCTTCTCGCAAGACGACATCCGCGCCTCCTACGGCCGCTTCGGTCTCGTGCCGAGGGACGGCGAGGTCCTGAGCGAGGACATCTACCCGCTCGACTACGTGGCCGACCTGTTCGTCGGCTCGACCGATGTGGGGACGGTGAGCTGGGTGGTGCCGACGGTACAGTGCCGGGTGGCCTGCTACGCCGTGGGCACGCCGGGCCATTCGTGGCAGCTCGTGGCGCAAGGGCGCTCGCCCGCCGCGCATAAGGGCCTGGCCCTGGCCGCCAAGGCGATGGCCGCCACGGCGACCGACGTGCTCGCCGACCCGGCGCTGCTGCGGGCGGCCAAGGCGGAGTTCGAGAAATTCCGCGCCGCACACCCGTTCCAGAACCCGATCACCGACGAAGTCGAGCCGCCGCTCGACATGGCCGCGCACTGAAAGGCGCTCCGATGGTTCGGCTCTTCACGCTTGCCGCCGCCCTGCTGCTGGCCCTCGCCGGGCCTGCCTCCGCCAAGGACTGGACCACGGTCAAGGTGGGGATCGAGGGGGCGTTCCCGCCCTGGAACGCCATCGGGCCGGACGGGAAGCTCTACGGTCTCGACGTGGACATGATTAACGACCTCTGCCGCCGCGCCCATGTCCAATGCGAGCTGCTGCAGAACGACTGGGCCAGCATCATCCCCAGCCTGAACGCCGGCAAGTTCGACCTCGCCATGACGCTCGGGGTCAACGAGGCGCGCCGCAAGGTGGTCGATTTCACCTACCCCTATGCGAGCGGCGTCGCCAGCTTCGCGATCCTGAGGGACGGTCCGCTCGCCCCGTTCCCGATGACCGGCGAGCGGCTCAACCTCAACGACCACGCGGCTTCCGACCCGGTCATGGCCGATCTGCACCAGCGTCTGCAGGGCAAGGCGATCGGCGTCGTCAACGCGACCAGCCAGGAGCAGTTGATCCGCGCCTATTTCGGCGACGACGTGACGGTGCGCACCTACAAAAGCTCCCCCGAGCGCGACCTGGACCTTCGGGCCGGCCGCATCGACGCCGCCTTCGACAGCGGCGTCTACATGACGACGATGCGCGACAAGCCCGGCAACGAGGACCTGCAGATGACCGGCCCGCTGATGAAGGGCGCCATGCTGGCCACGGACGTCGCCATCGGCC
The DNA here is from genome assembly GCF_019242355.1 of Sphingomonas sp. Taxonomy (GTDB): domain Bacteria; phylum Pseudomonadota; class Alphaproteobacteria; order Sphingomonadales; family Sphingomonadaceae; genus Sphingomicrobium. Next base: position 1,700 of record NZ_JAFAVR010000214.1, on the reverse strand, counting down.
TGCGCAAGGGCGAGCCGGAGCTGCAGGCGCTGTTCAACAAGGCAATCCGCGAGGCCGCCGAAGACGGCACGATCCGCGCGATCTCCACCAAATGGAGCAAGCTCGACCTCACTCCGTCGCTGCCGGCGGAATAATCGATCAGGAACCCTCTCCCGCTGGCGGGAGAGGGCTGGGTGAGGGTGGGGCAGCACGCCGCAACTTGCCATTCTCCGGCCCAAAGCCACCCTCACCCCTACCCTCTCCCGCAAGCGGGAGAGGGAGCAGAAAGCGCCGCCCTACGAGCTGGGCGGCGGGATCATCGGCGCGAACTTCTTGCCGACGGCGCCCCGCTCGAAGACGGCGATGCTGTCATAGAAGTGCATCGATAGCGTGTTGCGGGTGAAGTCGGTCCCGGGCAACTCGGCCGGGTTGATCCAATCGGCGTTCAGCTCGTCGATCAGCCGTTTGCAGGTTTCGATGAACGACCCCTCGCGCCGCAGCCCGCCGCCGTGGCCGGCGTCGTATGCCGTATGCAGATCCTCCACCATATAGACGCCCGCCTTGCCCATGCGCGGATAAAGGAAGGCGAACGAGGCGTTGACGTCGTCCATGCGATGGCTTCCGTCATCCAGGATCACGTCGAAGGGCCCGAACTCGGCGACCAAGGCCGCCAAGAACTGCGGATCGCCTTGCGACCCGATCCTGATCTCGATCTGATCCTCTTCGAACGCCTTGCATCCCGGCTGGATGTCGATCCCCACGATGCGGGCATGCGGGCCGAAATACCGCTTCCACATCTGCAGCGACCCGCCCTGGCCGACGCCGATCTCCAAGAACGTGATCGGCTGGTTGACGAAGCGCGCAAAGTGCCGCTCGTAGGCCGGGAAATAATGCTTCCACTTGTGGATCGTCCGCCCCGTATTGCCTTGGAAGCTTTCCCATAAGCTCATCGATCAATCTCCGCTTGCAATCGCCGCAGTTCATCGGCGCCGCACCCCGGCGCTCTGCCGAATGATGCTTAGGTTCCAGCCCCTGCTTCGACAATGCCTCGTGCTATGCCACGATCCGGCGCTTCGCCGGCATGCATGGGCGCAGGGAGGCAGCGGTGAGCGGAACTCGGCCTATCCGCATCGGGATCGACATCGGCGGCACGTTCACCGACCTGCAGATCCTGGATGCGCGCACCGGCGCGCGGCACAGCCTGAAGACGCCGACCACGCCAGAGGACCCCTCGGTCGGCCTGATGGCCGGGATCGACCAAGCGGCCGCGCGGTTCGGCTTCGGGCTGGACGCGATCGGCTACCTGCTGCACGGGACCACGATTGCGACCAACGCCGTGCTGGAGCGCAAGCTGGCGCGCGGCGTGCTGCTGACCACCGCCGGGTTCCGCGACGTGCTCGAGATCGGCCGCCATGCGCGGCGCGATATCTACGCGCTCAAGCCGAAGCGGGAGGAAGCTCTGATCCCGCGTGAGCGCCGGGTCGAGGTGGCGGAGCGGCTGCGGGCGGACGGCTCCGTCGAGCGCGCGCTGACGCCGGAGGCTATTGGGGCCGCCATCGATGCTGTCCGCAAGGCCGAGACGGTGGCGATCTGCCTGCTGCATGCCAACGTCAACGGCGCGCATGAGCGGGCGCTGCGGGACGCGATTCTGGCGGCCATGCCGGACCTGCCTGTCTCCATCTCCTCCGAGGTCAGCCCGGAGATCCGCGAATACGAGCGCA
>NZ_JAFAVR010000113.1 GCF_019242355.1 Sphingomonas sp. | reverse complement strand
ACCTATCGGGTGCGGGGCCATCTCGCCGCCGACCTCGACCCGCTTCGGCTGACGCGACGCGAAGTTCCCGCCGACCTCACCGCCGAGTTCCACGGCTTCAGCGATAACGACCTTGACCGGCCGATCTGGCTCTGCGGCGCGCTCGGCTTCGAGCAGGCGACCGTTCGAGAGATCGTCAAGGTCCTGCAGCGCAACTACTGCGGCCACGTCGGCCTTGAGTACATGCACATCAACGAGGTGGAGGAGCGCCGCTTCCTGCAGGAGCGGATGGAGGGCAAGGACGCCGAGATCCACTTCACGCCCGAAGGCAAGTAGGCGATCCTCGCCAAGGTCATCGATGCCGAGCAGTGGGAGAAGTTCCTCGCCCGCAAATATGTCGGCACCAAGCGATTCGGCCTCGACGGCGGCGAAAGCGCGGTCCCGGCGCTGGAAGCGGTGATCAAGTACGGCGGTCAGTTCGGGGTCGAGGAGATCGATGTCGGCATGGCCCACCGCGGCCGGCTCAACATCCTGTCCAACGTCATGGGCAAGCCGGCGCAGGCAATCTTCCACGAATTTGCCGGCGGAGCGACCAACCCCGCCGACGTCGGCGGCTCGGGCGATGTCAAATATCACCTCGGCACCTCGTCGGACCGCGAGTTCGACGGCAACAAGGTCCATCTTTCGTTGCTGCCGAATCCCTCGCACCTCGAAGCGGTCGACCCGGTCGTCCTCGGCAAGGCGCGAGCGGTGCAGACCTTCAACGGCGATAGGCAGGGCCGCAGCGTCCTTCCGATCCTGCTCCACGGGGACGCTGCTTTCGCCGGCCAGGGAGTGGTCTGGGAGTGCCTGAGCTTTTCCGGCCTTCCCGGCTACGGCACCGGCGGCACGATCCACTTCATCATCAACAACCAGGTCGGCTTTACCACCAGCCCGCAGTTCGCGCGCTCGTCGCCTTACCCGTCCGACGTCGCCAAGGGCATCCAGGCGCCGATCCTGCACGTGAACGGCGACGATCCCGAAGCGGTAACCTTCTGCTGCAAGCTGGCGATCGAGTTCCGGCAGAAGTTCGGCCGCGACATCGTCATCGACATGTGGTGCTACCGGCGCTTCGGCCACAACGAGGGCGACGAGCCGAGCTTCACCCAGCCCCTGATGTACGCCGCGATCAAGCAGCATCCGCCGATCAGCGCGATCTACGCCAAGCGACTGCTCGAAGAGGGCGTCGTCGACCAGGCGTGGATCGACGGCCACACGCGCGATTATGTCGGCCATCTTGAGACGGAATTCGAGGCGGCGGTGTCCTACCTCCCCAACAAGGCGGACTGGTTCGAGGGCCGCTGGGCTGGGCTTGGCCGCCCGGACGAGCCGGTGCTCGGCCGCCGCAACACCGCGACTGCGGTCGAGGAAGGCGAGCTCCGCAAGCTGGGCGAGGTCCTGACGACGCTGCCCGAGGGTTTCGCCGCCCATCGGACGCTGCAGCGCATTCTCGACTCAAAGCGCGAGATGTTCGCGAGCGGCTCGGGCTTCGACTGGGCGACCGGCGAAGCGCTGGCCTTCGGAAGTCTGCTCACCGACGGCAGCTGCATCCGTCTCTCCGGCCAGGACAGCGGCCGCGGCACGTTCAGCCAGCGCCACGCTGTCTGGGTCGATCAGCAGACCGGCGAGAAATATATCCCGCTTTGCCACGTCGATCCCGGCCGCTTCGAGGTCCGCGACAGCCCGCTGTCGGAATTCGGAGTGCTCGGTTTCGAATATGGCTATTCGATCTCCGACCCGCGCACGCTTGTGCTGTGGGAGGCGCAGTTCGGCGATTTCGCCAACGGCGCGCAGACCATCGTCGACCAGTTCATCGCCTCGGGCGAGGCCAAGTGGCTGCGCGCCAGCGGCCTCGTCATGCTTCTCCCGCACGGCTTCGAAGGGCAGGGGCCGGAGCACAGCTCGGCGCGCCTGGAACGCTACCTGCAGCTGTGCGCCGACGACAATCTGCAGGTCGCCAACTGCACCACCCCGGCCAATTACTTCCACATCCTCCGCCGCCAGATGCGCCGCGACTTCCGCAAGCCGCTGATCCTGATGACTCCCAAGTCGCTGCTCCGGCACAAGCTGGCAGTGTCGAGCGCTGCGGACTTCACCGGCGACAGCCACTTCCGGCGAATCCTGTCGGACCTCAATCGGCCCGCCGAAGGCTCGACGCGGCGGCTCGTCCTCTGCTCGGGCAAGGTCAGCTACGAGCTGATGGAGGCCCGCGACCAGGCCGGCGACCAGGGCGTCGAGGTGCTCCGTATCGAGCAACTCTACCCGTTCCCGTCCGAGCCTCTGGTCAAGCGCCTGCGTGCCATGCCGAAGTTGGAGCAGGTCATCTGGGCCCAGGAGGAGCCGAAGAACAACGGCGCGTGGACCTTCGTCCAGCCGTTGCTCGAAGCCGCGCTCGCCGAGGCCGGGCTTGCCAATCTCCGCCCGCAATATGCTGGCCGTGACGCCGGGGCATCGCCCGCCACCGGCCTTGCGAAGCGCCACGCCGCGGAGCAGGCGGCCTTGATTGCGGCGGCTCTCGGCCATAGCAGCCGCGTCGACCCATCCGCCGTCGCGGCACAGTGAAGGATCATCATGGCGACTGACGTTCAGGTCCCGACGCTGGGAGAATCGATCACCGAAGGCACGCTCGCGCAGTGGCTGAAGAAGCCGGGCGAAGCCGTTGCGGCCGACGAGCCGATCGCCAGCCTGGAGACCGACAAGGTCAGCGTCGAGGTTCCGGCGCCCGTCGCCGGTGTCCTCACCGAGCAGGTCGTGCAGGAGGGCGACACGGTCGCGGTCGGCGCGGTCATTGCCCGGATCGACCAGAACGCCAGCGCGGGAGCGGCGGTGCCGACCTCGACACCGGCCCAGGCGGCGGCCGCTTCGACCACCAACCCTGCGGGCGCAGGCGAGAACCCGGCCTTGCGCGAGGACAGCGAGCGCGAGGTCGCCAATCCCGACGGCCCGCCGCTCGACGCCGGCATCGCGACCATGTCGCCGGCCGTGCGCCGCGCGGTGCTCGAACATCACGTCGATCCGACCAAGATCCGCGGCACCGGAAAGGACGGGCGCCTGACCAAGGACGATGTCGTCGCCGCCGCCGAAGCGCAGAAGGCCACCCCGGCACCCGCCCAACCTGCACCCCAAAATCTCGTCACCCCCGCGAAGGCGGGGGCCCAGCCAAACGAACAAAAACTGGGTTCCCGCCTTCGCGGGAATGACGAAAGAAGGGAAGAGCGCGTCCGCCTCTCGCGCCTGCGCCAGACGATTGCGACCCGCCTCAAGGAATCGCAGAACACCGCCGCGATCCTGACGACCTTCAACGACGTCGACATGACGGCAGTGATCGACGCCCGCGCGCGCTACAAGGACCTGTTCGAGAAGAAGCACGGCATCCGCCTCGGCTTCATGGGCTTCTTCGTGAAGGCCTGCGCGCTCGCCGCCCGCGACGTGCCGAGCGTCAACGCCATCATCGACGGCGACGAGGCGGTCTATCGCGACTATCTCGACGTGTCGGTCGCGGTGTCGGCGCCCAAGGGCCTCGTCGTCCCCGTCATCCGGAACGCCCAGTCGATGAGCTTCGCGGACATCGAGAAGACCATCGCCGACTTCGGCAAGCGCGCCAAGGACGGCACGCTGACCATGGACGACATGGCCGGCGGCACCTTTACCATCTCGAACGGCGGCGTGTTCGGCTCGCTCCTCTCGACGCCGATCCTTAACGCCGGCCAATCGGGCGTGCTCGGCATGCACCGGATCGAGGAGCGCCCGGTGGTCCGCGACGGCCAGATCGTCGCTCGGCCGATGATGTATTTGGCGCTCAGCTACGACCACCGCATCGTCGACGGCCGCGAGGCGGTCACCTATCTCGTGCGCGTCAAGGAAGCGATCGAGGACCCGACGCGGCTCCTGATCGACCTTTAGGGCGTTCCGGGAGAACTTCGGCGGGCGTCGCGTTGAGGCCACATGACCGTCGCACCCGAGCCCCGGAAGGGCATGCCGTCGCCTCAGCTCGATGAGGCCGAGTTCCGCAGGCGCTTCCTGTCGCAATATCAGGATCCGGCCTTCGACCCGCTCCGCGGTGAGCTTGACCGGATCGCCGGCGCGGCGTGGGACGGTTACTCCAACCACCGCAAGTCGCCGATCACGCGCAAGGCCGGGCCGGGCTATGCCGACCCCGATTACGATATCGCCGTCGACTGGCTCGCCGCCAAGGACGCCGTCGAGCAGGCGCAGCGCGAGCATGACGACCCCAACCAGCCCCCGTGTATCCTGATCGTCAACTGCTCGAGCCGGAGCGAGCACACCTGCCCCGGCGAAATGTCCAAGAGCTGGCGCCTGCTGAAGCTCGCGGAAGAAATCTGCGGCGTTGACGGCACGCTCGTCCGAACGCTCGACCTGGCTCGCCTCGCCAGCGAGTACGGCCGCAAGATCCACCCCTGCAAAGCCTGCTTCTCGACCGCCGCCGCCCTCTGCCACTGGCCGTGCAGCTGCTATCCGAACTACTCGCTCGGCCAGACCCAGGACTGGATGAACGACATCTATCCTTTGTGGGTGCGAGCGCACGGCATTATGCTGATCACCCCGGTCAACTGGTACTCCCCGACCTCGCCCTTGAAGCTGATGATGGACAGGCTGGTTTGCGCGGACGGCGGCAATCCCGACCCGTCGAGCACTCATGGCAAGGAAGCGAAGGAGGCCAAGCGGCTCGAGCTCGACGGCTGGCCCTATCCGCGCCACCTCGAGGGCCGCGCATTCTCCGTCGTCGTCCATGGCGACGTCGAGGGTGCGGAGAACGTCCGCCGCGCGCTCGCCGACTGGCTGCGCTTCATGCATTTGAAGCCGGCTGGCCCGAGCGCCGAGCTCGATCGCTATATCGGCTACTGGAAGCCCTACGCCACCAGCCACGAAGAGCTCGATGCTGACCAGTGCGTGCAGGAGGAGGTCAGGAACGCTGCTCGCACGCTGCTCCGCGCCGTCCAGGAACAGCGGTCCGGCAAGCTGATCGACGCCGGCGAGGGCCTGGAACAGCCGCGCCAGAAGTAGCCGGGGTGGTCAGCGGGCATCACGCTGACTACATGGCCCGCGACCCCCAGCGCTATCGAGGAATGCATGGCTGACTACGACTTCGACGTTCTCGTGATCGGCGCCGGCCCCGGCGGCTACGTTGCCGCGATCCGCGCCGCGCAGCTTGGGCTCAAGACGGCATGTGCGGAGAGCCGCGATACGCTTGGGGGCACCTGCCTCAATGTCGGCTGCATTCCGTCCAAGGCACTCCTCCACGCCTCCGAGCTGTTCGAGGAAGCGCATGACGGCACGCTCGCCAAATGGGGTATCAAGCCGCAGGGGATCGAGCTCGACTTGGGTGTCATGCACGGCGCCCGCAAGGAGGCGGTCAAGGGCCTGACACAGGGCATCGAATTCCTGTTCAAGAAGAACAAGGTCGAGTGGCTGAAGGGCCGCGCCAGCTTCGAGACCGCCGACACGGTCAAGGTCGGCGACCGGACCGTGCGCGCAAAGAACATCGTCATTGCCACCGGTTCGTCGGTAACGCCACTCCCCGGCATTACCATCGACCAGGAGCGGATCGTCGATTCCACCGGCGCGCTGGAGCTTGGCCAGGTGCCGAAGCGGATGGTCGTCATCGGTGGCGGCGTGATCGGGCTCGAGCTCGGCTCGGTGTGGCGGCGCCTCGGCGCGCAAGTCACCGTCGTCGAGTTTCTCGACCAGATCCTGCCCGGCTTCGACGGCGACGTCCGCAAGGAAGCCAACAAGATCTTCAAGAAGCAGGGCTTCGAGTTCCGGCTCTCCACCAAGGTCACCAGGGCCGAACGCAACGGCGACACCGTTAGCCTGACCGTGGAGCCCGCCGCCGGCGGAGCTGCGGAGACCATCGAAGCCGACGTCGTCCTCGTCTCCATCGGCCGCAAGCCCAACACCGAAGGCCTCGCCCTCGACAAGGCCGGCATCACCCCCAACCAGCGCGGCCAGGTCGAGACCGACCACGACTTCCGCACTTCGGTATCCGGCATCTGGGCGATCGGGGACGTCATTCCCGGCCCGATGCTCGCCCACAAAGCCGAGGACGAGGGCATCGCGGTCGCCGAGAATATCGCCGGCCAGACGGGCATCGTGAACCACGATGTCATTCCCAGCGTCGTCTACACCACGCCCGAGATCGCCGGCGTCGGCCTGACCGAGGAACAGGCCCGCGAGCATGGCGAGATCAAGGTCGGCAAGTTCCCGATGCTCGCCAACAGCCGCGCCAAGACCAACCGCGAGCCCGACGGCTTTGTGAAGGTCATCGCCGACGCCAAGAGCGACCGCGTGCTCGGCGTCTGGATCATCGCCAGCGTCGCCGGGACGATGATCGCCGAAGCAGCCCTGGCGATGGAGTTCGGCGCGACCAGCGAGGACATCGCCTACACCTGCCACGCCCACCCGACGCACAGCGAGGCGATCAAGGAAGCGGCGATGGCGGTGACCGGGAAGCCGATCCACATCTGACGACGGGGTCAATTGCTGCCGCTTGGGGGTCTCGCCAGCGCGACGCTGCGGAGATCGCCGCCGGTCTGAAACAAGCAGCTTCTTGACTCTTGATTGATCATTCAACTAAGCAACGTGCGTGAGCAAGGATACGCGCACCCGGATCATTCAGGCAGCGATGGAGCTGTTCTGGCACAAGGGTTACGGCTCGACCTCGGTCGCCGATATTCTCAGCCGAAGTCAGGTCAACAGCGGCAGCCTTTATTACTTCTTTCCCGGGAAACAGGATGTCCTGATCGCGGTGCTCGAAACCTATCGCGACGGGATTGGCGCGATGCTGCTCGAGCCGGCGTGGTCAACGGTTGACGATCCCGTCGAGCGAGTCTTCTCACTGCTCGCCAGCTACCGCCGTGCGCTCGTCGAGAGTGACTGCACCTATGGTTGCCCGATCGGCAGCCTGGCGCTCGAAATGCACGAGCCGGACCCACCCGTGCGCGCGCTCCTTGCCGGCAATTTCCGCGCGTGGGCCGGCGCCGTAGAGGCCCAGCTGCGCGCGGCGGGGGACCGCTTTCCGACTGGCACCGATTTCAGTGCTCTCGCCGAACTTGCGCTGAATGTCATGGAAGGCGCCGTGATGCAGGCTCGGACCTTTCGCGACATCGCTCATTTCGATCGCTCGATCGCTCAGCTCAAGGCGCATTTCGACGCGCTCACGATGACGGAGCGCGCGGCCTGATCCACACCAGAAGGGGAGTGAAACAAGTGCCACAGGTCAAGCCCACCGCCCTCCTATCGTGCCGCGCCGCGTTGCTCCTGCTCGGTGGAATCTGCTCCTCCCGGACGCTTGGAGCGGTTCGATGATCGCCCTGGTTGCTCTCGCCGCCGGCGTCGCACTCGCCGAGCCGCCGCTACAGCCCTGGTCGGCTTTGGTCGGCCATTGCTGGTCCGGACCCGCGCCTGGCAATTCGGGCACCGACCGCCATTGCTTCGAAAGCGTCTATGGGGGGCAGCACGTCCGCGATCGCCATACGGTTACGGTCGCGGGCCGCGAGGTCTATGCGGGGGAGTCGCTGTACAGCGCCAAGGGCTCGCATGTCATTTTCACCTACTGGAACTCGCTCGGCGGCCTGGGGACCGGCGAAGCGGTCGTCGGCGGCAAGACCTGGACCTTCACCGGCACGATCCATGCCACTGCATCCGGTGCGGAGGAACCGATGCGCGCGGAGTGGACAATAGTGCCGGGCGGATACCAGGTCCGGGAAGGATCCGAACCGCCGCGCCTATTCCGGCGAGCCGACTGACTCGAAGTGCAGCGGCTCGCCCGGAGCATCCGTCCGTGGCGCAAGGTCCCTCTGCCAGCGGCCGACGTCGACCCATTCGCCGAGTTTGAACCCGACTCCGCGCTCGATGCCGCTCAGCACGAAGCCGAGCTTCTCGTGAAGCGCGACACTCGCGGCGTTGGGCAGCGAAATGCCGGCGATGGCGGTGACGAAGCCCTGCCTTTCCAGCAGTTCCAGATGCGCGCTCAGAAGCTGCCGCCCGATCCCTCGTCCCTGCGCGCCCGGCTTAAGGTAAAGCCCCGTCTCGACGCTCCAGCGATACGCCGAGCGCCCGCGCAACGGCGATGTCGACGCATAGCCGATGATGCGTCCGTCCTCCTCGACGACGAGCCAGGGATACAGTGGATCGTGCATGCGCCCGGCCATCTCCGCCGCGTCCGGCGCCGACTCTTCGAAGCTGACCTGGCTGGTCTCGACGTAAGGCCGGTAGATCGCGGCGATCGCCTCCGCATCGCTTTGCGCCGCGAGGCGGATTAGGACAGCCATGCCTCGATCAGCTGGAGCAGGCTGCGGTCCTCCCCGGTCACTTGCGGCGGCGCGACCGGACCGCATTCCAGGCAGCGCGCCTGGATGCTCGGTCCGGCGAGGATCATCCGGATGTCCGCGATCGCCTGGATGAGCTGCCGCCGGGGTTCTCCCGCGAGCATCGAAAAGGCGTCGTCCGGACTCGAGCTGTCGCTGTCGCTGCCCGACGCGAGTGCCGCCAGCAGCTGCTCCTTCACGCTGACTGGCGGCTCGAGGTACCGGAGGTCGCGGTCGCCGCTGCCGAGGTGGGCAAGCTCGGCGGCCTTGGCAGTCGCCTCCGGCATCCCGCCGAAGCCGTCGATGAGTCCCAGCTGCCGCGCGCTGCCGCCGTCCCAGACACGGCCCTGAGCGATCTTGTCCACGTCCGCAGGCGTCTTGTGCCGCGCCGCGGCGACGATTCCGAGGAAGCGCCGGTAGGTCGCCTCGACGCCGGTCTGGATCAGGCGCCCGGCGTCCGCCGACGGGCCGCGCAACAGGTCGGGCTCGCCCGATAGCGGCGTCGTCTTGATGCCATCCGCGCCGATGCCGAGCTTCTGCAGCGTGCCCTGGAAGCTCGGCAGGACCCCGAACACGCCGATCGATCCGGTGATGGTCGAGGGCTCGGCGAAGATGAAGTCGCCAGGCGTCGACACCCAATAGCCGCCCGACGCGGCCACGCTGCCCATCGAAACGACCACCGGGATGTGATGGGCCTTGGCGCGCACGATCGCCTCGCGGATGCGCTCCGACGCAAGCACCGATCCGCCCGGGCTGTCGACCCGGACGATGAGCGCCTTGATCCCGTTGGCGACGCCGTCGTCGATCTCGCGCGCGATCGTGTCGCCGCCCGCGGTCCCGGCCGAGGCGGTCCCGTCGACGATCTCGCCCGCGATCGTGACCACGCCGATTGGTCCGTGCGGATGGACTGGCACCTTGTCGGAAACGTAGGAGGCGAGCTTGATCGTGCGGTAACCTCCGGTCGCGTCCTTGTCGGCGCCGCCAAGCGCCTTCAACCGGTCCTCGAAGTCGGCGCGGTCGCCGATATGGTCGACCAGCCCGGCATCGAGCGCCGCTTTGGCCATGTCGCCGCCGGCCGCGTCGACGGCGCCTGGCATGTCCTTCAGGAACGACGCGACATTCGCCTTGGGTCGAGCGCGATGAACTTCTTGCAGCCAGCTTTCGAGCATGGCTTCGCCAAGCGCCTGGTAGTTCTCCCTGGCGGCGGGCGACATGTCGTTGCGGATGTACGGCTCGACCGCCGACTTGTAGGTGCCGACGCGATAGACGTTGGCCGTCACGCCGAGCTTGTCGAGCAGCCCCTTGTAGTAAAGATTGGTCCCGCCGGGGCCGGCGATCGCTACTGCGCCCAGTGGATGAAGCCAGATCTCCGACGCGGCGGAGGCGAGCTCGTAGCTGTCGTCGGTGAACCCGACTCCATAAGCGACCACCGGCTTGCCGGCCGCGCGCACCCGCATGATTGCATCGGTGAGGTCGGCCATCGCGCTGTGGCCGCCGCCGGTGAACCCGTCGAGGTCCAGCGCCACCGCCTTGACCCTTCCGTCCGTCCGGGCCGCGTCGAGCGCTCCCACCAGATCGCGAAGGCGATGTTCCCGCACCCGGTTGCCGCCCGCCAGCTCGGAAAAGCTCGCCTTCGCCGGCTGCTCGACGATCGGCCCGTCGAGATTGAGCGCGAGCACGCCGTCGTGCACCGGCGCCGGCCGTGCGGACAGCGCTGCATACAGCCCCCCGAAGAACAGCAGCATGAAGATCAGGACCAGCATGTCCTTGATCCCGACCAGGAGCTTCCAGATGGCGCGGACGAACTTCATGGGCTTTGCGGCTTTCCAGTTGCGGCGCACTGGCTAGCGGAGGTGCACCCGCGGAGCCAAACCTTTTCGACCGGCTTTTCGGCGAGCGGTCCAGCGTCTAGGCGCCGCAACCGTGGATTCTGCGGCGGACATGGCGATCGGGCGCGAGGGACTGGTGTCGAGGCGGGAACTTCGCGCGACCCTGCGCCTCGCGTGGCCGCTGATCCTCGCCAACGTAACGCTGCAGGTCATCCAGCTCACGGATGTGCTGCTGATGGGCCGGCTGGGCGCGTCTCAGCTCGCGGCGGCGACGCTCGCGCTCAACCTCAACTGGACGGTCAGCATTGTCCTGCTCGGCCTCATCACCGCGACCTCGCCCATGATGGCGACCGCACTCGGCCGGCGGTCGAACGCCGTTCGCGACGTTCGGCGCACCTTCCGCGCCGGTCTCTGGCTCATCGTGATCGTCGTGCCGCCCTACTGGCTGCTGATGTGGCACGTCGGCGACGTCATGCGCATGTTCGGAGAGTCGGAGCAGCTCGCGCGGCAGGGCCAGACCTTCCTCAGGGCCTACATGTGGCTGGTCGCGCCCTGGCTGATGTTCCAGCTTCTCCGGAATTTCGTCGCCGCGCTCGAACGGCCGAGGATCGTGCTTTGGCTCAGCCTCGCGGGGATCGGCCTCAACGCGCTGGTCAGCTGGTCGCTGATGTTCGGCCATTTCGGGCTGCCCGCGCTCGGCCTGGTGGGAAGCGGCCTTGGCAGTTCGATCACTTGGATCGTCATCTGCGGCGCGTTGATTGCCGTCGTGATCTCGGATCAGCAGTTCCGGCGATTCCATCTCTTCGGCCACTGGTGGCGGTTCGACCGGCAGCGGATGGCCGCGCTGCTGACGCTCGGGTGGCCGATCGGGCTGACCATGGGGCTGGAGATCGGCGTGTTCGCTCTGGCTGCGCTCTTCATGGGCTGGATGGGGTCTCCAGCGGTCGCCGCCCACGCCGTTGCGCTTCAGCTTGCGGCGCTGACCTTCATGGTTCCGCTCGGACTGGGCCAGGCGGCGACGGTGCGCGTCGGCCTCGCCCTGGGACGCGGCGACCGCGAAGGAGTCAGCCGGGCTGGGTGGACGGCCTGGGTTCTCGGCGTGCTCTTCATGGGACTGATGGCACTCGTCATGTGGACTGCGCCGCATCGCCTCGTGACCCTGTTCCTGGCCGACGTGCCGGCGAACGCGCTGACGATCGCCCTTGCGGTTAGCTTCCTGAAGATCGCGGCGGCCTTCCAGCTCGTCGACGGCGCGCAGGTGATCGGCGCAGGGATGCTGCGCGGTCTCCATGACACGCGCTGGCCGCTCATCTTCGCGCTCGTCGGCTATTGGGTCGTCGGCCTGGGGGTGGGCGCCTGGCTCGCGTTCGGGCGCGACTGGCGGGGAGTCGGCATCTGGACGGGGCTCGCCAGCGGCCTCGCTGCCGTCGCCGCGCTGATGCTCGCCCGGTGGCTGATGCGCGAACAGCTGGGACTGATCGCAGAGCGCTGAAAAAATCGCTGCGACGAACCCGTTGACGTGTTGGATAGCGGCAACCATATGCCGCCCATCGCTGGCACTCTCATCGTCAGAGTGCCAGTCGCAGGTACAACCAACTGAAGGAAGAGGGGTTCTCCCTATGGGTTTCAGGCCGCTTCATGATCGTGTCCTCGTCCGCCGCGTCGAGGCCGATGAAAAGACCGCCGGCGGGATCATCATCCCGGATACGGCGAAGGAAAAGCCGCAGGAAGGCGAAGTCGTCTCCGTCGGCACCGGCGCCCGCAACGAGCAGGGCGACGTTCACCCGCTCGAGGTCAAGGCCGGCGACAAGATCCTGTTCGGCAAATGGTCGGGCACCGAGGTCAAGATCGACGGTGAAGACCTCATCATCATGAAGGAAAGCGACATCCTCGGGATCGTCGGCTGACCTCGCGCGCACGTGATTAGTGCGACTTTTGAGACTTTTCGACATTTAGAAAGGGTAGCCAGATGGCAGCCAAGGACGTGAAATTCAGCCGCGACGCGCGTGAGCGCATCCTTCGCGGCGTCGACATCCTCGCCGATGCGGTGAAGGTGACTTTGGGCCCCAAGGGCCGCAACGTCGTGATCGACAAGAGCTACGGCGCTCCGCGCATCACCAAGGACGGCGTCACCGTCGCCAAGGAGATCGAGCTCAAGGACAAGTTCGAGAACATGGGCGCCCAGATGGTGCGCGAAGTGGCCTCGAAGACCAACGATCTCGCCGGCGACGGCACCACCACTGCGACCGTCCTCGCCCAGGCGATCGTTCGCGAAGGTATGAAGTCGGTCGCGGCCGGCATGAATCCGATGGACCTCAAGCGCGGCATCGACGTCGCCGTCCAGAAGGTCGTCGCTGATCTCAAGGGCCGCTCGAAGGACGTCCAGGGCAACCAGGAGATCGCCCAGGTCGGCATCATCTCGGCAAACGGCGACCGCGAAGTCGGCGAGAAGATCGCGGAAGCGATGGAGAAGGTCGGCAAGGAAGGCGTCATCACCGTCGAGGAAGCCAAGGGACTCGAGTTCGAGCTCGACGTCGTCGAAGGCATGCAGTTCGACCGCGGTTACCTCTCGCCTTACTTCATCACCAATCCGGAGAAGATGCAGGTCGAGCTTACCGACCCCTACATCCTCATCCACGAGAAGAAGCTGTCGAACCTGCAGGCGATGCTCCCGATCCTGGAAGCGGTCGTCCAGTCGGGCCGTCCGCTCCTGATCATCGCCGAGGACATCGAGGGCGAGGCCTTGGCGACGCTCGTCGTCAACAAGCTGCGCGGCGGCCTCAAGGTCGCTGCCGTCAAGGCTCCGGGCTTCGGCGATCGCCGCAAGGCGATGCTCGAGGACATTGCGATCCTCACCGGCGGCGAGATGATCAGCGAGGATCTCGGCATCAAGCTCGAGAGCGTCACGGTCAACATGCTCGGCCAGGCCAAGCGGGTCACGATCGACAAGGACAACACCACGATCGTCGACGGCAACGGCACCCGCGAGAACATCGAGGGTCGGGTCGGCGCCATCCGCCAGCAGATCGAGAACACGACGTCCGACTACGACCGTGAGAAGCTGCAGGAGCGGCTGGCGAAGCTCGCCGGCGGCGTTGCGGTGATCAAGGTCGGCGGCGCCACCGAGGTCGAGGTGAAGGAGCGCAAGGACCGCGTCGATGACGCTCTCCACGCGACTCGCGCGGCGGTCGAGGAAGGCATCGTCCCGGGCGGCGGCACGGCGCTGCTCTACGCCACCAAGGCCCTCGACGGCCTCAAGGGCGAGAACGACGACCAGACCCGCGGCATCGATATCATCCGCAAGGCGCTCTATTCGCCGCTGCGGCAGATCGCCGAGAACGCGGGCCACGACGGTGCGGTCGTCTCGGGCAAGCTGCTCGACGGCGGCGACGCGACGCTCGGCTTCAACGCCCAGACCGACAATTACGAGAACCTCGTCCAGGCCGGCGTGATCGACCCCACCAAGGTCGTTCGCACGGCGCTCCAGGACGCGGCCTCGGTTGCCGGCCTGCTGATCACCACCGAAGCGACGATCGCCGAGCTTCCGGAAGACAAGCCGGCTCCGGCGATGGCCGGCGGCGGCGGAATGGGCGGGATGGACTTCTAAGTCCGTCCGCTCAGTCTGAAGTGTTGGAAGGGCCGGTGGAGCGATCCGCCGGCTCTTCTTCTTTATTCGCGGCCAACCCATTCAGGGCATCGTCCATCTCGTTGAGCTGGCTGGACTCCTCCGCGGTCGGCGGCGTGGGTTGTTGCTGCCGGTCGCGGCACCCGGCGAGTGCCACGGCGAGGAGGAGCAGACGGAGCTTCACCGTCCCGCAGTACCACCGCTGCGGCGCACAAAAAAGGGCCGCCCCGAGGGACGGCCCTTCCTTCAACCCTTGGTAAGCCGGAAGCTTACTGGGCGTTGTTGGTCGCGTTGACGGCGTCCTGCGCGTTCGCGATGTTCTCGCTCGCGGCATTGACGTCGTTGCTCGCCGCGTTGAGCGCCTCGTCGGCGTTCGCGGTGGCGTCGTTGGCGACGGCGGCGTTGGTGTCGACGGCCGCGGCGTTCTCGACGTTCGTGTCGACGGCGGCGTTGTTGTCGGCGTCATTCTTGTTGCACGCGGCCAGGCCGAGCGCGAGGACCGCAACGGTCACAGCAATCTTCTTCATGATCGTTCCATTCCCTTCATTGGCGCCGGCTCAATGAACAGGCGCCAGCCTCGGCCCCCCGCGTTCGGCAGGCCAATTGTGCGGATTGCAGACGGGAAGGGGTGGGTCAATCCCTATTCTGGAGCAAGGGTTTCCCTGCACGCACAATTGACGATATAAAGATATCTTTATATCCTTATTCGAAGTGACCGACGCTCCTCCGCTTTCCGACCGTTTCCAGGCCCTTGCCGACCCGACGCGGCTGCGCATCCTCGCGCTTCTGCGCATCATGGAACTGTCGGTCGGGGAGCTTGCCCAGGTCCTGGGTCAGAGCCAGCCGCGCGTGTCTCGGCACCTCAAGATCCTCGGCGACGCTGGGGCTCTCGGGCGTCGCAAGGAAGGCAGCTGGGTGTTCGTTGCCCTCGCGGCGCCGGAACGGACCGAGCCGCTGTTCGCGCTCGTCGATGCCTGGGCTGACGATGCGACTGTCAGGATGTTCGAGGCAGACGCCGCCCGCACCCAGGCGATCCGCGCCGAGCGGGCCGAGGCCGCAAACCGCTATTTCGCCGCTCATGCCGAGGTCTGGGACCAAATTCGCTCGCTTCATGTCGCCGAGAGCGATGTCGAGCGGGCAATCGAGCGAGCGCTCGGCCGCCGCAACCTCGGCCGTCTCGTCGACATCGGCACCGGGACCGGCCGGATGATCGAGCTGTTCGCCCGACGCTCCACGCACGCAACCGGCATCGACCGGTCTTCCGAGATGCTCCGGCTTGCCCGAGTGAAGCTGGAGGCCGCGGGCATCGCATCGAGCCTGCGCCAGGGCGACATGTACGCGCTTCCGCTGGCCGACGGCAGCGCCGACAGCATCATCGTCCACCAGGTCCTTCATTATGCGCACTCGCCAGCCGCCGCGATTTCCGAGGCGGCGCGGGTCCTTGCGCCGGGCGGGGTCCTGCTCGTCGTCGACTTCGCCGCTCACGAGCGGGAAGAACTGCGCTCGAGCGACGCGCATATCCGGCTCGGCTTCGAGGACGAAGCCATGGCCGGCTGGTTCGCCGCAGCCGGCCTCGCCATCGATAGGGTCGAGCATCTGAAAGGCGGCGAGCTGACGGTCACCCTATGGCGAGGAGCCAAGAGCGAGCTTCCGCAGCGGAGGGCGGCATGAACGCGCTCGACAAGCTCGCCAGCCATCGTCCCCTCTTCGCCGAAGCCCATGGCGATATCGCGGTCAGCTTCGAGTTCTTCCCGCCCAAGAACGAGCGGATGGCCGAGACGCTCTGGGAGTCGATCCAGACTCTCGCACCGCTTCATCCACGCTTCGTCTCGGTGACCTACGGCGCCGGCGGATCGACCCGCGAGCGTACGCATCACACTGTCCAGCGAATCGTCGACGAAACGTCGCTCACGCCCGCCGCTCATTTGACCTGCGTCGGCGCGAGCCGAGGCGAGGTCGACGATGTCGCGCGCAGCTATTGGGACCTCGGCGTCCGTCACATCGTCGCCTTGCGCGGTGACCCGCCCGAGGCCGGGACAGCGTTCTCGCCGCACCCGGACGGCTACGCCAACGCCGCCGAGCTGGTCGAGGGCCTGAAGCGGGTCGCGCCGTTCGACATCTCGGTCGCGGCCTATCCGGAATGCCATCCGGACTCATCCGACAAGGTCGCCGACCTCGACAATCTCAAGCGCAAGGTCGACGCGGGCGCGGACCGTGCGATCACCCAATTCTTCTTTTCTCCGGATTGCTTCCTACGCTTCCGCGACGAAGCTGCCGCGGCCGGAATTGGCGTCGAGATCGTGCCGGGAATTCTTCCGGTCTCCAACGTCGCCCAGACCCGCCGCTTCGCGGAGGCGTGTGGGGCGGCTATTCCGGAGTGGCTGAACAACCTGTTCGAAGGCCTCGACGACCTTCCGGCCGCGCGCCAGCTCATCGCCGCCACCGTCGCCGCCGAGCTTTGCGGGCAGCTCTATGCCGGCGGCGTCCGCAACTTTCACTTCTACACGCTCAACCGGGCTGAGCTCGCTTACGCGATCTGCCACCTGCTGGGCGTCCGGGCCCAGGGACGATCATGACGACAGCCTCCCACGTCTTCCGCGCCGAAGCGGAAAAGCGAATCCTCATCGCCGATGGTGCGCTCGGCACGGAGTTCCAGACCCGCCGTCTTCAGGAAGCCGACTATCGCGGCCAGCTCGATCTTGCTCGCGACCAGCGCGGAAACAACGACATCCTGTGCCTGACACGACGGGAACTGGTGTCCGAGATCACCGATTCGTACGCCGCGGCCGGCGCCGACATCCTCAGCACCAATACGTTCAACGCCAACCGCGTCAGCCAGGCCGATTACGGCGCCGAGCACCTAGTCCGCGACATGAATGTTGCGGCTGCAAGCATCGCCCGCGAGGTTGCCGACCGTCGCAGGGCCGAGGATGGACGTCCGCGGTTCGTCGCCGGCTCGATCGGCCCGACCAACAAGACGCTGTCGCTGTCGCCGGACGTCAACGACCCCGCGTATCGAGCGATCGACTTCGACACCCTCAAAGCCGTCTATCGCGAGCAGGTCGACGCGCTGGTCGAGGGTGGATCGGACTTCATCCTGATCGAGACGATCTTCGACACGCTGAACGCCAAGGCCGGGATCGTTGCTACCCTCGAGGCGGAGCAGGAGCTTGGCCGCGAGCTGCCGCTGATGATCTCGATGACCCTGACCGACCTCAGCGGTCGCAACCTGTCGGGACATACCGTCGAGGCGTTCTGGGCCAGCGTTCGCCATGCGAGGCCGCTGACGGTGGGGCTGAACTGCTCGTTCGGCGCGGCGCAGCTTCGGCCGCACCTGGCCTCGCTCGCCTCGATCGCCGACACGCTGATCATGGCTTATCCGAACGCCGGCCTCCCCAACGAACTGGGTGAATATGACGAGGCGGCGGCTCATACCGCCGCGCAAATCGGCGAGTGGATCGACAGCGGCCTGGTAAATGTCGTTGGCGGCTGCTGCGGTACGACTCCCAAGCATATCGCGGCGATTGCGGAAGCTGCGCGAGGCCGGGCGCCGCGCTCGATTCCGGCGGCTCGGAACCATACCCTGCTCGCGGGGCTCGAACCGATGGTGATCGCAGCCTGAAATGGAAGTCACGAACGTGGAAAAGGCCGCCGCCGGCGCGCGCTTCGTCAATGTCGGCGAACGCACCAACGTCACTGGATCGGCGCGCTTCAAGAAGCTGATCATGGCCGGCGATTATGAGGCCGCTGTCGAGGTCGCGCGCGATCAGGTCGAATACGGCGCCCAGATCGTCGACGTCAACATGGACGAGGCTCTCCTCGACTCCGAGCAGGCAATGACGACGTTTCTCAAGCGCATCGCCGCCGAACCCGACATCGCCCGCGTGCCGGTGATGATCGACAGCTCCAAGTGGAGCGTGATCGAGGCTGGCCTGAAGTGCGTTTCGGGCAAGCCGATCGTCAACTCGATCAGCATGAAGGAAGGCGAGGGGCCCTTTCTCGAGCTCGCCCGCAAGTGCCGGGCTTACGGCGCCGCGGTCGTCGTCATGGCGTTCGACGAGGTCGGGCAGGCGGACACGGCCGAACGCAAGGTCGCCATCTGCGAGCGGGCCTACAGGTTGCTCACCGTCGACGGCACCGACGCGCACGACATCATCTTCGACCCCAACATCTTCGCGGTTGCCACCGGCATCGACGAGCACCGCCGCTACGCGCTCGACTTCATCGAGGCTGCAGCCGAGATCCGGCGCCGATGCCCCGGCGTCCACATCTCGGGCGGCCTCTCGAACCTCAGCTTCTCGTTCCGCGGCAACGAGCCGGTGCGCCGGGCGATGCACAGCGTCTTCCTCTACCATGCGATCCCCGCCGGCATGGACATGGGGATCGTCAATGCCGGCCAGCTCGACGTGTATGACGCGATCGACGCGGAGCTACGCGACGCCTGCGAGGACGTGATCCTCGACCGGCGTGACGATGCGACCGAGCGGCTGATCGCAATCGCCGAGCGCTTCAAGGGCAGTGACCCGGCCGCGGAAAAAGCTGCCGCCGAATGGCGCTCGCTCCCCGTCGCCGAACGGCTCTCCTACGCGCTCGTCAAGGGCATCGATGCCGACATCGTAGACGATACCGAGGAAGCGCGCCTTGCCTTCGCGCGTCCGATCGAGGTGATCGAAGGTCCGCTGATGGACGGCATGAACGTCGTCGGCGACCTGTTCGGATCGGGCAAGATGTTCTTGCCCCAGGTCGTGAAATCGGCCCGCGTCATGAAGAAGGCCGTCGGCTATTTGCTGCCGTTCATGGAAGCAGAGAAGGCGGCCGCCGGCCAGCAGGAACAGACCAACCGCGGGAAAATCCTGCTG
>NZ_JAFAVR010000083.1 GCF_019242355.1 Sphingomonas sp. | reverse complement strand
GCTGCGCAGGTGCGCGCGCTCGCAGCCGAGCTGCTGCAGGGAGATGAACGATGATCCAGCTGCGCCTTGACAAGCTGCAGCCGCTCGGCCGGGCGCTGATGCTCCCAATCGCGGTCTTGCCGATCGCCGGCATGCTGCTTCGGCTCGGCCAGCCTGATCTGCTCAACATCGCCTTCGTCGCTGCAGCGGGCGACGCCATCTTCTCGCATCTTGGCCTTTTGTTCGCGATCGGCGTCGCGGTCGGCCTTGCGCGGGAGAACCATGGCGCCGCGGGACTCGCAGGCGCTGTCTGCTTCCTCGTCCTTACCGAGGGCGCGAAGGCATTGCTTCACGTCACCCCCGATGTAACCGCGAGCTTCGCGGACCAGGCCAGCAAGGATCTCGCCACTGCGGCATGGAAGGCCAAGCAACTCGATAAACTGAGCGTTCCGGCCGGCATCCTGTCCGGCGTCGCAGCGGGGTTGCTCTACAACCGGTTCAGCGACATCAAGCTGCCGGATTATCTTGCATTCTTCGGCGGCCGTCGGTTCGTGCCGATCGCGGCCGGCGCGGTCGGCCTGATCGGGGCTTTCCTGTTCGGATATGGCGATCCCTATCTCGAAAGCGGCATCGACCAGCTCAGCCGAGCAGTTGTTGCGTCCGGGAACGTCGGCTTGTTCGCCTATGGCCTGCTGAACCGCCTGCTGATCGTCACCGGGCTGCACCATATCATCAACAACATCACCTGGTTCATCATCGGCGATTTCCACGGCAAGACCGGCGACCTCAACCGCTTCTTCGCGGGCGATCCGACCGCCGGCGCCTTCATGGCTGGCTTCTTTCCAGTGATGATGTTCGGGCTGCCGGCGGCGTGCCTGGCGATGTACCGCGCGGCCTTGCCGGAGCGGCGGAAGGCTGTTGGCGGCATGTTCCTGTCGCTTGCGCTGACCTCGTTCCTCACCGGAGTGACCGAGCCGATCGAATTCAGCTTCATGTTCCTGGCGCCGGCGCTCTACCTTTTGCATGCGGTACTCACCGGCGTCTCGATGGTGGTCATGAACCTGCTGGGCGTGAAGCTCGGATTCGGCTTTTCGGCCGGGCTGTTCGATTATGGCCTCAACTTCGGGCTGTCGACGCGGCCATTGCTCCTGATCCCGGTCGGCCTGCTCTACTTCGCTGTTTATTATGCCTCGTTCAGCTGGTGCATCCGCCGCTTCGACCTGAAGACGCCGGGACGAGAGGCCGTCGAGGACGCTGCATCGCCGGAGGTTGTCAGCACGGGCAGCCGCGGCGGCGATTTTGCGCTCGCGCTGGGCGGGGCAGCGAACCTCAAGAGCGTCAACGCCTGCATGACACGGCTGCGGCTGACGCTGAACGATCCCGATGCAATCGACGAGCCGACCTTGCGGTCATTGGGCGCCCGGGGCTTCGTCAGGCCCGGCGGCGACGCGCTTCAGGTCGTGCTCGGCCCGATCGCGGACCAGGTTGCCGGAGAGATCCGGGCGGCCCTGCGCGGCGGCGCTTCATTTCCGGCCACGGGTGGCGGCGACTGGCTGGCAGCGCTTGGCGGCTCCGACAACGTGCGGAGCGTGGAGCGCCGGTCCGGCCGGCTGATCGTCGGGCTGGGCGATGGCGCGACCGTCGACGACGCCGCTTTGAACCGGCTCGGTGCAAGGGCAGTGGTGCGATCCGAAG
Organism: Sphingomonas sp.; assembly: GCF_019242355.1. GTDB lineage: Bacteria > Pseudomonadota > Alphaproteobacteria > Sphingomonadales > Sphingomonadaceae > Sphingomicrobium. The sequence goes on along the minus strand of NZ_JAFAVR010000083.1, from coordinate 1,111 downwards.
GCGGCCGTCTTCACATCCTGGCCGATGAGGCGACGGCGGCGGGCGTCGCCGCTGCGCTGCAGCCCGCCTAGCTTCCTTTCACCTGGACGATGCGGCTGGTCCGCCGCCCGTCGAAGGACCGCGTTCGCAGCTCCACCGTGCCGCTCACGCGGACCGCATCGGCGTAACGTGTCCAGCCGCCGCCGTTGACCCGGTACTCGATCGTCTGGCCAGGAAATTCGCTGTTCGCCTCGAGCATGCCGCCGACAACGTGCGCGCCCGGAGGGGCAAGGCGGTAAATGACGTCCGCCCGTTCGAGACTTGCGAGCTGGAACGGCATTTTCGAGGCGAAGCTTGCCCAGTCGCTGTCGAGCGCCGGCGTATCGACCTTGCCGTCACCGTAAGCGTAGGATGTCCCGGCGTTATAAGCCGGCTCCCACGGGCCTCGGTGCCAGCTACGCTCTGCCAGCGCGAGCAGGCGCGGGAAGAGCATGTAATCGGCGATCGAATCGCGGCGGACGGTCTCGCTCCACAGATTGCCTTGAGCACCGGTGATCGAGCGGCCGGTCTTCAGCGCCACGGTGTCAGTCACGGTCGTCGGCTTGTCGTGAATGTCGGTTTTCACCGATGCATTGGCCGGAAGGTTATCCGGCATGAAGCTGAACACCGAGAAGGTGTCGACGCCGCGCGTCCCCCAGTCATAGCCGCGTTCAAGCGGATTGGGAGCATAGGGCATGTCGAGATAGAGCACGTTCGGGACGGCGATAACCGACTTCCAGCCAAGATTGGCGGCGCGGTTGGCATCGGCCGGCGCGGCCGTGAACAGGTCGCTCCAGATGTCCGACTGGACCCGGCCGGGCATCTTTGTCGGGTCCACATGATCGAGCCCGTCGCTCCAGCCTGCGACCGCGATATTCTTGCCGGCGAGGGAGCTGGAGACCCGTTCGATGAACATCGGGCCAAGCTCGGCGACCTTGAGGCCGGTCTTTGTCATCAGGGCCTGGCAAGCCGGCGAGCCGGACCAGGCGCCTGCCGTCTCGTCCGCGCCGATATGATAGGTCCTGAGCGGAACGCCGGCGGCGGCGTGCATCGCCGCGATCTCGTCCAGCACGGCATCGATGAAGCGATAGGT
>NZ_JAFAVR010000096.1 GCF_019242355.1 Sphingomonas sp. | reverse complement strand
ACGGAACGAGGCCGGCGACGATCCTGATGATCTGCATGACATCCGGGTCCATGATGTTTCCTTTGTTGACCTGTGGGATCAGCGGAGCTGTTCGATCTCGCGCGCGACGCGGCCGGCAGGATCGGTGGCGATCCGTTCGAGGACCGCGAGCCGGTCGGTCACTTCGGACAGCCGTTTCTTCAGTTCGGCGTTTTCCCGGCAGATGGCGTCCATCTTGCGATCACCGCCGGGCGAATGCTCGTCCGCCTCGATCGGATATCCGTGCCGCGCCTTGATCCAGGTGTTGATGACGCCGCCAAAGATCGAAACCGCCGAAATCGCGAGAACAAACTCCCAGAACCCCATGTAATCCCCCTGTTATCGAAGCTGCTCGATCTCGCGGGCGAGCGAGCGGTTCTCCGTCGTCACATAGCTTTCGATGTCGGCGAGCCGGCGGTCGATGTCGCGGAAGCGGGACCGGATGTCCCTTGCCGCCTGCGCCGGTGAGGCCCGCACGCCCTGCCAGAAATGCTGCTCCTCGCGGTCGCGGATTTCCAGCGAGCGGGGCCGTTTCGGACTGACGAAGGCGGCGATCAGGTAGAAGGGCAGGATCGCGCCCCCACTCATGATGATCGCGGCGATGAAGGAAATCCGGATCAGGGTGACGTCGAAGCCGGTGTAGTCGGCAATGCCGGAGCAGACGCCGAACAGCTTGCCGTTGGCCTTGTCGCGGTAGAAGCGCGTGCGGCTCGCCGGCTGCTCGCTGAGGTAGCGGCCGGGCTGGGAATAGCGATCCTCGTTCATGCTCATTCTCCGTCCGCGAACAAGCGGCGGCTGTCTTCGCGGCCGGGCACGCATTGCTGGCGCCAGTTGGGATTCTCGGCGGTCATGATCCGCTCGATGGTGCAGATGCGGTCGTCGAGCCGCCGTGCCGCGTCGTGCAGCTCATCGAGCAGTTTCTCATCGCCTGAAGTCAGAGTTGCGGCGGTCTTCCACTTGGTGATGTAGTGGAAGATGATCCACGGCAGCGCGATGAAGATCACCGGGATGACGATGATCGGTACGAGAACGTCTTCCATTTAGGTCACTTCCCCCTGGCGGCGAGGGCCGCCTTCATTGCCGCGAGTTCCGCGTCGACCGACTCCGCGGCCTTCAGTTCCGCGATCTCCTCCTCGAGGCTCTTGGGACCGGTCATGCCCAGCGCGTCGGCGCGCCCTTCGGCGAAGTCGGCCCGGCGCTCGAGGATTTCGAACTTGGAGAAGGCGTCCTCCGTGCGGTTGCCGTTAAGAAGCTCGCGGGCGCGGCCGCGGGTGACGGCGCTCTCGAAGCGCGCCGCGATGGCGTTCTGGCGGGCGCGGGCCTCGCGCAGCTTGCCCTGGAGCTTGGCGATATCGGCCTCATAGCTCTTCAGCGTGTCCTCGATGGCCTTCATCTCCTCGCGCAGGCTGTCCGCCATGTCGGTCGCCTTCTGGCGCTCGATCAACGCCGCCTTGGCGAGGTCCTCGCGGTCCTTGGACAGCGCAAGCTCGGCCTTTTCGGTCCAGTTGCCCTGAAGCTCGTCGAGGCGGACCAGTGCGCGCCGCATCTCCTTGGTGTCGGCGATGCAGCGGGCCGCGGAAGCGCGGACGTCGACGAGCGTTTCCTCCATTTCGAGGATCACCATGCGGATCATCTTCGCTGGATCTTCCGAGCGGTCGAGCAGCTCGGTGATGTTGGCGGCAAAGATATCTCGCGTTCGCGAGAAGATTCCCATTCACGTACTCCGTATTCGAACTCGGGGGCCCTGTTACTGGCCTTTCCTATACAAGAGACGTGCCAAAAGGCGAAGTACGCCGGAATATCGACATTTCACTGATTTTGGCGGCAAATTTCGGGCGAAAATCCTTGCCAATTGATGGGAGTTGCCACCAACAGTCGGCATGGAGCGGGCGGATCAGTTCATCGGGCAAAGCCTCGCTTTCCTGGACTCCGTCGAGCGCGCAAGCCGTGCCGCGCCGCTCAATCGTCCGGTCCTCGTGATCGGCGAGCGCGGAACGGGCAAGGAGCTGATCGCAGAGCGGCTTCATCGGTTGTCGTCGCGCTGGTCGGGGCCGCTGATCATCATGAACTGCGCGGCCTTGCCTGAAAACCTGATCGAGGCCGAGCTCTTCGGCCATGAGGCGGGGAGCTTTACCGGTGCCGCCAAAACCCGCCACGGCCGCTTCGAGGAGGCGGATGGCGGGACCCTGTTCCTCGATGAGCTCGGAACGCTGTCGATGCCGGCCCAGGACAGGCTGCTGCGCGCCGTCGAATATGGCGAGATCACCCGCATCGGCGCGTCGAAGCCGATTTCCGTCGACGTACGCATCGTCGCCGCCACCAATGAGAATCTGCCGGCGCAGGTCGACCGGGGAAGATTCAGGGCCGACTTGCTCGACCGACTGTCATTCGAGGTGATCACCCTGCCGCCGCTTCGGGCGCGCGAAGGGGACGTTCCGTTGCTTGCCGAACATTTCGCGCGGCGAATGTCTGCCGAGCTGGAATGGACCAACTGGCCGGGCTTTTCGCCGCGGGCGACGGCCGACCTCGAGGCCTATCCCTGGCCGGGGAACGTGCGTGAGCTTCGCAACGTCGTCGAGCGCGCCGTCTATCGGCATGAGAACCCCGAGCGGCCGATCGACGAGATCGTCTTCAACCCCTTCTATTCGCCCTGGGCTCCGGAGCAGCCCGCCGAAGCCGCTCCGGCCGCTGGCGGGCCGCCGGCGGAGTCCGCCGTTCAGCCGCCGCTTCACCTTGTCGCATCGGCCGACCCTGCGGGCGTGACGGATTTCCGTGCGGCCGTGTCGGACTATGAGCGTGCGTTGCTCCAGGACGCGCTTGCGCGCAATCGCTTCAACCAGCGCGCCACGGCCTCGGCCCTCGGATTGAGCTACGACCAGCTTCGCCATGCGCTCAAGCGCCACAAGCTGCTCGACGCCGAAGCGGGCTGACCATGGGCGGCGGCCCGTCCCGCCGCAGCCGACATTGACCCCTGGCTCGCCGCAGTCCTAGGGCCGCCCCGCAACCCCAAGCCACAGGAGCGACCCGATGGCCTTCACGCTTCCCGACCTGCCTTATCCCAAGGATGCCCTCCAGCCGCACATGTCGGAGGAGACGTTCGACTATCACTGGGGCAAGCACCACAAGGCCTATGTCGACAAGACCAACGGCTTCGTCGGCGAGAAGGGGCTTGAGGGCGCCTCGCTGCTGCAGGTGATCCGCACCGCCAAGGAGCGCGGGGACAAGGGGCTGTTCAACAACAGTGCCCAGATCTGGAACCACAGCTTCTTCTGGCAGTGCCTCGCGCCGCAGGGTTCGACCGCCCCGTCGGGCAGGCTCAAGGACATGATCGACAGCGACTTCGGCGGGCAGGATGCGCTGCTGGAGAAGCTCGCGACCGAGGCGACGAACCATTTCGCCAGCGGCTGGGGCTGGCTGATCCTCAACAGCGGCAAGCTCGAGGTGACGTCGCTTCACGATGCCGACACGCCGGTTGCGAATGGAATGACCCCGCTGCTGACGGTCGATGTCTGGGAGCATGCCTATTACATCGACTATCGCAACGAGCGCCCGCGCTTCCTCAAGAGCGTCCTCGAGAACATCATCAATTGGGACTTCGTCGGCCAGAATCTCGATGGCCAGGGCGAGACGAGGGCCGACCAGCAGGGGTGAGAGTTGCCGCGCCGGCTATTGCTTCAGGCGGTAGCCAGTGCGGAACATCCACGCGATGAGCGCCATGCAGACGGCGATCACGCCGACGGTGACGGCGACGCTCGACCAGACCGGCACGTCGGCGGTCGAGTAGAAGCTCCAGCGGAAGCCGCTGATGAGGTGCACGACCGGGTTGAACAGCGTGACCGTCCGCCACGGCTGCGGGATCGTCTTCACCGAATAGAAGGCGCCGCCGAGGAAAGTCAGCGGTGTGATCACCAGCATCGGGATGATCTGCAGCTGCTCGAAATTCTTCGCCCAGACGCCGATCGCGAAGCCGAACAGGCAGAAGCCGGCGGAGATGCCAAGCAGGAACAGCACCATCGCGATCGGGTGATCGACCCGCACGGGAACGAAGATGAGCGCCGTCGCAAGGGTTACGAGGGCCAGGATCACGGACTTCGTAACCGCCGACCCGACATAGGCGAGGACTGCCTCGAAGCTCGAGATCGGTGCTGAGAGCAGTTCATAGATCGTGCCCGTAAACTTCGGAAAGAAAATGCCGAAGCTTGCGTTGAAGATCGACTGCATGAAGACCGAGAGAAGGGTGAGGCCAGGGACGATGAAGCTCCCGAAGCTGACGCCCTCCATTTGCGTCATCCGGCTTCCGAGGGCGGAGCCGAACACGACGAAATAGAGCGCCGTGGTGATGACCGGAGTCACCAGGCTCTGCCACAGGGTCCGGCCCCAGCGCGCCATCTCGAAGCGATAAATCGCGGCGATGCCGTGCCAGTTCATGAGGCGTCCCTCGGGCCATGGACAAGCTCGACAAAGATGTCTTCGAGGCTCGACTGGTGGGTGGAGAGATCCTTGTACCCGATGCCCAGCTCGCCAAGGCGGCGCATCAGCGAGGCGATGCCGGTGCGGTCCGCCTTGCTATCGAAGCGGTAGCGAAGCTGGTGACCCTGGTCCTCGAGCGCGACATCCCAGTCGCCAAGCTCGGGCGGCAATGCGGCGAGGGGCTCCGACAGGACAATGTCGAGCGTCTTCTTGCCCATCCGCGCCATCAGCGCGCCCTTCTCGTCGACCGCGATCAGCTCGCCCTTGCTGATCACGCCCACTCGGTCGGCCATTTCCTCGGCTTCCTCGATGTAGTGCGTGGTGAGGATGATCGTCGTCCCGTCCGCCCGAAGGTCACGCACCAGGTCCCACATGTCCCGTCGAAGCTCGACGTCGACGCCGGCGGTCGGCTCGTCGAGGAACAGGATCTCGGGTTCGTGGCTGAGCGCCTTGGCGATCATCACCCGGCGCTTCATCCCGCCCGACAGGTGCATCATGATCGTCTTGCGCTTGTCCCACAGCGACAGGCGCTTCAGCAGCGCCTCGATCCTGGCGTCGTCGCGGGGCTTGCCGAACATTCCGCGCGAGAAGCTGACCGTGCTCCAGACGGTTTCGAAGGCATCGGTCGTAAGCTCTTGGGGAACAAGGCCGATGCGGCTGCGCGCGAAGCGAAAGTCGCGCTTCCAGTTGCGGCCGTCGATGATGACCTCGCCACTCGTCGGAGTAACGATGCCGCAGACGATGTTGATCAGCGTCGTCTTGCCGGCGCCGTTCGGCCCTAGAAGGGCCAGGATCTCGCCGCGCTGGATGTCGAGATCGACCGACTTCAGTGCCTCGACGCCTGTCGCATACGCCTTACGAAGCTGGCGGATGGACAGGACCGGCTCGCTCATTCGACGGGTCCGGGCTCCGCGGGTGCCGCATTCTCGCGCATTAGGCCGTGGCGAAGCAGCATCGGGATGTTGGCGGCGGCGAACAAAAAGGTGAGGGGAAGCGCGCCCCAAAGCTTGAACCCGATCCAGAAGGCCGTGCTCGAGTGGCGCCAGACGGCTTCGTTGAGGATCGCCATGAAGGCGAAGAAAATGGCCCAGTTGCGGGTGACCTTGGTCCAGCCGGCCTCGTCGAGGCCGGGATAGGCCGAGCCCAGCACCCGCTGCAGGATCGGCCGGTCGGTGAACAGGCCGAAGGCGAGCAGCGCCGCGACGAAGACGTAATAGATGGTCGGCTTCATCTTGATGAAGCGCTCGTCATGCAGCCAGATGGTGAGGCCGCCCAGGATCACGACCATGATCCCCGAGAACCACAGCAAGGGCGAGATGCGACGATAGCGGATGGCCGAGAACAGCATCGCCGCCACCATCGCAACCATGAAGGCGCCGGTGGCGACGAAGATCTTCAGCATCGGCGCGACCGGGGCCAGGAAGTTGACGAGGAAGAAGACCAGTAGCGGCCCGACGTCGATCAGCAGCTTCGCCCCTCCCTGCGGCTCGGACGCTTGTGTCGGCTGGGCGCTCATTCGGGCGGCAGTCCGGCGATGGCGCGGGCGACCGCGCGCGGGTCGAACGGGCGCAGGTCATCCGCCTGCTCGCCGACGCCGATCGCGTGGATCGGCAGGCCGAAACGCTCGGCTGCCGCGACCAGCACGCCACCCCGGGCCGTGCCGTCCAGCTTGGTCATGATGAGCCCCGTCACTCCGGCTGTTTCCTGGAACACCTCGACTTGCGCAAGCGCGTTCTGGCCGGTGGTCGCGTCGAGGACGAGGAGGACGTCATGCGGCGCTTCTGGGTTGAGGCGCCCGAGGACGCGGCGGATCTTGGACAACTCCTCCATCAGGTGCGTCTTGTTCTGCAGCCGCCCGGCGGTGTCGATGATAAGCACATCGCTGCCCGCCGCCCGCGCCTTCTCCAGCGCGGTGAACGCCAGGCCCGCGGCGTCCGCCCCCTGCTCCCCGGCGATGACCGGGACATTGGCGCGGCCGCCCCAGATCTT
>NZ_JAFAVR010000031.1 GCF_019242355.1 Sphingomonas sp. | reverse complement strand
AAGCCCCCCGAGGACCGCAATGCCGCCAAAGGCCGCGCGACTTGGTCCATTATGGAACGAAGGTTAAAGCGCCCTTCACCATCAGGGCGGGTAAGCGTTAAGCCAACGCCATGCTTCTCCTCGCCGCCACCGCACTGGCCGCCACGGCCGTCTCCGACTCCCAGCCGCGCCAAACTGTCGCGCCGGTCGTCCAGGCGCGGGCGACGGTCCGTGTCATCGTGGGCACACGAGTAGAACTCGGCCAGCAGGCCGCGATCCAGGGTCAGCAATTGCGGTGGTCGACCGTGTCGACGCCCGAAGGCAACCGCCGGGCGAGCCTCGTCGAGTTCGAGTAACCGGCTAAGCTCAGGCCCTCGGCGGCCCGAGGCTGATCGTCAGGTCGTCGCCGCCGGGCGGGACATCGACTTCGGTGCTGTTGAATGACGTGCTCGCGCGCGGCCCGAGGCTCGGCGCCGGCGGAGCAATGGTCCAGCTATAGATCGTCTGCCCGCTGCGGCTCTTGAGCTGCGCATAGATCGGGGGGATCGCGTGGGTTGCGTCGGTCGGGTTGATGACCCGTCCGCTGATCGTCAGCGATTCCTGTCCGCTGGCCAGCTTCTGGCGGTCGGGATGGGTAATCATCAGTTCGAGCGGGGTCTTGCCGCCATCGCCAAGCCCGGCGCGGGCGCGCCATTCGGGCGGCGCCAGGAACCAGAAGGCGGCCGCAAGCACCGCGATCGCCACCACCAGCATCGCAATCGAAACCAGCGCGTTGCGCCCGCGCGGCTCGGCCCGTTCGCGCTCGGCGAACGGGCTGAACTCGTCGTCACCGCCGGCCTCGGCGCTGGGTGGCGCGCCATAGTCGGACGCGAGGCCTGCTGCAGCACTCGGCTCGGCCGCAGGCGGACTGTCATGATCGGCTACGAAGGTCGCCGCCGCGCCGCTCGCCTCGGCGGTGGCCGGAATGTCGTCGCCGCGGGAGAAGCCGTCCGGCGCCATTTCCGCGCGCTGTTGCTCAGGAAGATCGTCCGAGTCCTGCGCGACGACCGGGGCAACCGCCGCCGCGGGCTCGCCATCGCCGATCATCGCTTCCTCATAGGCTCGCTGCTCGGCCTCCGGACCGCTGCGAGGTTCGATCAGGGTCGCTTCGGCCAGGCTCTCCTCCTCGGGCGCAGCATCGATGTCGACGCGCCCGACCGCCGTGAAATCATCCTCCTGAGGGAGCGCGGGGTCCGGTGAACTGCTTCCTGCGTGCGCGTAGCCGCTGCTCGCCGCCTCGATCGGCCCCTCGTTCACCCCATCGTGCGCGACATCGCCGCGCGTGTCGGCAACCTCGCCCATCGCCGCCGGCTGGGCATCGGCGACCGGAGCATTCGTCGTTGGCTCGCCTTCCTCCGGCTCCGCTTCAGGGTCCGGATCCTGGTGCCAGCTGTGCTTGCAATTGGCGCATCGCACCTGCCGGCCCTGGGGCGGCACGGCGCCGTCCTTGACCACATATTGCGTTCCGCAATTCGGGCAGGTGAGGATCATTTTTCAAAAGCCCTCTTCCGGGACGGTCAACCGCGGGTAAACAGGAATGCGCGGCCCTTGGCAAGGCGGGGAACCCAAGGCGGGATCCTGCTTCGGGCATGCAAACGAGCGGGAGGACGTAGGGCTGGCTTCGGTTGCGGAATTCGACAGCGTCGGCCTGCGCTACGGCACGGGCGCCGAAGTGCTGAGCGACCTCGATTTTCGCCTCACCCAGGGCGGCTTCTATTTCCTCACCGGCGCGTCCGGAGCGGGCAAGACATCGCTTCTTAAGCTGCTGTATCTCGCGCAACGCCCGACGCGCGGCCGGGTTCGCCTGTTCGGCGAGGAGATGAGCGAGGCGACGCGCGACGCCCTCCCGCATTTCCGCCGTCGGATCGGCGTCGTCTTCCAGGACTTCCGCCTCATCCGCCACTTGTCCGCCTTCGACAATGTCGCCTTGCCCCTGCGCATCCGGGGCGCCAGCGAGGCGGAGGTCGACGGTCCCGTCCGCGAGATGCTCGCCTGGGTCGGCCTCGCCGACCGCGCGAGCGCCCGGCCCGCGACGCTGTCAGGAGGCGAGCAGCAGCGCGTCGCCATCGCCCGAGCGGTCATCAACCGCCCCGACCTTCTCGTCGCCGACGAACCGACCGGCAATGTCGATGCGGAACTTGCGAACCGGTTGATGCACCTGTTCACCGCCCTGAACCGGCTCGGAACGACCGTAATCATCGCAACCCATGACATCGGCCTGATCAGCGCCACTCCCGGCGCCCAGCTGGTTCGGCTGGAAAACGGAACGATGGTCGATCCCACCGGGCTGCTGCGCAATCCGCCGCGCCCGGGAGGGAGCGCGCAATGATGGACTGGCTGTTCGCGTCGAGCGCCGAGCGGCGGCTACTTGGCGGCCGCGGACTGCGCGGGGCGACGCCGTGGCTGATCGGCATCATGAGCTTCACAATGGTGGTCGTCGCCGCGGCTGGTCTGGCGCTGGCCAATACCGCTTCGCTCGTCGCTGCCGGGACGGCATCCCGCTATTCGGTCCAGGTACCCGACGGCGCCGGCATCGATCGCGTTGCCGCCGCGGTGCGCGCGACGCCTGGCGCCTCCTCCGTGGAAAGCGTTCCCGCCGCCGACATGCGCAAGACTCTCGAGCGCTGGCTCGGGCCAGCCGGGACCTCGGCTGACCTGCCGGTCCCGGGACTGGTTACTTTCGACGCACCGCCGAGCGCCGACCTCGCCGCGCTTCGCGTGCGCGTCGCGGCCGCCTCGTCCGGAGCGCAGCTGGTCGCCCACCGTGACAGTCTCGGGCCAGTCCTGCGCTCGCTGAGGCTGCTGCAGTGGCTGTCGCTCGCGCTCGTGCTGCTACTGGGGGCCGCCGCCGCAGCAGCCGTCGTGCTCGCGAGCCGTGGAGCGCTGGATACTCACCGTTTCACGATCGAGGTCATGCACGGCGTCGGCGCGACGGATGTCCAGGTTACCCGGCTGTTCCAGCGCCGGATCGCGCTCGACGCGCTGACGGGAAGCATCGGTGGCGCGATCCTCGCGGCCGGCGTCCTGCTGGCAATCGCCGCCGGAGCCTCGTTCGCCGGCGAGATCACCGGCGGTGCGACCCTCACCGTTGCCGACCTGATCATGCTCGGGCTGCTGCCCTTTGGGCTGACGGCGGTCGCGACCTGGGTTGCCCGCGCCACCGTCCTCGCGACATTGCGGCAGGCCGTATGATCGCCCGCGCCTTGTCCCTGCTTCTGCTGCTTTACGCGATCGGATTCATCATCTTCGCACTGACCCTTGGTCAGCCCGCGCCCGCGCGTGCAGGGCCGACCGACGCGGCCGTCGTCCTGACCGGCGGCCCGGGCCGGATCGAGCATGCGATCGATGTCATCCGCGCCGGCAGGGCAAAGCGCCTGCTCGTCGCCGGCGCCGACCCGATGGTGACCAAGAGCGACATGGCCCGGCGTCTCGGCGGCGACCAGCGCATCCTGAGCTGCTGCGTCGATCTTGGCAGCGAGTCGGTCGACACTCGCTCCAATGCGGAGGAGGCGCAGCGCTGGCTCGACCTCCACCACTTCCGCTCGCTTCGCCTGATCACCAGCGACTGGCACATGCGCCGCGCCCGATACGAATTTCAGAAAGTGCTCGGCTCCAAATACCAGCTGACCACCGACGGCGTCCGCTCCGATCCAAGCTTCCTGACGCTGTTCGGCGAGTACAACAAATATGTGCTCCGGCGGCTGGCGGTCTGGATCGACATCTGATGGCGGTCCTGCGCTCGTTGCTGTTCGCGGCGATCTTCTACCCGGCGACCGCCCTCTGGGTGATGGCCGGCATTGTCGCTACGCTGTTCGGGCGGCGGCCGACGCTTGCCGTCGTCCTGAGCTGGGTCGGCCTGTTCCACTGGCTCGCCCGCAATGTCGTCGGCATCCGCGTCTCTGTCGAGGGCACCATGCCTCCGGACGCCTGCCTGATTGCGGTCAAGCACCAGTCGATGTTCGAGACGCTCGAGATGGTGCGCCTCACTCGCCTCCCGGTCATCGTCCTCAAGCGCGAGCTTGCGGACATCCCGCTGTTCGGCTGGATGACGCGGCGTTATGGCGTCATTCCCGTCGATCGGAAGGCGGGGGCCAAGGCGCTCCGTGAGCTGGTCGCCGAGGGCAAGGCAGCAGCGGCGACCGGTCGGCCGATCCTGATCTTCCCCGAAGGCACGCGCGTCGCCGTCGGGCACGCACCGCCGCTGCAATCAGGTTTTGCCGCCCTGTACCGCGCGGTTGGCCTCCCGGTCGTACCGGTGGCCGTCGACAGCGGCCGCCTCTGGGGCCGCGGGCTGGTTAAGAGGCCGGGCGTCATCACCTTCCGCGTCGCCGACGCGATACCAGCCGGGCTCAAGCGCGACGAGATCGAGGTGCAGGTGCGCGCCGCGATCAACGCACTCGATTCAACTTCGCAGGCGAGCGCCTAGCGTCTCGGCAGCGGCGACGATGCGCTTCGATACCTCGCCGATCTGCTCCTCGGTGAAGCTCTTCTCGACCGGCTGGAGGATCACCTCGAAGGCCAGCGACAGTCCTTCGGGAGTCTCGAAGCGGTCGAACAGGCGAGCGCCGGTGATCGCCGACTTGTCCGCGCCGCGGATCGCGCGGAGCAAGGCGTCGGCGGTCAAGCCCACCGGGACGATAAAGGCGAAGTCGCGGCTGACCGGCTGCAGCGGCGCCGGCGCGAAGGCAGACCGAGCTCGGCCCGTCGAGCGCTGCGCCGGGATTGCGTCGAGGTAGATTTCGCCCGCGACCACTCCGGCCGGCGCTCCCAGCGCCTTGCCGAGGCGCGGGTGAAGCTCACCGAAGCTAGCCAGAATCGTCTTGGGACCGAGGCCGAGGCGAGCCGACCGGCCGGGGTGCCAGGTCGCCCCGGCGTCCGGCAACACCTGCAGATTGGCGACCGGAGCGCCGGCCGCATCGAGCAGGGCGAGAATTTCGCGCTTGGCATCGAAGGCATCGAACGGCTGCGCTTTGCCCGCCTGCCAGTTGCGCCCGTGCCGTGCACCGGCGAGCAGGAAGGACAGGGTCGGCCGCTCTGCCTCCGCCAGATAACGCCGTCCGATCTCGAACAGCCGCACCGACGCGGCGCCCCGGTCCATGTTCCGCCGCGCCGCCGCGATCAGTCCCGGCAGAAGCGAGGGACGCATGACCTTCATTTCTTCGCTGATCGGATTGGCGATGCGCCAGGCGCTATTGCCGAACGCTTCGGCTTGTGTGTCGCCAATGAAGCTCCACGTCATCGCCTCGTCGAGCCCGCGCGCGGCGGCCGTGCGGCGGACCTGTCGCTCGAGCAGCTGCGACCGGGTGGCGGTCGGCATGGCGACCCCGGCCGGACGCTGCAGTGGCGTCGACGGGATCGCGCCGTAACCGACCATCCGCACCACCTCTTCGACCAGGTCAGCGGAACCATCGACGTCACGGCGCCAGCTTGGCACCGTCACCTGATCGCCCGCGAGTTCGAAGCCGAGGCTTTCCAGGATCGACCGCTGCCGCTCTTCGGGAGTGTCGACCCCGCCGAGCGCCGCTGTCCGGGAGAAATCGAACTCGATCTTGCGCCGCTCGACCGGCGGCCGGCCGACGCGAATGACTTCCGACGCCTCGCCCCCGCAGATATCGAGGATCATTCCCGTCAGTATCGCGAGCCCTTCGTCGAGGAATGCCGGATCGACCCCGCGCTCGAACCGGCTGCGAGCGTCGCTGGTGAGGCCGAGTGCCTGCCCGGTCCGGGCAATCCGTTCCGGCGTGAAATAGGCGACCTCGAGCATCACTTCGGTCGTGCCCTCGCTCACGCCCGAATCCTCCCCGCCCATGATTCCGCCGATGTCGTGCACCTGGCCATCGTCGGCGATCACGGTCATGAAAGGCTGCAGCGCATATTCCTTGCCATTGAGCGCCAGCGCCGTCTCACCCTTGCGCGCGGCCCGCGCAGTGAGGCCGCCGCTCAGCTTGGCTACATCATAGGCGTGGCTCGGCCGCCCGAGGTCGAGCATCACGTAATTGGTGATGTCGACGAGAGCGGAGATCGGCCTCTGTCCAGCCGACTGAAGCCGTTGCTGCATCCAGTCAGGCGACACGCCGTTGCTCAGTCCTCGCACCGTCCGTCCATAGAAGGCGGGGCATCCGTCCGGGTCCTCGATTCGCACGGGCACCGCGCAGGGGAAGCTGCCCTCGACCTGCGGCACCGCCAGTGGCTTGAGAGTCCCGACGCCAGCCGCGGCAAGGTCGCGCGCAATCCCGCGAACGCCCATGCAATCCTGCCGGTTCGGCGTGATCGCGACGTCGAACACCGGATCGTCGAGCCCGGCATAGGCCGCGTAGGCCGTCCCGACCGGCGCCTCCTCCGGCAGCTCGATGATCCCGCTATGGTCGTCGCCCAGCTGTAGTTCGCGCGTCGAGCACATCATGCCCCGGCTCTCGACGCCGCGGATCGCCGCGACCTTCAGGACGACGTCAATCCCGGGAACATAGGCGCCCGGCGGCCCGAACACGCCGACCATCCCGGCGCGTGCATTGGGCGCGCCGCACACGACCTGCACCGGACCGTCGCCGGCATCGACGGTCAGCACCTGCAGCTTGTCTGCCTGCGGATGCTTCTGAGCCGTCAGTACTTTGGCGATTCGAAACGGCGCAAGCGCCTCTGCCGGGTTTGAAACGCCCTCGACCTCGAGCCCGATCGCGGTCAGCTTGTCGGCAATCTCCTGCGGGGACGCGTCCGTCTCCAGGTGCTGCCTCAGCCAGCTCAGCGAGAATTTCATGCGCCTACTCCGCCCGACAGAGTCGGCACGTCGAGCGCCCGGAACCCGTAGTGCTTGAGCCAGCGGATATCGCCGTCGAAAAAGGCGCGCAGGTCATCCATGCCATATTTCAGCATCGCCAGCCGGTCGATTCCGCAGCCGAAGGCGAAGCCCTGCCACTCGTCGGGATCGAGCCCGCAATTGGCGATCACCTTGGGGTGGACCATGCCGCTGCCCAGCACCTCCATCCAGCCCTCGCTGCCGCCGACGACCCGTCGGCCTTTCTCCATCGACCAGCCGACGTCGACCTCGGCCGACGGCTCGGTGAACGGGAAGTAGCTCGGCCGCATCCGCAGCACGATGTCGCCGCGCTCGAAATAGGCCTTGAGGAAGGTCTCCAGCGTCCACTTGAGATGGCCCATGTGGATCGCCCGGTCGATCACCAGCCCCTCGACCTGGTGGAACATCGGCGTGTGCGTCGCGTCGCTGTCCGAACGATAAACCCGCCCCGGAGCGATCACCCGCAACGGCGCGCCGCTCTTCTCCATCGTCCGGATCTGCACCGGCGAGGTGTGCGTGCGCAGCACCCGCGCTTCGGCCTCGCCATCGCGCGGCTCCAGATAGAAAGTATCCTGCATCGCCCGCGCCGGGTGGTTCTCCGGCATGTTGAGCGCGCTGAAATTATACCATTGGGTCTCGATCTCGGGTCCCTCGGCAACGGCAAAGCCGAGCTCCGCGAAAATCTCGGCCAGCTCGTCCATCACCTGGCTGACCGGGTGGACCGTGCCGGTGACGCTGTCCGGCGCCGGCAGCGACAGGTCGATGGTCTCGGTCGCCAGCTTGCGGTCGAGTTCAGCGGTTTCGAGAGCCGTCTTGCGCTGGCTTAAGGCCTCGGTGACCTGCTCGCGCAATGCGTGGATCTTCGGTGCTTCGACGGCCCGCGTGTCCGCATCCATTCCGCCCAGCGACTTCAGCAGGGCGGTGATTTCCCCGGACTTACCAAGCGCGGCCACACGGACGGCATCCAGCTCCGGGAGGGTTTTCGCTGCGGAAATACGGTCGAGCAAGGCGTCGGACATGGTTGGCGGCTCTAGCCTCCCCGCGTTGCAAAATGCAAAGGTGTGGCCATGGCCGGCTGGCCCCAACTCGATCCAGCGCGCGACCACGACACACTCGCGGTCCTGCATCTCGCCTCGCAGATGCTAGGCAAGATTCGCGTCGCTCACGCGCCATGGACCAACCAAGGATGGCATGTTGCCTTGCAGCCTCGGCCGAACGGGCTCGAAACCCTGCCGACGGCGGCCCAGGGTGCGCGGACCTTCACGCTCCGGCTCGACCTCTGCCGGCACGCGATCGTCTTGTGGGCCAGCGACGAGACCCGCGATGAGGTCCCACTGGATGCGGGCACCATCGCGACGCTGCACTCGCGGCTCGTCGAGATGCTCGATCGACACGGACTGCCGTCGTCGTTCAACGGCACGCCCAACGAGATCGCCGGCGCAATCCCCTTTGCCTCAGACCGGACTCCGCGCGCCTACGACCGCGGTTCGGCCGATCGCTTCCGAGAGGCGCTGGCGGCGATCACGCCCGTATTCGAACACTTCCGCGCAGGATTTACGGGAAAATGCAGCCCGGTCCATTTCTGGTGGGGCAGCTTCGACCTAGCGGTCACCCGCTTTTCTGGCCGCACCGCGCCTCAACATCCCGGCGGCGTTCCCGGCCTTCCGGATCGAATCGTTCGGGAGGCATACAGCCAGGAAGTGTCCAGCGCCGGCTTCTGGGCTGGCGGCGTGGTCGCCGCCGAGCCCTTTTTCTATAGTTATGCCTATCCGGAACCTCCGGGCTATCGCGACCGCAAGGCGGATGCGGGCGAATTCGATCCACAATGGCAGGAGTTCACCTTGAGCTACTCGGATGTTTGCGCGGCGCCCGAGCCCGACGCACTCCTGATGCGCTTCCTCCGATCGACCTACGATATCGCGGCCGACCTCGCCGCCTGGGATCGCCGCCTGGAGCGCGATCCGGTCGCTCCATAAGGAAAGGGCGCCGGGATCGCTCCCGACGCCCTGTTCGTTCGCTTGGCGCGAAGGCTTAAGCCGCCTTGTTCTCCAGCGCGGTCTTCGCCTGGGCGATGATGGCGCTGAACGCCTCGGCCTCATGCATTGCGATGTCGGCGAGCACCTTGCGGTCGAGGGTGATGCCGGCGAGGTTCAGCGCGTGGATGAACTGGCCGTAGGTCAGGCCCTCGGCGCGGACGGCGGCGTTGATGCGCTGGATCCACAGGGCGCGGAAGCTCCGCTTCTTCACCTTGCGGTCGCGATAGGCGTATTGCCCGGCCTTCTCGACGGCCTGGCGGGCGATGCGGATCGTGTTCTTGCGACGGCCGTAATAGCCCTTCGCGTTTTCCAGGATCCGCTTGTGCTTTGCGCGGGTCGTTACGCCCCGCTTGACGCGTGCCATGTCGCTCTACTCCTTACTTGAGGCCGTAGGGCGCCCAGGCCTTCACGCGGGCCACATCGGCCTCCGCAAGAAGGTCCGTGCCGCGGTTCTGGCGAATGTACTTGGCGTTATGGCTGATCAGGCGGTGGCGCTTTCCGGCGACCCCGTGCTTGATCTTGCCCGTCGCCGTGAGCTTGAAGCGCTTCTTGACGCCGCTCTTGGTCTTGAGCTTGGGCATTTTCGTCTCCTTTGTGCACCCCGAAGGACGCGACGTTATCCAGTCGCCACGGCATGCCTTCCGGCCGGGCCACTGGTTTCCAACGATCTGGAAAGCGCGGGCCTATAGAAGCGGGGCCGCGTCTTGGCAAGGTGAGACAAGCGTACGAGTGAGTGGTCCCCTTCGCCTTAAAGTCACGAAAAAGCCGTCGAACCGCGGGACTTTAGTGAACCTAAGGGAAGACGGACCTCAATCGAACAGGCTGGACACGCTCGCTTCGTCGGAAATCCGCTTGATCGCCTCGCCCAGCAGCGGCGCCACGGTCAGCCGGCGGATTTTCGAGTCCGCCGGGTCCGGCTCGCCGCTCCAGATCGTGTCGGTCACGACCAGCTCGCTCAGCTCGGAGTTCGCGACCCGCGCCGCGGCGGCGCCCGACAGCACGCCGTGCGTGCAATACGCAAACACTTCGACCGCGCCCTGCTGCTTCAACGCCGCAGCCGCGTTGCACAGCGTCCCAGCCGAATCGACGATGTCGTCGATCAGCACGCAGGTCCGGCCCTCGACGTCGCCGATGATGTTCATCACCTCGGACTCGCCGGCCCGCTCGCGGCGCTTGTCGACGATCGCCAGGGGCGCATTGTCGAGCCGCTTGGCTAGACCCCGCGCGCGGACCACGCCGCCGACATCGGGCGAGACCACCAGCAGTTCGCGATTGCTCATCCGCGCCTGGATGTCCGCCGCGATCACCGGAGAAGCGAACAGATTGTCGGTCGGGATGTCGAAGAAGCCCTGGATCTGCCCGGCGTGGAGGTCGATCGACAGCACCCGGTTGGCGCCGGCCGTGGTGATCAGGTTGGCGACCAGCTTGGCCGAGATCGGGGTTCGCGGCCCAGGCTTCCGGTCCTGCCGGGCATAACCGAAATAGGGCAGCACCGCCGTGATCCGCTTGGCCGACGCGCGCCGCAGCGCGTCGATGCAGATCAGCAGCTCCATCAGATTGTCGTTGGCCGGATAGCTGGTCGACTGGATCACGAACACGTCCTCACCGCGGACGTTCTCGTTCACTTCGACGAACACTTCCTCATCGGCGAATCGGCGCACGCTGGCGTCAGTCAGCTTCATCTCGAGATAGTCGCAAATCGCCCGCGCAAGCGGCAGGTTACTGTTCCCGGCAAGCAGTTTCATCGCGGCGTTCCCCAGCTGAAGCGCGCCTTTAGCGAGCGATTTGCAAGTCCGTAAAGGTTGCCCCGGCGGGCCGCCTCGCTAAATCGCATGCATGACCGACCGCCTCCGGATCGCGCTCGCACAGATGAACCAGCGGGTCGGCGACCTCGAGGCGAACGCGTCGGCAATGGTGGAGATGCGACGCCAGGCCGGGGATGCCGACCTGCTGGTCTGTCCGGAACTCCAGCTGACGGGCTACCCGCCCGAGGACCTCGTCCTGAAGCCCGAGTTCGTCCGCCGCACGATGGAGCATGCCGAGCGGCTGGTCGACGCGACCGCTGATCCCGGTCCGGCAATGCTGATCGGTACGATCGTCAACGAGGGCGGGCAGAATTACAACGCCGTCCTCCTCGCCGACGGTGGACGCGTTATCGGCCGCACGCTGAAGCGCGAGCTCCCGAACTACGGCACCTTCGACGAGAAGCGCGTGTTCGCATCCGGTCCGATTCCGCAGCCGATGGACTTCCGCGGTGTCCGCCTCGGTGTGCCGATCTGCGAGGATATCTGGCAGGAGGTGGTGTGCGGTCACCTCGCCGATGCCGGCGCGGAGCTCCTCATCGTCCCCAACGGCAGCCCCTACGAGCTCGACAAGGACGACATCCGCCAGCACCTCGTTCGCTCTCGCGCGATCCAGACGGGCTTGCCGATCGCCTATCTCAATCGCGTCGGTGGCCAGGACGAACTCGCCTTCGACGGCTCGTCCTTCGTCATGCACGCCGACGGCGAGCTCGTCGTGCAGATGGCCGACTGGGAAGAACAGCTGCTGGTCACCGACTGGGAGCGGCGGCCCGGCGGCTGGGAGTGCATGACCCGCGCCAGCCACGCGCTCGATCCCTATCCCGAGGACATCTACCACGCGATGACGGTCGCGCTTCGCGACTATGTCACCCGCAACGGCTTCCCCGGCGTGATCCTCGGCCTGTCCGGAGGCATCGACAGTGCGTTGTCGGCAGCGGTTGCGGTGGACGCACTTGGCCCCGACAAGGTCTGGGGCGTCATGCTCCCGTCAAAGTACACCAGCAACGAAAGCCTCGAGGACGCGCGCGAGAACGCCCGGCTGCTCGGTTGCCGCCATGACGTCGTGCCGATCGCCCCAGGCGTCGATGCCCTCGACACGATGCTGCCCGACCTCAGCGGCCTCGCCGCCGAGAACGTCCAGGCGCGGCTGCGCATGGTCACCCTGATGGCGCTGTCGAACGCCGAGGGTCACATGCTTCTCACCACCGGCAACAAGAGCGAGATGAGCGTCGGCTACGCCACCCTCTACGGCGACATGGCCGGCGGTTATTCGGTCCTGAAGGATGCCTACAAGACGACGGTGTTCGCTCTGTCGAAATGGCGCAACCGCGTGAAGCCGGACGGGGCGCTCGGCCCCGACGGCCCAGTCATGCCCGAGCGCATCATCACCAAGCCGCCAAGCGCCGAGCTTCGGCCCGAGCAGAAGGACGAGGATAGCCTGCCGCCCTATTCGGTGCTGGACCGGATCCTCGAATGTCTGGTCGACAAGGAGCTGTCGGTGACCGAGACGGCCGTCGCGACCGGCGAGGATGCAGCCTTGGTCGCGGACATCGAAACCAAGATGCTGCGCGCAGAGTACAAGCGCCGACAGGCTCCCCCCGGCGTCAAGATCGGCAGCCGCAATTTCGGCCGCGATCGGCGCTACCCGATCACCAACGCCTTCCATACCGGTCCGCAGGTGAAGCCCCCGCGATGAGCGTCGTCACGCGTTTCGCGCCCTCGCCAACCGGTCGGCTGCACGTCGGCAATATCCGCACTGCGCTCCATAACGCCCTATTCGCGCGCAAGCACGGCGGGCAATTCCTGCTGCGCATCGACGATACCGACCGCGAACGCTCGACCGCCGCGTTCGACCAGGCCATCCGCGACGACCTCGCCTGGCTCGGCCTTACCGCCGACCGCGCGGTCCGTCAGTCCGAACGTTTCGACCTTTACGAGCGTGAGTTCCAGCGGCTGAAGGCAACCGGCCGCGTTTACGCCTGCTACGAAACGCCGGAGGAGCTCGACCTCCGCCGCAAGGTGCTCCTCGGCCGCGGCCTGCCGCCGGTCTACGAGCGCAAGCCGGGCGACGCTCCGGTGCCGGGAGGTCGCTCGCCGCACTGGCGCTTCCGGCTCGACCACGACCGCCCGATCGTCTGGACAGACCTTATCCGCGGCGAGCAGCGGTTCGATCCGATGCTTCTCAGCGACCCTGTCGTCCGCCGCGAGGACGGCAGCTGGCTCTATCTTCTGCCCAGCGTCATCGACGACGCCGACCTCGCCGTCACCCACATCGTCCGCGGCGAGGATCACGTGTCGAACAGCGCCGCCCAGATCCAGATGTTCGAAGCCCTCGGCGCGGAGCCGCCCCAGTTCGCGCACGAGGCCCTCCTCGTCGCTGCCGAGGGAAAGCTGTCGAAGCGCCTCGGCGCCTACGGCATCGCTCAGGTGCGTGAATCCGGGCTGGAGCCGATGGCGTTGCTCTCCGTCCTTGCCCGCATCGGCACCTCGCGCCCGGTCGAGCCCTTCGCTTCGCTGGCTTCGCTCGCAAGCGATTTCGATTTCGCCGGTTTCGGCCGCGCGCCCGCCCATTTCGACCCGCACGAAGTCGAGCTGGTGAACGCCCGGCTACTCCACGCGCTCGATTATCGCGCCATCGCTGACCGGCTCCCCGAAGGAGCGACCGAGCAGGACTGGCTACTCCTGCGACCGAACCTCGCCCGACTTTCGGACGCCGGCGATTGGCTCGCGGTGCTCCACGGCGACCTCGACCCGCCAGAGCTCGGCCACGAGGATCGCCTTCTGGCGAAGGAAGCGGCGGCGACCGCCTCGCAGCTCGACTGGACCGCCGACCCTTGGGCACGCCTCACTGCCGCGCTCAGGGACTCGACTGGAAGGAAGGGCCGAGAACTGTTCCACCCGTTGCGCCTCGCCCTGACGGGCCGGGACAGCGGCCCGCAAATGGCAGGCCTGGTCGAAGCGATGGGGAAGGAGCGGGCCGTGCAGCGCCTCCACGCCGCCGCAACGCGCTAGCGGAGCAGCCGCACTAGCCCCCGGCCCATACGCGCCCTATCTTCGTGCCCATGTCCATCCTGCCCAAGCCGGTCGGCCCGAGCGCGGCGTTCCGCGACCTTGCCGCCTTCCTGCGGCACCGGAGCCGCGAGCAGGTGATCGGCGCCATGCTCGCCGTTCTCGTCACGACGATCATCATCATCGTTTTCCTCGTCGACCCCAAGGTGAACACCCAGCCCGACGAGCAGATCGTCTATGTCCACAGCTGGCCGGCCAATCGCACGGACGCGCAGATCGCCGCCGACCAGAAGAAGGATCAGGCCGAGATGCTAGCTGCAAAGAAGGAGAAGCAGCGGCAGTTTCAGCAGCTCGCCAACCAGTTCGGGATCAAGTGACCGCTTGAGTGACGATCGCCGATTCATGGGCCGGGCGCTCGGGCTTGGCGACGCGGCGCGGGGGCTGAGCGCGCCGAACCCCAATGTCGGCTGTGTAATCGTCTCTCAGGCGGGAGAGATCGTTGGGCAGGGTGCAACCGCGCGTGGCGGGCGCCCCCACGCCGAGGCGTTTGCGCTGCAGGACGCGGGAAAGCGCGCTTCTGGCGCGACCCTCTACGTCACGCTCGAGCCCTGCGCGCATTCCAGTCCGCGCGGGCCGGCGTGCACCGACCTCATCCTTGCGGCGAAGCCGGTGCGCTGCGTCATCGCGCTGGAGGACCCGGACCCCCGCACGGCGGGGAGAGGGATCCGCCGGCTGCGCGACGCCGGCATCGAGGTGAAGGTCGGAATCGGCCGACAGGCGGCGAAGCGCTCGCTTGCCGGCTGGCTGACGCGGCTTCGGCTGGGCCGCCCGCGCATCACCCTGAAGCTTGCGTTGTCGATCGACGGCAAGATCGCGCTTCCTTCGGGCGAATCGAAATGGATCACCGGCGAGGACGCGCGCCGCGATGTGCACTTCGAGCGCGCCCAGGCCGACATGATCCTGGTCGGCAGGGGCACCTACCTCGCCGACGCGCCGCGCCTCGACGTGCGGCTACCCGGCATCGACGACCGCTCGCCGCGCCGTGCCCTGTTGACTCGCGGCGAGGCGGTCGAGGGGTGGGAAATCCTTCATTCTCCGCAGGATGTGCATCGGCTTCATGACGTCAACGACCTGCTGGTCGAGGGCGGTTCCGCGACCGCTTCGGCGTTCCTTGCTGCCGACCTCGTCGACCGCATCCTCATCTACCGCGCGCCGATCATCGTGGGCGAGGGCAAGTCTTCGTTCGGCTACGTCGGCCTCGACAGTATCGCCGATGCCCATAACCGCTGGGCGCTGGTTGGCGAGCAGCGGCTTGGCGTCGACCGGCTCGAAGTTTACGAGCGGGTTCGGGACGGCTAGGCGGCACCCATGTTCACCGGGATCGTCACCGACGTCGGGACCGTTCGCAGCGCCGAACAGCGCGGCGACCTCCGGCTGACCATCGGCACGGCGTTCGACATGGGAACCGTCGACCTTGGCGCCTCGATTGCCTGCTCCGGCGTCTGCCTTACGGTCGTCGACAAGGGACCCGACTGGTTCGCGGTCGATGTTTCGGCGGAAACCGTGTCGCGCACGGCCGCCGATCTGTGGCGGGAGGACGCGCGCCTCAACCTGGAACGGTCGCTCCGCCTCGGCGACGAGCTCGGCGGGCATATCGTCACCGGCCATGTCGATGCCGTGGCAACCGTCGCCTCGGTCGAGCCTGAAGGCGATTCCGCGAAGATCATCGTCAGCGCGCCGCCCCGCCTTGGCGAGATGATCGCGCCGAAGGGATCGATTACGCTCGACGGTGTCTCGCTCACTGTGAACACGGTCGAGGATGCCGGGGATTCAACGGCCTTCTCCATCAACGTGATCCCCCACACGGCCGAGCAGACGACGCTGGGCGGCGTGCAGGCCGGCCGACAACTCAATGTCGAAGTCGACGTGCTTGCCCGATATCTCCACCGGATGCTCGCTGCCCGAGAACAGTAGGAACCTTCTTGTTCCCACTTTCCATCACACCGCGGTGTGATACATCGCGAGCATGAGCATCACCCTGATGGAACGTTTGAACGAGATCATCGCCACGGGCGAGATCAGCCGCGCCGGGCTTGCCCGCGCCGCTGGCCTTCACCCGAACAGCTTGCGCAAGCTCGGTCAGGCGGACTGGAACCCGACCGCCGACACGCTGAACCGACTCGAAAAGCTGATCCAGCGCGGCAACGCCGAAGTGCTGGTCGGCACCGAGACACTGATCAACGAGGCCCGCAACGGGCGCATGTTCATCCTCGTCGACGACGAATCGCGGGAGAATGAAGGCGACCTCATCATCCCGGCGCAGATGGCGACGCCCGACGCGATCAACTTCATGGCCAAGCATGGCCGCGGGCTCATCTGCCTCGCGCTCACCAAGGCGCGGGTCGATCAGCTGGGGCTCGACCTCATGAGCCGCAACAACGGCACGCGCCACGAGACCGCCTTCACCGTCTCGATCGAGGCGCGCGACGGGGTGACCACGGGCATCTCGGCGGCGGACCGCGCGCGGACCGTGGCGGTTGCGATCGACGCCTCGCGGGGCCGCGAGGCGATCGTCACCCCCGGCCATGTCTTCCCGCTGGTCGCGCGCGACGGCGGCGTGCTGGTGCGGGCCGGCCATACCGAGGCGGCGGTCGATGTCTCGCGGCTCGCCGGGCTCAATCCGTCGGGCGTGATCTGCGAGATCATGAACGAGGACGGCACGATGAGCCGGCTC
>NZ_JAFAVR010000226.1 GCF_019242355.1 Sphingomonas sp. | reverse complement strand
TATACCTCTGGCCCTCGGCGAAACTGAGCGGTGGCGGAAGTGGATTCATCGAACTCTCCAAATCGGAAGTTGGCAAAGTTGGCAGTGCAACGCGCGCGCGAGTCAGCGATCACCAATCCGGTTCGCAAGCCAGCCGTAAAGAAATGCCTCGTTGGCGGGGCGGCGCTCGGCCAGGCGCAGGTAGCGCTCGCCCTGAAGCGCCTCGAGCGCGCGCATCAGGACCGTTTCGCCGCCGGTCGCGCCGCGGGCCGCAAGGAAGGCGTCGAGCGCATGCAGCGATTGGCCGCCGATGCGGCCGTCGGGCACCAGGTCGGGATAGTCGGCGCCGTTGCGGTTGAGCGCGGTCAAAGCGCGCTGGAGGAAGGTGATCGCGACCGCCGGGCCCATGTTGACACCGGTGTCGAACAGTTCGGCGGCGACGCGCGGGGCCCGTTTCGCGACCTCGTCCAGCCGGGGACGCAGCCAGTAGAGCTGGCGATAGATGGCCGCCGCCTCGGCCTGCGGAAGCTGCCGCATCGCGCCCATGTAGCCGTTCGCTCGGGCAACCGCTTCGGTAATCCCGAAGCAGGTCGGTCCGCCCTTGTCGGCGGGGTTGTTCACATAACCACCCTCCCGCTCGAGCAGGCCGTCGATCATGGTGTCGACGTCGATTGCCAGGTCCATTCGCTCTCTCCTTTGCGAGTCGGAGAGTAACTAACCAGATGGGTGTGTTGTAGGAAAGTGTCGTGAACCGGATAATGTGGCACGGGGGACGCACCGGCGGGATGAACGCAGTCGGCGTCCGCTGGAATTGAACCGTAGCGCCGCTTGCGGGTTAACCGTCGCGCCGCGCTCGTCTCGTGCGCAGCGCGAGGGGAGCCGAGTCCTGGTGAGTGAACCCATAGCCGACGATCCGTTCAGGCTGCTCGTCCAGTCGGTGGTCGATTATGCCATCTACATGCTGGACACGTCCGGCCACGTGACCAGCTGGAATGCCGGCGCCGAGCGCATCAAGGGCTTTGCGACGCACGAGATCCTCGGCAAGCATTTCTCGACCTTCTACACCGACGAGGACCGCGCGGCCGGACTGCCCGGCCGGGCGCTGGAGACGGCGCGCAGCGAGGGGCGCTACGAGGCCGACGGCTGGCGGGTGCGCAAGGACGGCACCCGCTTCTGGGCAAGCGTGGTCATGGACGCGATCAAGAACGACAGCGGCAAGCTGGTCGGCTTTGCCAAGATCACTCGCGACATGACCGAGAAGCGCCAGGTGCAGCAGGCGCTGATGGAATCCGAGAGGCGCTTCCGCATCCTCGTCCAGGGCGTCACCGACTATGCGCTCTTCATGCTCGATCCCGAAGGGCGGGTCGCCAACTGGAACAGCGGCGCGGAGCGGATCAAGGGCTATTCGCCCGAAGACATCGTCGGCGAGCATTTTAGCCGCTTCTACACCGCCGAGGACTTCGAGGCGGGCGTGCCGTTCAAGGCGATCGAAACCGCTCGGCGGGTCGGGCGGTACGAGGCGGAAGGGTGGCGGGTGCGCAAGGACGGCACCCGCTTCTGGGCAAGCGTGGTGCTCGACGCGATCCGCGACGACGAGGGCGAGCTCCTCGGCTTCGCCAAGATCACCCGGGACATGACCGACAAGCGGGAGGCGCAGCTGCGGCTCGAGGAATCCCGCGAACAGCTGTTCCGGTCGCAGAAGATGGAAGCGCTCGGCCAGCTCACCGGCGGGCTGGCGCACGACTTCAACAACCTGCTGACCGCGATCCTCGGCGCCTCGGACCTCGCGCTCCGCAACATCGACAATGAGGAAAAGCTGCGGCGGATGATCGACGGCATCCGCAATTCCGCGCAGCGCGGCGCCGGCCTCACCAAGCAGCTGCTCGCCTTTGCGAGGGCCCAGCCGCTCGAGATCAATCAGATCGAGCTCAAGGGCTTCCTCGACGAGGTGACGACGCTGCTTCGGCCGTCATTGCGGTCGGACATCGAGGTCATCCTGGAGATTTCCGACCAGCTGTGGCCGGTCGATGCCGACGCCGGAGCGCTGGAGCTGGCGCTGCTCAACCTCGCCTTCAACGCCCGGGATTCCATGAAGAGCGGCGGCAAGCTGAAGCTCAGCGCGACCAACGAGGTGCTGAGCGGGCAGCCGGACGGCCTCCACGGCGAGCATGTCGCGCTGCGCGTTTCGGACACCGGGCACGGCATGGACCGGGCGACGATGGAGCGCGTGTTCGAGCCGTTCTTCACCACCAAGACGTTCGGCGAAGGCACCGGGCTCGGGCTCAGCCAGGTGTTCGGCTTCGTGAAGCAGCTGGGCGGGACGGTCACGATCACATCGGAGGTCAACAAGGGATCGACCTTCACGATCTACATCCCGGCGAGCCATGGCAGCGGCGAGCGGGCGCAGACGGACGGCGCCGCCGACAGGAAGCTGACGCTGGGCCGCGTGCTGATCGTCGAGGACGACATGATCGTCGCCGAACTCGCCGCCGGAATGCTCGATGAACTCGGTTTCGAGCCGACCATCGTCCACAGCGCCAAGGAAGCGCTCGACCGGCTGGCGTCGGGCGAGAAGCCCAAGCTCATCTTTTCCGACATCATCATGCCGGGCGGGATCAGCGGCCTCGAGCTCGCCCGCAAGGTCAGGGCCCGCTTTCCCGAGCTGCCGATCCTGCTGACCACCGGCTACAGCGAACAGGCGAGCGGGACGCACGGCTTCCCGGTCCTGCAGAAGCCCTATGAGTTCGATTCGCTATCCGACGCGCTGCAGGACCTGCTCAAGCAGGACATCACCCTTCAATAGAAGGCCGAATGCGGCGGCCGCGGCCCCGCGAAAAGTCACAAAGGTCGCACTCGCTACACGCGCGTGAGCGGACCTTCCCAATCTTCTTCGACGACAACGGCCTCGTCGACCGGGCAGTCGGCGGCGGGGACATCGCCGAGCTGGTCGAGCAGCGGCGGCAATTCGGCGCGGGCGTGCTCGACGACGAAGAAGGAGCGATCGGGTGCGGTCGCGGGCGGCTTGGCAGCCCAGCCGTAAGCGGTCGGATTGTGGTGGGCGAGCAGCCACATCAGCAGCCGGTCGCTCGGCCGGCGGCGCTCGGCCACCAGCTCGCCATTGCGGTACAGCCGGTCGGTGACGCCGTGGACCGCGCGTTCCCAGGCGAGCGCGGCAAGGCGCGGCGAGGCCAGCGACTGGGCATGGTCCCACGCCTTGCGGAAGGCGTCCGCGCGGGGGTGGTGCCGCAGGCGATAGGCGCTGCGCGGGGTGATCCCGACCTCGGCGCAAGCCTCGCTGACGCAACCGGTCTCCGCAAGCGCGGCGATGAACGCGCGCTGGCGCTCCGCGGTCCAGCCGTCGTAGCGGCTGCGCAGCGGCACCGGCGTGAAGGCCGGCGCCGGCGGCAGCGTGGCGGGAACGCGCTGCTCGGCGGGATAGACGCCCAACTCGGCCAGTTCCTCGTCGGTCAGCCGCTCGAGGCTGGCGAGGCGTTCGAGGATCTCCTCTTCGCTCAGCTGGAGCGCGATGCCGTTGGCAATGGTTTCGTCGATCTGTTCCTGCGAGGGCTCGCCCATGATGAATGCTCCGGTTCGTTAGAACCGTCTACATGAACCAATCAGGTTGCTGTAGGAAAGTGCCTAAGCCGCCGAGCGCACGTGAGAGATTGCGCAGCAATCGGGAGGCAGCGCGAAGAGACGGCGCAGGTCGGCCGGCGGGGCGAGCATGGTGTGTTGGTTAGGTGATACACTGGCATTTGTCAAACAGGCTGTTTGGCAAGCCTGCCAAGATTATCTCGCGGCCAAGTCTCTTTTCATGCGGCGTTGTAATCGTGCCTTAAGCAGAGACCCTCGTGCAGCATCATCGTCGCCGCCCAGTCTTTGGTAACTCGCACGCACGAAATCGTATGCCTGCTGGACAATCTCACCTGTGATGTCGTCTGTCTCAAGTTGACCGGTAGCAGCGGCGTCAATCTCGCACCTTTCGCTGACGAGCCAGCCCGTGACCATCCCGACGTAGAACCGCAGGTTGTTGATTTCCTTCGCGTCCAGAGCAAGGTGACGCTTCATATAAAGTTCAACGAAACGGCAAACGTAGACCGCCATAAAGTATGCATTGAGCGGAACGTCGTGGTTGAAGAGTGCGCGGTATTCCGTGTCTCGCTTTAACGGGTTTGAGGGTCTGGCCCGTGCGTCATCGGGCTTGAACGAGAACATCGCCAGCGCCGACTGTGCCATAAAGGTGAGACTGACTATTTTGCTCGATGGCCTCCCCCTATTCGCGTAAAAGTTTTTGCGTCGTTCATAATAAAAGTCTCTCGCAAGTAGATAGTGCTCAATTGTTCTTTGGAAGGGGTCAGTAGCACGCAGCATCGCGACCGATACTGGATTTTGGCTGTTAGTTGCCCTGATCACTCTATCGCGCGTGTCCTCGTCGGCAATACGTATGACCTTAACAAGGACAAATCGTGGATCGGAAGCTCTATCTTCAGCACTTAAGCCGTCAAAATGTTGAGATATTTCTTTACAGGTCTGTAGTCCGTTTACGATTTGCGGATTGGTCACCGTAAGGTTGTTGTCGTCATTCCGGTACTCAGTGCAGATAATAGTAACGCCGTTATTCAACCACCAGAAATCACGATCTCCGCCTTCCTCTAGTTCTTCAGCAATTTTTGCATTCACAGCCGTAAGACCTTGCCAGTCGCGAACATTCTCATCGAAGATATTGTGAGTGGCGACACCGTTCTCATCACGCAAAAATGCGTCGATTTGCCCAAGACTGACTAGGCATATATAGCCATTTCGACCGGAACTAGCCCGCTCAGTTGCCAATGTCCGGACGTGTCGTGGCTGGTGAATTATGCGATCCCAGAGATCAGCGGCGCCGAGCAATTCGACATCCACGGACGCATCAGGAAAGCGCTCGCGTGCCGATGCGCTCAGAGCGCGAATTCTCCCGTTGATCCCGGCGGATATTGGGTTTGGCGGCCGAAACGTTGCATAATGATAGCTGATATGAAGCGTAGGAGCTTTTCGCAGCAACGCTCTGTAGGTGTTCCTAAATAGTTGAAATGCTGCCCGAACGTCATCGTTATACACGTCACTAAAATCGTCCACACCAACATTCAGCGAGAACAGTGACTCAGTAACAGCCTTCCACCTGTTAATAGCATCTTCTGAGAACGTTCGTTCGGTTTTCGATTGTATAATTTCTACGCGAACACGACTTCCGGTTTTAGCAATCGTCAGATCTGTATCTTCGGCGACGAGAACTTCGTCGACGAAGATGTACATGCTGTCGATGCCCCCATCGCTTCCGCCACCGAGTATACCCTCCGAAATCTCGTCCTCGGAAAGAGAGTGGTCCCGAAGCAATAGCTGAGCGGTGAAGAATTCAAAGAAGTCGTTGAAGTCTGAGTCAGGATCACGCTCCTGGCGTTGCTGCTCAACGTATTCTCTTAATATCGTTTGAGAATTGTGCGGCTGCCTTGCCATGCGCGCTCCGGAAACTCGGCTCGCCATTGCAAGCAAGCCCACTGCCGCCACTAGACAACAGGTTCAATTCGGCCCTGCCATCCTGCGCAATTGCCGTAGGCCGTCAAGTCGCCAATCAAATAGTTTGCATAGCCGTTGTCTGCAGACCTGGATCGGCAGACCGCCCCTACTCCGCCGCGACCCCCGCGGCCTGGAACATGTCCGGTCCCTCGCCCGCTTCGCCGGCCTTGCCGCCGTCGTTGGCCGCGGCCTCCGCCTTGGCCTTCATCCTGCGATCGAAATTGTCCCAGACGTCGTTCCAGTTCCCTCTCGTCGCGCCCTTTGAATATTCGGTCGCGCGGGTCTCGAAGAAGTTGGCGTGCTCGACGCCGTTGAGGAGCGGGGCGAGCCAGGGGAGCGGGTGCTCGTCAACCATGTAGATCGGCTTGAACCCGAGCTGGCCCATGCGCCAATCGGCGATGTAGCGGATGTACTTCTTGATTTCCTTGGGGGTCATGCCGTTGACCGGCCCCTGTTCGAAGGCGAGGTCGATGAACGCATCCTCGAGCGCGACCGTCTGGTGGCAGGTGTCGCGGATCTCGTCCTTGACGCTCTTCGTCAGGCAGTCGCGTTCCTTCACGAAGGTGTGGAATAGCTTGATGATGCCTTCGCAGTGAAGGCTCTCGTCGCGGACCGACCAGCTGACGATCTGGCCCATGCCCTTCATCTTGTTGAAGCGCGGGAAGTTCATCAGCATCGCGAAGCTGGCGAACAGCTGCAGCCCCTCGGT
>NZ_JAFAVR010000018.1 GCF_019242355.1 Sphingomonas sp. | reverse complement strand
ATCTTATAGCCGCGCTTGTCGCCCTTGAGCCGGCCGCGCGAGCCGACCGCGTCGCGGAACGGGCCGTAGAAGGCGGACGCATATTTGGCGGCATAGGCCATGATCGCGACATCCTGGTGCCCTTCCCGCTCGAGCATGTCGCGGATCGCGGCGACGCGGCCGTCCATCATGTCGGAAGGAGCGACGATGTCGGCGCCGGCCTCGGCCTGGACCTGCGCTTGCTCGACGAGGATGCCGACGGTGTCGTCGTTGATGACGTTGCCGGCGGCGTCGATCATCCCGTCATGGCCGTGGCTGGTATAGGGATCGAGCGCAACGTCGGTGAGGACGCCAACGTCTGGCGCGGCATCCTTGATCGCCTTGATCGCCCGGCAGATGAGATTGTCGCTGTTGAGCGCCTCCCGCGCGTCCTCGGTGCGCAGGTGCTCCGGCGTGTTCGGGAACAGCGCGACGCAGGGAATGCCGAGCGCGGAGGCGAGCTTCGCCTGGGCGCCGATGCGGTCCATCGACCAGCGTGAGACGCCGGGAAGCGAGCCGATCGGTTCCTCGCAGTCGCGGCCGTCGCAGACGAATAGCGGCCAGATGAAGTCGCTGGGGTGGAGGCGGTGCTCGGCGAGCATGGCGCGCATCCAGGGCGCGACACGACCGCGGCGCATGCGGAGGGCGGGGAAGGAAGCAGGCATGGCTGCGCCTCTAGCCCGCCCCTCCCCGCAAGGCCAAGGCCCTAGGCGGCGAGCGCTTGCCGGAGCGCCAGGGAGCGCAGGTGCAGGACATCATCGAGCAAGGCCGCCGCAGTGACTTCGGCCCCTGCTCCCGGTCCCTGGATCACCATCGGCTGCTCGCGATAGCGGTCGGACCAGATGGCGACGCGATTGTCGGTGCCGCCGCCGCCATGGAGCGGGTCGCCCGGGCATAGCTTCTCTAGCTGGACGCGGGCGCGGCCGTCCTCCAGACGAGCGACGAAGCGCAGGCTGCAGCCCGCGAACTGCGCCTCGACCAGATGAGCCGCGAGGGGAGCATCGAGAAGGACCAGGGCGGAATCGACGTCTCCCGGCGCGACGGCAGCCAGCTTCGGAGGCACCAGCGACTGGACCTCGACCTGGTGGCTGTCGATTTCGACGCCCGCGGCTCTGGCGAGAATCAGGATCTTCCGGCGGACGTCCTCGCCCGAGAGGTCCTCGCGCGGATCAGGTTCGGTGAAACCGCGGTCGCGCGCCTGGCGGACCAGTTCCGAGAAGGGCCGGCTACCGTCGTAATTGTGGAACAGCCAGGCGAGCGAGCCCGACATGACCCCGGCAATGGCATGGATCCGGTCGCCGCCGGCGCGAAGTTCACGGATCGAGCGGAGCAGCGGCAGGCCGGCGCCGACGGTCGCGCGATCGCCGAAGCCGGCGCCCTTTTCCGAGCAGGCGTCGCGGATCGCGCGCCACTGGTCGAGCGAGGTGCCGGCGGCGAGCTTGCAGGCGGTGGCGACGTGGATTCCGCTTGCAAGGCAGGCGGCATGGTTGGCGGCGGTGTCGGCGTCGGCAGTGGCATCGATCAGGATCCGGACGCCGCTGTGGCCGAGCGCGCGGATGGCGCCGGCGCGGTGGCTGTGCGGATTGCGAGCGCGGGCTGCCGGGAGCGCCTCGGCGCATTGGGCCGGGTGGAGTCCATCCGGATTCGAAAGGGACAGTCGGGTGTTGGCCGCGAAGACCAGGCGCAGGCTGTCACCAAGCGCGGAGCCCTGCCATTCGGCAAGGCGGCGCAGGACGGCGAGGCCGACGGTGCCGCTGCCGAGCAGCGCGATGCGCGCGACATCATCGGCCATCGACCACCTCCTTGCGGCAGGCGGCCGCGCGGCCGAGGGCGGCAATGAGATCAGTGGTGAGGTCGTCGAGCGCCTCGATGCCGACGGAAAGGCGGAGCAGGCCGGCGCCGATGCCCGCGCGAGCGCGCGCGTCCTCGCTCATTGCCGCGTGGGTCATGCTGGCAGGATGCGCGATCAGGCTTTCGACGCCGCCAAGGGATTCGGCAAGGGTGAAGCAGTCGAGGCCGGCGACAAAGGCTCGGACTGCCTCCTCTCCACCCGTGAGGTCGAACGAGAGCATCGCTCCGAAGCCGTCCTGCTGACGAGCGGCGATTGCGTGGCCGGGATGGCCGGCGAGGCCCGGATAGTGGACCGCAGCGACTTCGGGGTGCTGCGCTAGAAGCCCGGCAATGGCGGCGCAGCTTTCCTGCTGGATGCGCAGGCGGGCGTCGAGCGTTCGAAGTCCTCGGAGAGTCAGGTAGGAATCGAACGGCGATCCGGTGATCCCGAGCGCATTCGCCCACCAGCCGAGTTGGTCGGCGAGCGCGCTCTCGCGGGCGATGCCGGCGCCGCCGACGACGTCGCTGTGGCCGTTGATATATTTGGTGGTCGAGTGGACGACGATGTCCGCGCCGTGCTCGATCGGCCGCTGCAGGGCCGGCGAGAGGAAGGTGTTGTCGACAGCGACCAAGGCTCCGGCGGCGCGGGCTGCTGCGGACACGGCGGCGATGTCGGTGATGCGGAGCAGCGGGTTCGACGGAGTTTCGACCCAGACGAGGCTGGGCCTCCGCTCGATAGCAGCGGCGAGCTCCGCCCCATCGGTGAAGTCGCAGGACTCGAGCTCGAACGCACCCTTTGCGGCAAGCGCGGTGAAAAGCCGCCAGCTGCCGCCGTAGCAATCGTGCGGCACGAGCAGCCGGTCGCCTGGCTCGAGGAGCGCGTGGAGGACGAGGGTGACTGCGGCCATGCCGGTGGCGGTCACCACCGCGCCCGCTCCGCCTTCGAGGGACGCCAGCGCATCGCCCAGCTGGTCGCGGGTCGGATTGCCGCTGCGGGTGTAGTCGTATCGCCGCTTGCCGCCGAGACCATCGAAATTGAAGTTGGACGACAGGACCAGCGGCGGCACCACAGCGCCGAACGCGGTGTCGGAATCGATCGCGGCGCGGGCGGCGCGGGTCGAAAGGGCCTTGGTCATCGAGTGGTCTCCAGCGAAGCGAGGAATCGAATGAGGATGGCGGCGACCTGCGCGTCCTCCTTGAGGAAGGCATCGTGGCCGAAGCGCGAGCGGACCACGTGAAGGCGCGAGCCCGGAATCGCCTTGGCGAGAGGTCGAACATCCGACTCGGGAACGAGCGCGTCGCTGTCGACTGCGGCGAGGGTGACGGGCACGCGAATGTCCGCGGCGTCGATGCGGTGAAGGTCGATGGATTCGGACAGGCGGCGGTAGGCGGCCGGGCTCATGCGCCGGCAATGGCGCTGGCCCTGCGCGTCGAGATAGGGATCGGCGGCGACTCGGAGGCGGCCCCCGTCCAGCACCGGCGACGCATCGAACCGTTCGGCGAACTCCCGCGGTGTCCGGTAGGTCAGCATGGCCATGGCCCTGGCGAGCGCGACTCCGGCGTCAGGCTCGCCGCCCGCCTCGCCGAGGTCGAGCGCGCGGCGCTGGATGGAGCGGCAGGCGCTCGCGAACGGATGAGCCCGAGCCGGCGCGCTGATTGCGAGCAGGCTGCCCAGCGAGTCTGGATTACGGGCGGCCAGGTGCATCCCGACCATTCCGCCGTACGACGCGCCGACGAAGCCTGCGGCCCTGCCGAGCCCAAGCGCGTCCAGAAGCGCGGCGATCGCTTCGGCCTGGTCGGCGGGATCGATGGGGCGGTCGAACTCGCCATCGGCGCCGAGCCAGTCGATCGACAGCAACCGGTGACCGGACAGCGCCTCGCTCTGGCTTTCCCACCAGCCGGGCTCCGAGAACGTCTTGGAGGAAATGCTGTGGCGACCCGCGGAAATGCCGCCGGCGACGATGATCAAAGGCGCATTGGTCGGCCCGGTCAGCTCGTAACCAACGATGAACCGGGTCGGCCCGGCGTGGCGAAGCCGGAGCGACAACGGCAACTCGCCGCGAACGGCAGCCGCGACCGACCTGTCCTCGAAACTCGCTTGCTGGATCAATGTCACGTCTCGTCCCGTCATCCTCCTCCAGCGAGGCATGCGGGGTGACAGACAGTCGGTCTCACCGCGACGGGCGGTGAGCCTCAACCATCTGCCGGCGGACCTCAGGTCCCCGCAGGACTTGGCACCTTTGAAGCGGCTTTCGCTGCTCCCGGTTGCCCCGGCGTCTTCGGGCCTGTCCCTCAGCCGGTCTCGATGGATGAGCGGGAAATGCCGGTTCCAGCCGGCACTGTCAATCGGCCGACGAGTCTCAGCCCGCGGGGTTGAGCGCCCCGCCCGGCTCGCGCGTCGCGAGCGCCTCCTCGGTGCATTGCTCGCTGTCGGGCCGCTCATCCACGGTCATTCGGGCCTTCTTCCAGCCGCCGTGGAGATAGAAGCCGATCGCAAGCGCAAGGTTGATGAACGAGGTGACCGGGAAGCTCGTCCAGATCGCGTCGGCGCCGAGCCAGTGCCAGGCCGCGAAGATATAGCCGAAGCGCACCGGGATCAGCCCGACCGTCAGGACGATCAGCGGCACCCAGACCGCGCCATTGGCGCGAACGGTGCCGAACAGCACCATCATCACGCCGAACAGCAGGAAGTTCCACGTGGCCACAAAATGAATGTGGCGAGCAATCGGCAGCGCCGGGCTGTTCGACCCCATGAACAGCGACAGCACCTCCCGGTCGGCGAGCGTCAGGGCGACGATCAGGACGCCTGTGATCGCCAGGGTCTGGATGATGCCGAGGCGCGTGATCCGGCCGACGCGATCCCAGCGGCCGGCGCCGATATTCTGCGCCGCCATCGCGCTCACCGCAGCGCCGAGCGCCATCGCCGGCATCTGGACGTAGGTCCATAGCTGCAGCGCGACACCGAACGCCGCCGTCGTGTCGACTCCGACCGTGTTGACGAGGCCGATCAGCGCCAGCGAGGACAGCGAGATGACGATCATCTGGATGCCCATCGGGAAGCCCTTGACGACGATCGTCTTCAGGATGGCGAGGTCACACCAGAGATAGCGAAGCTCCGGCCCGCGCAGGCGCAGCGGCAGGTCGCGGACGTAGACGTAGGCGATCAGCGCGAGGATCGCGACGTAGTTGGCGACGAGGGTGGAGAACGCCGCGCCGGCAATTCCCATCTTCGGCGCTGGCCCCAACCCCAATATGAAAACCGGGTTGAGGCCGCTGTCGAGCACCACCGACAGGATCATGAACCACAAGGGGGTCATGCTGTCCCCGGCCCCGCGCAACGCCATCATGAACAGGGTCAGCAGAAGGATCGGCGGCATCGCGAGGAAGATGACGCTCAAATAGGCGTGGGCGAGCGGCGTCGCCTCCTTGGGCGTTCCGAGCAGCGCCAGGATTGAGCCCGACAGGAAATAGCCGGCGGCGGCGATGATGATGGTGACGACCAGGAACGACCCTGCAGCGGTACCGAAGACCTTGCGGGCGCCAGCGATGTCCTTCCGGCCCCAAGCCTGGCCGATGAGGATCGTCGAGGCCATGCCGAAGCCGAACACGAACGCCGTCAGCAGGAACATCACCATGTTGGCGTTGGACGTCGCCGCCAGCGCGTCCTCGCCGATTAAGCGGCCGACGCAGATCGCGTTGACCGTGCCGTTCAGCGACTGGATGATCGAGCTGGCGAGCGTCGGCAGCGCGAACTTGAGGAGGGTCGAGCCGATGCTTCCCTGCGTTAGGTCCTGGCCGGCGACTGTTGCTGGTGCGTCTGGCAATGCGCTCTCCTATTTGCACCCCGGCGAAGGCCGGGGCCCAGGCCGCTGCAAAGCAGCGGTTCCCGCTGCCCTGGGCCCCGGCCTTCGCCGGGGAACAGCTACTCCAAACGATCCAACGCCGCCCTTAGCCGTTCCGCCTCAGCAGACTTGGCCGCATGGTCGGAACGGGCCTTTTCGACCGCTTCGGGCTTCGCGCGGCCGGTGAAGTTCGGGTTGGACAGGCGTTGGGCGAGGGCGTCGCGCTCCTTCTCGGCCGCCGCTGCGGCCTTGGACAGGCGCGCCTTTTCCGCGTCCAGATCGAAACCTTCCAAGCCCAACGTATATCGAACACCGTCGTGAACAACCGTTAACCCTGAACGGGCGACAGCTGGGGGTTCATCCACCCGGCTCTCAACGCAGCGAGTGATAAGATTCAGCCGATAAGCAGAATCAAAGATGGTGAGCGATTCAACCTTTGTCTGTCGAGCGATAGTCGGACCAAATTCAGTGAACAGCCCAATGAGTTCATTGCGACGTTCCTTACCAACCTCTCCAAACCGAAATCCAATCATTCCCTTCAAGCCTGGAGGCACAGCGGATTCCGAGCGAACAGATCGAATTCCTTCAATCACCCCAATAAGCCACTCGATTTTCCTCTTGACCTTCGGATCGACCTGCGCCTGCGGATCTGGCCATTTGGCTGTGATCAGCGGCCAAGGATTTCCGTTCTCGTCGACGCGCTCTCCCATCGCGTTCCACAGCTCTTCGGTGATGAAGGGCATCAGCGGATGGAGCATGACGAGGATCTGATCGAACGCCCATGCGGCGACGCGCTTGGTCTCGTCGTCGAACGCGCCCTTCACGAGCTCGACATACCAGTCGCAGAAGGTGCCCCAGGTGAAGTGATAGATGGCGTCGGCCATGTCGTCGAAGCGCAGCTCGTCGAAGGCGCGGTCGAGCTTGGCGAGGGTCTCCACGACCTCGCCGATGATCCACCGGTTGACCGGCAGCGCGGCCTCCGGCGCCGCGATGCTGTCACTGGCGCCGACGCCGTTCATCTGCAGGAAGCGGGCGGCGTTCCACAGCTTGGTCGCGAAGTTGCGGTAGCCCTCGACGCGCTTCTCATCGAGCTTGATGTCACGGCCCTGGCTTTCCATTGCCGCCATGGTGAAGCGCAGCGCGTCGGCGCCGAAGCGGTCGATCAGCCCGAGCGGGTCGACGACATTGCCCTTCGACTTGGACATCTTCTGCCCCTTGTCGTCGCGCACCAGGCCGTGGAGGTAGAGCGTCTTCCACGGCGCCTCGCCCATGAACTCGATCCCCTGCATCGCCATCCGCGCGTCCCAGAAGAACAGGATGTCGAAGCCGGAGATAAGGACGTCGTTGGGGTAGTGGCGGCGCAGGTCGTCGGTCTGGTCGGGCCAGCCGAGAGTGGCGAAGGGCCACAAGGCGGACGAGAACCAAGTGTCGAGGACGTCTTCGTCCTGGCGGAGCTCAACGCCGGCTCCAGCCTGTGTTTGCGCTTCCTCAACAGTTTCTGCGACGAAAACATTGCCATCGGCGTCGAACCACGCAGGGATGCGGTGGCCCCACCAAAGCTGGCGCGAGACGCACCAGGGCTGGATGTTCTCGAGCCAGTTGAACCAGGTCTTCGCCCAGGTCTCAGGCACGATCCTGATCTTGCCGGAACGCACCGCCTCGATCGCCGGTCCGGCCAGAGTCTTGGCGTCGACATACCATTGGTCGGTCAGCCACGGCTCGATCACCACGCCGGAGCGGTCGCCGTAGGGCGTCGGGATGACGCGATCCTCGACGCGGATCAGCACGCTTTCCGCTTCAAGCCGCTCGACGACGGCCTTACGCGCCTCCTCGCGCGTTAGGCCGAGCAGGTCGTGCGGGATGAGACCGTCGCTGGTCTGCACCACTTTCGCTTGGGCATCGAGCATGTTCAGCATCTCGCCCGGCTTGAACCCTGCCCGCTTGCCGACCTCATAGTCGTTGAAGTCGTGGCCCGGAGTGATTTTCACCGCCCCGCTGCCGAGCTCCGGATCGGCATGCTCGTCGGCGACGATCGGGATCAGCCGGCCGGTGATCGGCAGCCGGATTTGCTTGCCAATGAGGCCGGTGTAGCGGCCGTCGTCCGGATGCACGGCGACCGCCATGTCGGCGAGCATCGTCTCGGGCCGCGTCGTCGCGACCTCGATCGCGCCCTGCCCTTCGGCAAGCGGATAGCGCAGGGTCCAGAACTTGCCCTGGACGTCGCGGGTCTCGACCTCGAGGTCGCTGATCGCCGTCTGGAAGCGTGGGTCCCAGTTCACCAGGCGCTTGTCGCGATAGGCGAGACCGCGCTTGTAGAGCTCGACGAAGACATGGGTGACGGCCTTCGAGAAGCCTTCGTCCATGGTGAAGCGCTCGTTCGCCCAGTCGCAGCTTGCGCCGAGCCGGCGAAGCTGGCGGGTGATGGCGCCACCGGATTGCGCCTTCCATTCCCAGACGTGCTGGAGGAAGGCATCGCGGCCGATCTCCTGCCTCTTGAGGCCCTGGCTATCGAGGTTTCGCTCGACGACCATCTGCGTCGCGATCCCGGCATGGTCGGTGCCGACTACCCAGAGCGCATCCTTGCCCCGCATCCGCTCGCGGCGGATGAGCACGTCCTGCAGCGTGTTGTCGAGCGCATGGCCGATGTGCAGCGAGCCGGTGACGTTCGGCGGCGGCATGACGATCGTGAACGGCTCGGCGTTGGGCCGTTCGGGCCGGAACAGGCCATTCGATTCCCAATGGGCATACCAGCGCGCCTCGATGCTGGCGGGATCGAAGGTCTTGGGAAGCTCACTCATGGCTCGCGGTTAGCGATGCCGCGATGCAGCATCAACCGCTACGGGCCAGCCGAACGCTTACGGACCGACGTCGTCGCTGCTTTCCGGCTGCTGGATCTTCTCGGGCGGCCCGGGTGCGAGCTCGAGCGCCTTGGCGATGTTCTCGTCCCAGCCATAAACGTCCGGCCGGAACTGGATCCGCGATCCGTCCCAGAATGCCGTCTGGTAGAGCAGGCGGACCGGGATCTCCTTCGGAAGCTTCACGAAACCATTGTCCTGGTCTGCCTGCATCGCGGTCGTGAACTTGTCGAGGACGCCCTGTTCCTGAGCCAGTGCAGTCGCGAACTGCAATGCGTTCTCAACCCGAACGCAACCATGGCTGCGATGACGATCCGGCAAGGCGAAGGCGGATTTCGCGGGCGTATCGTGGAGGTAGATCGCTTCGTCGTCCTTCATGTCGAACTTGACGAGGCCAAGCGAATTCTTCGGACCCGACTGCTGGACCCACTGATCGCCCTTCTGCACGAAGCCATTGTCCTGGAGATACGCCTGCGACTTGGTCGCAAGCTCCTTCTCGCCGATGCCCTTCGGCACGGTCCACGTCGGCTTGGCGACCAGCTGCACGATCGGCGCCTGCAATTGCGGCGTCGGCTTGTCGCCCTCTCCGTTGATGACCTTGCGGTGATCCACGTGCTGGCCATCGCGCCAATAGTCGAGGAAGGATGCGGCCGTGTTGACGTCGATCCGGGTTGCAACCGGTGTGCGGGGCAG
Source organism: Sphingomonas sp. (assembly GCF_019242355.1). GTDB lineage: Bacteria > Pseudomonadota > Alphaproteobacteria > Sphingomonadales > Sphingomonadaceae > Sphingomicrobium. The sequence goes on along the minus strand of NZ_JAFAVR010000018.1, from coordinate 3,319 downwards.
CCAGCGCAGCCGCTCCATGGCGACCGCAAGCTGGCGCGCGCGCGCCGCCGGCCCAGTGCTCAACGCCGCGATCGTGTCCTTCCCGAGCACGCCATCGGGCTTCGTGCCGGAGTCCGACTGGAACTGCTTCACCGCTGCGACCAGCGCCGGCGAATAGACGGCGGGGGCGGCAGCGGGTTGCTGCTGCTGCCCGGAGCCTTGCGGTTGCGGCGGATTGCTGTCCGGGAGGTAGCCGCCGGACTGAAGCACGGCGACGATCGCCGGGATTCTGCTGTCGCGCGCGCCGGGTTTGATCGCCGTATCGCTCGAAATCGGCTGCTGCGCGGTCTGTCCAGCCAGTTTGGCGTAGCGCACGAAGGCGGCGCTCAACGCCTTGTATTCATCGGTCTGGGGCGGGAGCGAGTTCAGCCACTCGCCGACATTCCCCTTCTGCAATGCTTGTTGCAGACCCGCTCTGACATCCACCTTCTGGTGGGGAATGGTATAGACCTCGAACAGCTTGTTCGGATCGGAATAGCCATTGGCGAGGGCCGACGCATATTTAAGCGCGGCCTGGGTCAAGGCCGGTCCGGTCTCTCCGCCTTTCAGAAACAGGTCGGACCGGAGGCCGTTTTTCGGCGCCTGGGCGATCGCGTCGCGGAGCTGCTGCTCGTCGGACTCCTTCCACTGGACGGCGGGCATGTCCGACGTATCGGCCGACGCCGCGGCGTTGCCCTGGTTGGACGAATTGTCGCTGACCGAACAGGCGGTAAGGGCGACGCTATACAGGGCCAGGCCGAGGGCCGAGCCGATCCAATGATGTCTGTTCACGAAGCGCCCAACGCCGGGATCGCGCGAAGCGATCCATGGGCGTTCACAAATCAGTCCTCCAGCATGTTCGGATCTCGCAATCCCTGGCCAATCGCCGCGCGGAGGCTGTCGGCTTCGTTGCTGGTCACGGGATAGGCGCAATAGTCGGCGGCGTAGAAGGCGCTCGGGCGGTGATTGCCGGAAAGGCCGACGCCGCCGAACGGAGCGGTCGACGGGGCGCCATTGGTCGGCTTGTTCCAGTTGATGACGCCTGCGCGCACGTTCGCCCAGAACCGGTCGTAAAGCTCCGGACTGCCGCCCAGAAGGCTTGCCGCCAGCCCGTACCTGGTGGCGTTAGCCTCGTCGATCGCGGCTTCGAAATCCTTAACACGGATGACCTGAAGGACCGGCCCGAAAATCTCCTCGTCGGGCCGCTCCTTCGCTTCGGTCACGTCGATCAGGCCGGGCGTCAGGAACGGCCGGTCGGCGACCGGACGATCGAGCCGGCGAAGCGGATTGCCGCCCTTCATCATCAGGTTCAGCCATTGTTCCTGCACCTGGTCGGCGGCGGCATTGTCGATGACCGATCCCATGAAGGGCGCCGGCTCGGCAAAGGGCTCGCCAACGATGAGCCGGTCGATGAGCTTCCGGATCGCGGCGATGAGCTCGGCCTCCTCGCCGTCCTCAACGATCAGGCGCCTCGCGGCGGTGCAGCGTTGACCGGCGGTCAAGTAGGCGGACTGGACGATGATCTTCGCCGCGGCATCGATATCGCGCACGCTCCAGGCGACGAGCGGATTGTTGCCGCCGAGCTCGAGCGCAAGGATCTTGTGCGGCATGTCGGCGAACTGGCGATGAAGAGCCATGCCGGCGCGCGCCGAGCCGGTGAACAACAGGCCGTCGATGCCGCGCTGTCCGGCAAGCGCCCTGCCCTGCTCCGGGCCGCCGATGAGCAGGCGAACGACGCCTTCCGGAACGCCGGCCTGGTGGAAGCAATCGACCAGGAAGGCCCCGGTCGCGGGCGTCTTTTCCGACGGCTTGAAGACCACCGCATTGCCGGCGATCAACGCAGGGACGATGTGCCCGTTCGGCAGGTGCGCCGGGAAATTGTACGGCCCGAGGACGGCGAGCACGCCATGAGGCTTGTGCCGAACGGCGACCCGATTGCCAAGATCGGCTTCGAGCTTCCGATGCGGCGTCCGTTCGGCATAAGCATTGACCGAGATGTCGACCTTGTTGACGACGGCGGCGACTTCGGTCTTTGCTTCCCAAAGAGGCTTACCGCTCTCGCGGGCGATCAGCTCGGCAAACTGCGGCTCGCGCCTGCGGACCTGGTTGGCGAAGCGGCGCAGCGCCTCGATCCGGTAGGCGAGCGACAGGGCCGCCCAGGCCGGCCATGCCGAGCGTGCGGCAGCGACCTCGGCGGCGGCGTCCCCGACCGCGCCGCGCCAAACCTCGGCGCCGGTGGCCGGTTCCGTCGAGACGAGCTCGGCCGGCGTGCGTGACGCCTGCTCCGCGGCATCCTCGCTTTCGTCAACCTGCCCGTGCATCCGCCCTCATCGCTTCGCCCATACGACGGATTGCCTTAACCTTGTCCTCCAGTGGCCGCCAGTCGTCGCGCTCGGCAATGGCCGACCAGATTGCCTCGACCTCCTCGATGTGCATCGAGCATGGTTCGGGATCGGACCAATAAGAGTGCGCCGCGGGAACGGCACGTCCGTCGAGGGCGGTGCCAAGGGCGGTGAAATCATCCGACCGATAGGGCTCGGCGCCTGGGTTTCGGCCGCCTCGCCAGTCGAAGAAGAAGCGGTCGATGGTGACCGCCTGCGACTGAAGCGCGCGGATAATGAGCGAAGCAAGCTCGGAGTCGCGCTCCGGCGTGACTGGCGGCACTCCGAGCCTGCGGAGCAGTCGCCGGACCAGTGCCTGCTCGAAGCGGCCGCTCCATTCGGAAAGGGCTTCGGACAGCGGCGGCGCATCGGTAACGAGGGTCAGCGCGCCGGCGAACTGGGCGAGGTCCCAGTGGATCGCCTCGGGCTGCCGGCCGAACGCATAGAGCCCGTAATGGTCGAAATAGGCGGCGGTGAAGTCAGGGTCCCAATAAGGCGTGAAGCGCCAGGGGCCGTAATCGAAGCTCTCCCCGGTGATATTGATATTATCGCTGTTGAGCACGCCGTGGACGAAGCCGGAGGCGAGATAGGAGGCGGCGAGATCAGCGGTGGCCGCCGAAACCAGATCGAACAGGCGTAGCGCATTGGCCGCACCGTCGTCGCCGGCGCTCTCGCCGTAGAGCTGCTCCAGGCAATAGCGGACCAGGCGGGCGATATTGTCGGTCTCGCCCAGGAAGGCCAGCCGCTGGAAGGTGCCGATACGGATATGGCCATGGCTGAGCCGCGTCAGCACCGCGGAGCGTGTCGGCGACGGCTCGTCGCCGCGGTCAAGCTGCTCGCCGGTCTCGAAGAGGGCGAAGGTCCTGGACGTGTTGACGCCGAGCGCTTCGAGCATCTCGGTGGCGAGGATTTCGCGCACC
>NZ_JAFAVR010000264.1 GCF_019242355.1 Sphingomonas sp. | reverse complement strand
CTGGAATTCGAGGAAGCCCCACGTCTCTGGGCGGTGCATGTTGATCGCCCACTGCGGCGACCAGACCCAGTTGTGCTCTGGCCGGTTCTGTATCTTCACGTACTTGCCGTCCGCGACCTCGAGATCCCACTCCACGCGCGAGAAATTGATCCGCCACCGATCGCCATCCCGCGGCGGGAGCCTCGTGCCCGCAACTGGGCGCAGCGCCTTCCAAGGAATGGCAATTGTCGCCGTCCAGCCCTGGAATCCTCGGCTTGAAGGGACCGTCGGTCGGTTCAGCTGGCCGAAGAGCTTCACGCCGGTGCGGAGGCCTTCGATATTGAATGCATCTACGGCCGGGCCCCCATCCCGGTAGGGCTTGGGCAGCAGTAGATCCCAGACGGTGTTGAGCGCGTTCATCTCGAACTCGACATAGTTGTGGTTGTCGCCATCCGGATCGAGGAACACCTCGAAGTCATTATCGTGAAAGATCACCGAGTCGCGCTCGGTGAGCGTCGCCCAGAGTTGCGGCTCGACCATTTCCGCGCCGATATAGAGGCACCGGGCGTCCCACAGCATCTTCACCCTGGTGCGCAGACTCGGCTTGGCGAGCCCCTCGATGTCAATGAAATCTTCGGTCCAGGGCGCCGCCGCCCACTGCTTGTGCCCGAGATGCCCATCCATCGGCGGCGCGGAAGCGACCCGAACACAGCCGTAGCTCCTCGGTTGCGGCGGCGCGTGGGGGAGCGGACCGACCGGATCGATTTGGGCCATGGCGATTGCAGCGAGAGTGGCGAGCATCAGGTTGCCGGGGAGAGCCGCAGGCTCGGCTGGGCCGCCACTTGCACCACCGCAGTCTCAGGCATCGGCATACGTGCGGGGACCAGCGTAGACACGCCGGGTTCATTCATCGTCACGCCGAGCCAGACCGGCGCGCGCTCGATGGTAGTCGGGTTGTGGGTGATCACGATGAACTGAGTGATCTTCGAGAATTCGACCAGCACGTCGGCAAACCGCTCGACATTGCGGCCATCCAGCGGCGCGTCGACCTCGTCGAGCACGACCAGCGGCGACGGCTTCGTGCTGAGCAGTGCAAAGAGAAATCCCGATGCACAGAGCGCTCTCTCGCCGCCGCTCAGCAACTCCAGCCGCTGCTTTTTCTTACCGGGGAGCTGAACCTCGATCTCGATCCCGCTCTCCAGGATTGAGCTCGGATTGTCGAGGAACATCTTGCCCTCGCCGCCGCCAAACAGCTTCTGGAACATCTCGCCGTAGGCAACTTGCACCTTCGCAAAGGTGTCCAGGAACTGGTCGCGCGTCAGCTTGTCCAGCTCGCTCATGCTCGCCTGCACCTGCTCGATTCCTTCCAGGATGTCGGCGCGCTGCGCGGTCAGCTCATCGTGCCGGCCCGTAAGCCGCTCGTAGGCCTCGTCCGCCCCAATGTTGACCATTCCCATGGCGCGAAGCTCGCGTCGCAGACGGCCCGCCAGGGGCGCAGCATCCGGGGGCACCTCAATAGCGGGAGCCTGGACCAGCGCGTCTTGGGCGGAGATGCCATATTCTTCGAGCAGCCGCTCCTCGGCGGCGGCGCGTCGGGATTCTGCCCGCGCCCGGCCCAACTCGGCCTGATGGTTCGCGCCTGCGATTGCGGCCACGTTCGCCCGTACGTTCTTCGCCTGCTGCCCGAGCGCAAGGCAACTCGCCATTTGTTCGTCGCGCTGCCCCTGTAGGGTGGACAAAATCGTCTTCGTCTGCGCTTGGAGGGCATCCTGTTGCGTCAAATCAGCCCTGCAGCGCTCGATCTCGGCCGTCCACCTGATCCTGTCCGGGCCGAGGCTGCCGAGTCGCCGACCTCGCGTTGTCTCCGCTTGCCGTATCGATTCCAGCCGCCGCTCAGAGTTGGCGAGCCGCGTCTTTGCCTCGTCGACTCCTTTCTGTGCCTCCTGCAATCGCTGCTTGGCCAAATTGGAGTCGGCCGACGAACTGGCGAGCTGGGCTACGAGGCTGTCCCGCCGCCGCTCGACGCCTTCGACATCCGCTTCCTCCGGCAGCTCCACCGGCGCGGCGAGTGCCGTCTGCTCCGCGAGAAGCCGCTCCTTCGCACGGGTCGCCACCTGCAGCTCGTGCGCCAAGGTCGCTTGGTAGTGCCGCGCCTCGCGCAGTTCGTTCTCCGTTCCTGCGAGCGCCTCACGCGC
>NZ_JAFAVR010000029.1 GCF_019242355.1 Sphingomonas sp. | reverse complement strand
ACGGCGAAGGGACATCGACGTCTGGTCCGCGGACTGGAGTCTCGGGCGGGGCCTCGGTCGGCTGGCCCGGCTGAGGCGGCTGGGGAGGTTGCGGAGGCTGCGGAGCTTGCGGCGGCTCGGGGGCCTGGGGCGGCTGCGGGGGCGTGTCTTGCATTCGGCGGGACTCCTTTGCTGGTCAACGAACGCGGTTGCGACGGGTTGCCCCTCCCGGCACGGCTGGTATAGCGCGGCGCTTCGTCGGGCCGCGCGCGCGTGGCGGAACTGGTAGACGCGCTGGATTTAGGTTCCAGTATCGAAAGATGTGGGGGTTCGAGTCCCTTCGCGCGCACCATTTTCGCCCACAGCCTGTCCGGGGGACAGGCGAGGACGAAAATCGCCGGTCCCCTGACCGGCGCCGTACTGCAAATTTCATCAGGACCTGAGCATCGTGACCATCAAGACCGTCGAGACCGAGAACGAGGGCCTGAAGCGCGCCTTCATGCTGACCATCCCCGCCGAGGACATCGAGGCGCGGGTCGAGGACGAGGTGAAGCGGATCGCTCCTCAGGTGCGTATGCCGGGATTCCGTCCGGGCAAGGTCCCGCCAAACCTCATCCGCAAGATGCACGGCGAGAGCCTGCGCGGCGATGCACTCAACACCGCGGTTCAGGACGGGGTCCAGCAGCTTCTGACCGAGCAGAACATCCGTCCCGCGTTGCAGCCGCAGGTCGAGCTCGACGAGGGCTATGAACCGGGCAAGGACGCCGAGGTGACGGTCCGCCTGGAGGCTCTCCCCGAGGTGCCGGCGGCGAACATCGAGGATATTGCGATCGATCGCCTGACCGTTGAGGCCGACGAAGCCGCGGTTGACGAGCAACTGCAGCAGCTCGCCAACTCGTCCAAGGACTGGACGGACGCCGCGGAAGGCCAGGCCGCCGCGAACGGCGACCAGGTCGTCATCGACTTCGAAGGCAAGGTCGGCGGCAAGGCGTTCGAGGGTGGCAAGGGTGAGGACATGGCGGTCGAGCTTGGCTCGGGCCAGCTGATCCCGGGCTTCGAGGACCAGCTCGTCGGCGCCAGGGTCGGCGAGACACGCGACCTCAACGTCACCTTCCCGGCCGATTATCCGTCGGAGAACCTGAAAGGCCAGGCGGCCGTGTTCACCGCGACGGTCAAGGCGGTGAAGACCGCAAGCGAACGCAAGGTCGACGAAGATTTCGCCAAGTCGCTCGGTCTTCAGGACCTCGACCAGCTCAAGGGCCTGATCCGCGACCAGCAGACGCAGGAACTCAACCGCCTGACGCGCACCCACATGAAACGGCAGCTTCTGGATCTGCTCGCCAGCCGGCACGACTTCGGAGTGCCCGAGAGCATGGTCGACGCCGAGTTCCAGAACATCATTGCCCAGCTCCGCCACGAAGCGAGCCACGAAGAGGATCCGCAAGCCGCACTTGCCGAGATCGAAAAGGAAACGAGCGAGTATCGCCAGATCGCCGAGCGCCGGGTGCGACTCGGCCTGCTGCTGTCGGAGATCGGCGCGCAGAACGGCGTCGAGATCAATGAGCAGGAGATGCGGGCGCTGATCGCCCAGGCGGCCTCGCAATATCAGGGCAAGGACCGCGACGCGTTCCTTCGCTATGTCCAGCAGGAGCCAATGGCGGCTGCCCAGCTGCGCGCTCCGCTCTACGAGGACAAGGTCGTCGACTTCCTGTTCTCGAAGGCGAGCATCACCGATCGGGCCGCGACCCGGGCGGAGCTGGAGGCGGACCTCGAGAGCGAGGAAGGCCACGTTCACGGCCCGGATTGCGGCCATGACCATTCGCATGACTCAAAACCGAAGGCGAAGAAGGCGGCTTCGAAGAAGGATGCGGCCAAGAAAGCAGCCGAGGTCGACGGCGCGCCTGTCGCCGAAGAGCCGGCCAAGGGATCCGTCGAGAAGGCTCCTGCTAAACCCAAGCCTGCGAAGCCGGTAAAGGACGCGGCGGCGTCCAAGGCTCCCGAAGCCAAGGCCGAAGAGAAGCCGGCCGCCGCGAAGCCTGCTGCCAGGAAGGCCCCTCCCAAGGCTAAGAAATAATCGTCGTTCCCGCGCGCGCAGGAACCCAGTAACACCGGTGGAGGCTGGGTCCGCGCCTTCGCGGGGGTGACGAGCATGGGGGGAATGTTGGCAAGCACGCACCAACCGCGCATCGCCGTGCTTCTGCCGTGCTACAATGAGGAAGCAGCGATCGGGGCCACGGTCGCCGGCTTCCGCGACGCGTTGCCCGTGGCGACGGTCTACGTCTACGACAACAACAGCAGTGACCGGACGCGCGAGGTTGCTTACGCCGCCGGTGCGATCGTCCGCACGGAGCGGCAGCAGGGCAAGGGCAATGTCGTCCGACGGATGTTCGCTGACGTTGACGCCGATGTCTACATCATGGCTGACGGCGATCTGACCTATGACCCCAAGGCGGCTCAGGCGATGGTCGCGATGCTCCTGGATGAGCAACTCGACATGGTCGTCGGCATCCGAAAGCACGAGCAACGGGAGGCCTATCGCGGGGGTCACGTGCTCGGCAATCGGTTATTCACGGGCATCCTCTCCAAGCTGTTCGGCCGTAGCTTCAGCGATATCTTCTCGGGTTACCGCGTGTTCTCGCGACGGTTCGTGAAGAGCTTCCCGGTTCTCTCTTCAGGCTTCGAGATCGAGACCGAGATGAGCGTCCACGCGCTCGAGCTCCGGATGCCGGTTGGCGAGGTTGAGACCGTCTACGCCGCGCGTCCCGAAGGCTCCCAGTCGAAGTTGTCGACCTATCGCGACGGCTGGCGCATCCTGAAGACCATCACGACCCTCTACCGCACAGAGCGGCCGGCCCTGTTCTTCGGCAGCATCGGCGTGTGGCTGGTGGTCCTTGCGCTGCTGCTCGCGGTGCCGCTGGTCGTGACTTACCTGCATACCGGCCTGGTGCCGCGCTTTCCGACCGCGATCCTGATCACGGGCATAGTCATCATCGCCGTCCTGTGCGGTTTTGCTGGCCTGATCCTCGATACCGTCACCCGCGGACGGCGCGAGATGCGCCGGCTCGCCTACCTTGCCCAGCCGGCGCCCGAAGGCTCCACGGCGACCTTCCCGGGCCGCGGAAGGCGGAACCAGGTTCGCTAGCCGGTTTGGCTACCAGGATCGCTCCCTGACGAGATCTCCCGCAAGTTCGACGTGCCCGCGCCGCCGACCGAGCATTGGATCAAGAGGTTGACGGCAACGCCGTGACCACAACGCCATCGCGAGGCAAATGACACGAAATCAGCATTCGTGACGCCGCAGCCCCGATGAGCCGCTGGCGGTGGCGGAGGCGCGCGCGGCGTGGCGAGCAGGCCTTCCGAGTCAGGCCGGCTTGGACTTGATCGTAGTAGTGGCGATGTGGCCGCTGCCTCGCTCTTCAACCAACGCCAGGGCGAACAGGCCGAAACCGACCGCAATCGGCCAGACGAATACGCGGTCGGTGAACCATGCGTGCTCGATCATCAGGTTGAGGAAGAACAAGCACCATAGACCCGGGATGGCTGCCGAGAGCGCGAGCAGCAACGATTTCTCGCGCAGTGCTGGCGAGACGTCACTCTGGCGCAACCGCCACAGCCCGTACCCGCCCGCAAGCGCGGCGATCGCCAGCGTTCCCGCGGAAAGAAGCCACATGCCCCCAGTGAGCGCGTCGATCGAGCGGATGGTCTCATGAATGGCGAAGGCGGGTCCTCTCCCACCGGACAACTCGCCGTAGGGATCGAATATCGTCAGGCGAAGCACTTGCGAGGTCGCATCCCCGGCCAGGCCCCCGGTACCCGTCATCATCGTTGCGAGCATCTTTGCGAAATAGAAGATCGCTCCCGCCGATAGGAATGCGACTCCCCCGGCGCTCGATGCCACGACAGGCCGGACACGTGCCGAAGCGACGAGCGGGGCGAGTCCGATCACCATTGCAAGGCCAATCGGAATGCCTCCGGTGAACAGTTCGAAGATCATTGTCAGGACACCGAACACGGCGGCGGCGAGGACAGTGAGGGTGAGGCCGGCAGGAGCGAAGGCCATTGCGGCCACGGTCACAAGATACGCCGCAATCACGGCATCCGCGGGGCCGTGGCCAAGCGATTGCGAGAAAGATTCAAGGCCGAAGTAGCGCATGAGCGCGAGACTGCTGATGGCAATCACCGTGAAGGCCGTTGCGTCGCGCCTGCGCGCAAGGCCGGCAAGCGCCAGTGCAAGCCCAAGAAGCAGCAGTGTCGACTGCGTCGCGCGATTGATCGTCCGGATGCGCGTGATGCTGGCGTACGGCAACAGAGCTCGGAGAAGGATGACTGCGCCATTCGGATAGCGGTCGTAATAATAGAGATTGCCGTTAGGTGTTGCGCCACGATTGAGAGCCCCCAGCACGGCGCAGGGATTGGTAGTTAGGCTCGGCTCGGGGCCGAGGTCCATCAGGATTGGCGACAAGGCAAGCCGGGCAAGGTCGCCGCGCTGGTCCGACGCCATGACGAGGATGAGACAATCATTCCATTGATGGCTGCCGATCGTAGTCGAGCCTTCCTGGTCATAATTCTCGACGAGCTTGCCGGTGGCGAAGGCAACCGCGATGCGGGCCCGGAATAGCCCGGGATCGCCTGGCAGGACCGAGCGACTGGCAGCGATAAAAAGGCCAAATCCGATAAGTCCGGCAAGCGTCGCTATGGCGGCCGTGATCCAGACGATCGAGACCGGGCGAGGAATGACTCTGCCTATCATCAGCGCCGACGCCAATCTTTCAGTTCGAGTTGAGGATTGTCGGTCACTCGACGCCGAGGGGGTGAAGAAAGGATTCTCTGGAGCGGCCGGGTCGGCACATTGGCAATATCGAAGGCAAGGGCGTTCAGAAGCAATTGGAAGCCGAGGATGATCGGCAGCATCGCGATCATCACCGTGCCGACCGAGGTGTCCTGGCCACTGACCGCGCTATGCCACCACGTGATCGTCCCAAAAGTCAGGCCGAAGACGAACAATATCAGACCGCCGATCGTGTGGACCGTGCCGACGCTGAAGTCGCGGAGGATGTAGGTGTAGAAGAATCGGCGAATGCCATTGCGAAGATGACCCATGAGGAACGTAGGGATTGCCCGGAAGACCCGCAAATTGCTGTTCTCTGTCCCATAGCGTGCCGGCATCGGAACATCCTGGACAACCGCCCGCGCGATGTTGAGGCGAAATAGCAGATCCGATTCGAAAAAGTACCGCTTCGACACCTTCGACCATTCGACCTCGCGCGCGGCAATCCTTCCGAGCGCAGTAAAGCCGTTGGTAGGGTCCATCACGTTCCAGTATCCCGAGGACGCCTTGTTGAGCAGGGACAAGAATGAATTGCCCATCAGGCGCGTGACGGGCATGCGCTTCATATCGCGTTTCCGATAGAAGCGGTTACCCTTGGTATAGTCGGCTTCGCCGGACACGATCGGCGCAAGCAGCGCGGGAATGAACTCCGGGTCCATCTGTCCGTCGCCATCCATCTTGATGATAATGTCATAGCCGGCCTTGAGAGCAGCGCGATACCCAGCGATCGTCGCACCTCCGACCCCCTGGTTTTCCGGATTGCGCAGAACGGTCACTAACTGGCTTGCGAAGCTTTTCTCGATCAGGTCGCCGGTGCGCTCGGGGCAGCAGTCGTCGATGACGAAGACGTGGTCGAAGGCGTCGAGAGCGGCGGACACGACCTCCGCGGCGTGCCTGCTGCAGCGGTAGCAGGGGATGACTGCGGCTAACCTCATGCCTCAGCCATCCTTCGGAGAGAGGCGCGGCAGGTCGTCAGCAACTCCGCTGAGTGTTCAAGGAGCTCGCCGAACGCGATCCCATTGCGGACCTCGTACAGGAGCGGGCGTTCAGTCGGACGCTGGCTCAGGCGGTCGTAGCGGACTGCCTGCCATTCGATCCGGCTCCGGGTCAGCGAGCGCCAGATAATGAACGGCCCAAGTCCGATGAACGAGCGCCATTGCGAGCGGTAATGGCGCATCATTCGCCTTGCCAGCCGCCGTTCGACGAGTGTCAGTTTTGACGACTGCACCGGACCATTGGCGGCGAGCGGTGCGGAAACGCTGAAGGCGGGCGCCGGGAGACGATCGGCTGCACGGTAGAACGCGACCTGCCAGACATCCTCTTCGAGCCCGCGCTTGGCGGCAAAGGCTGCGGCGATGAGATGGGCCGAGTCATGGTCGGGATGCCCGCCCTCCCATGCCAGGGTGAAGATTCCGGCAATCGGGACGTTCGGCGGCACCAGCCGCTCGATCGCTTCGAGCCCACGGCACAGATGCTTGTAGAGATGACCGTCCTCGATGCCTTGCTGGCTGCCAAGGAAGCTCAAGCTTGAGCGGTCAATTCCGATAGACGCCAGAGCGGCCTCGCTTTCGGCATGGCGAACCGCCGCGGAGGCGCTGCGCAAGGCACCATCGGCAAGATAGATGAGACGAACCGGCTTCGCCTGGCGCGCAAGACGATAAAGTGCAGGCGCAAAGGCCAGTTCGTCGTCCGGATGAGCCAGGATGAACAGGGTGGTTCCCCGCTCGCACTGCGTTGCCGCCGCCGCCATTCGATCCCTCGGGAATCCGCTGCCGAAACCGCTGTTCACCTGAATTGCGACATCATTGATTCGTGAAGTCAAGCGCGTCCGCGTGGACGTTTCACCGTCGGACGGCGGCGTCAGGCACGGGTCTGCTGATCGACGTCCGTTCGATCGCGGTGGGACAGCGAGCCAGGATGAAGAAAAAGGGGCGCGACCAAAACAGCATGTTGGAGCCTGAACTTACCGTTTTTGTGTTTTACTTATTGTCTCACGCCGATAGCATCTCACTCAGCGCGAACGTCATTTCGCGTGAGTAAAGGCTTAGGGGAATCGCTCAGAACCTGGTCGCATCGCCATTGGCGCCCGTCCTTCGCGCCGTGACCGCTCGTCCGACTGGCCATCCTGCAAAGCTGATCAGGCCTCGCCGCCCGCCGGCGCGGTTGCGCAAAGGGGAATGAGGCATGCCAACTTTCACGGGGACGAACGGCAACGACATCTGGACCGGCGGCAGCAGCGACGACTACGCCCGTGGCGGAGCCGGCAATGACACATTGAGCGGTGGTGACGGCAACGACCATCTTGCCGGCGAAGCCGGGAGAGACACCCTTAATGGTGGAAATGGGGACGACGCCCTGGCGTCGGGTCCTGTCCAGGCCGACTGGGATAACGGCTACTATGTCTATTATGAGGAAGCATCCCTCGACACTGGCACGGAACGCGACACAATTTCAGGTGGCGCCGGTGATGACCATATCTGGGCCGGCTATGGCGATAATGTCGATGGTGGCGCCAACGGCTATGAGGGCGATTACTTCAGCATCTCATTCCTGGGTGCCCCCTCGGGCATCACGGCAGATTTCAGCCTGGCATCTCAGACGATCGGCGGCGGCGTCATCAAGGATGTCGAGAATCTGGTTTGGGTTCAGGGGAGCAATTTCGACGATACAATCAACGCGGAAGATCGTTCGTTTGGCTATAGCACCTTCGGCACGGTGCTCGGCATGGGCGGCAACGATCATTTGATCGCCGGCTATTACACTGGGACCCTGGACGGCGGCGACGGGGACGACATCGTCGACGGGCGCAACAGTCAGTATCTAAACGCGGTCCTTGGCGGCGCCGGCAACGACACGCTCTATACGAACTCCAACACCTTCGCGCGGGCGGACGGAGGAGCGGGCAACGATACGATCTACGCGCATGGGACCACGAATGGTGGAACCGGCAACGACACGATCGTGATGCAGTACACCTATTACGGCGGGCTGGTTGACGGCGACGCGGGCAATGACACCATAACGGCCGCTGACAGTGGCAATACGATCGCCGGCGGAGCCGGTGCCGATCACATCAACGGTGGCAGTGTCGACGACAGGCTGGGTTCGGCCGACTTCCTGCCCAATTCGAGCACCTTCGCCGACGACGTTGGCCTCGAGCATGACGTCGTGAACGGCGGCGGCGGCGACGACTATGTCTCGGTTGGCTACGGCGACGACGCCGACGGAGGCAGCGGCGACGACACTTTGCACCTGTCGCTTGGGGGGGCGACCTCGGGCGTTACTTTGAACACCGGCACGCTTGTCGGCGGTTCCGCGACGATCGGCGGCGGCACGATCCAGAATTTCGAGACGCTTGAATATGTTCTCGGGACCAGTTTCGCGGACAAGATCACGACCGCGACTCAAGATAGCCTGCTGACGCTCGACACTGGCGCGGGCAATGACACCATCACGACCGGCGGGAGTTCAGTGGACGTTCTCGGGGGCGCCGGCAAC
>NZ_JAFAVR010000256.1 GCF_019242355.1 Sphingomonas sp. | reverse complement strand
CGAGCGTGCCGTTGAACTGCTGGCCGATCAGGAACCCGATCGCCGCCGCGCCGATGGTTCCGACCACGCCCTGGACCGAGGAGGCGGTGCCGGCGATCCGGGCCATGTGCTCCATGGCCAGCGTTCCGAAGTTCGACGACGCGAAGGAGAAGCTGCCCATCGTCAGGCCCTGCAGCAGGATGAAGGTCCAGATCGTCTCGAGTCCCGAAAGCGCGATCGCGGCGTGGGCGGCGCTGATCACGACCAGCGCCAGCGCTGCGCTGTGGCCGACGCGGCGCAACCCGAAGCGGCCGACGAAGCGCGAATTGAGCCAGGAGCCGAGCGCCATCGGCGCCGCGATTGATGCGAACACCAGCCCGATGCGCGGACCCTCGCCGAAGACTTCGAACACGATCTGCTGGATCGAGCTGATGTAGGCGACAAGCGCCGAGAAGCTAACGGTCGTCGCGAGCGTGTAGCCCCGGGACTGTGGTTCGCGCACCGTTTCCGCGATCGCGCTCAACGTGTCGCGCCAGTCGAGCGGGCGCCGAAACTCGGGATGCAGTGTCTCCGGCAGGCGGGCCCAGGACCAGGCCAGCATCGCCAGCGCATAAAAGGCGATGACGACGAAGATCAGCCGCCAGGAGCCGAAGAGCAGGATCAGCTGCCCGATGTTCGGTGCGAGGACCGGGACCAGCATGAAGACCATGAACACCAGGCTCATGACGCGTGCCATTGCTTCAGCCTCGAACAGGTCGCGGACCATGGCGATGACCAGAACGCGGGTGACCGCCGCCGATGCGCCCATCGCCGCCCGGCCGACGATCAGCAGTGGGAAGGTGCTTGCAAAGGCGCACAAGGCAGCGAAAGCCGCGTAGAGCGCGATCCCGGCGGCAAGGATTGGCTTGCGTCCGAAGCGGTCGGCCAGCGGTCCCCACACGAGCTGGGTCGAAGCGAAGCCGAGGAAATAAGCGATGACCACCAGCTGCCGGTCGTTCTCGCGGACGACGTGCAGCGATTTGCCGATGTCCGCGAGCGCCGGGATCATCGAGTCGATCGCGAAGGCGTTCAGCGCCATCAAGCCGGCGAGCATCGCCGTCATCTCGCGCGCGCCGGGACGGCGCTGGCCGTCGAAATGAGTCGAATCGAACATGGGACGCGCCTGCTGGCCCATCGCCCGAAGCCGTGCAACATGGGAGCGCAAAGGAGCGGGTGAAATGATCCAGCGGCGCAGCTTTCTCACCGGTGCGGCGGCGGCAACGGCCGCGCTGACCATGCCGTTCGAGCGGGTACGAGCCGCCGCGGCCGATGAACTGGCGCCGGTTCCTGCCCCGCCCTCGATCGCCCCGGCCGAACGCATGCAGCGAATCGCCAGGGCTCGGCAGCTGATGCAGCAGGCCGGCATCGGCGCGGTCGTTGTCGAGGCGGGGTCGAGCCTGGATTACCTGACGGGGATCCAATGGTTTCGTTCAGAGCGCCTGACGGCCGCCGTGATTCCGGCGCACGGCGACCCGATCATCGTAACGCCCTTTTTCGAGAGCCCGTCGGTCGAGGAGACCCTGGCGATTCCCGCCGAGGTCCGGACCTGGAACGAGGACGAGGACCCGCTCAGGCTGGTTGCCGACTTCCTCCGCCAACGTGGCGTCGCGGCTGAGCCGGTCGGGTTCGAGGAGACCGACCGTTATTTCATCGTCGATCGTCTCTCGCAGAACCTCGCCGGTTTGAAGGCGGTCAGCGCCAATCCGGTCGTTCGTGCGCTTCGGCTGATCAAGTCTCCCGCCGAGCTCGCGCTGATGCAGGCGGCGAACGACCTGACGCTGAAGGCAATGCGCCATGCCGGCGAGCGGGCCCGCATCGGCATGACCCCGGCGGACTTCAGCGCTGCGATCGATGCGGCGACGCAAGCGCTGGGCGGAAGCCCCGAATTCTCGCTTGTCCTGATCGACGAGGCGTCGGCCCTTCCGCACGGCTCGAAGAAGCCTCAGGTCGTGAAGCAGGGAAGCACTATCCTGTTCGATTGCGGCTGCACGCTGCGCGGCTACCAGTCGGACATCTCACGCACCTTCGTATTCGACGCCGATCCGACCGCCGAACAGCGCAAGGTCTGGAATCAGGTCCACGAAGGCCAGCAGATCGCGATCCGTGCCGCGAAGATCGGCGTAGCGGCGGGAGCGGTCGACGACGCCGTGCGCGCTGCTTATACGAGCTGGGGATACGGCCCCGGCTACAAGCTGCCCGGCCTTCCGCACCGCACCGGTCACGGCATCGGGATGGATGGGCACGAACCGGTGTATCTCGTGCACGGCGAAGCGACGCCGCTGGCACCGGGCATGTGCTTCTCGGATGAGCCGGGCATCTACATCCCCGGCAAGTTCGGGGTGAGACTCGAGGATTGCTGGCACATGACGGAGGCCGGGCCGAAATTCTTCACGCAGCCGCCGCCGTCCATCGACCGGCCGTTCGGATGAGGCGGTGATATCTGTCTTGACCGACTCCGCCTTCTGGGATGCGCTGCCGGACAGCTATCGGGTGGTCCTGTGCGACATCTGGGGCGTCGTACATGACGGAGTGAGCGTCTATCCCGGTGTGGCTCAGCGGCTCCGAGCATGGCGGGAGCAGGGGCGGTTCGTGCTCCTCATATCGAACGCGCCGCGCCCATCGGCCGACGTTGCGCGCCATCTCGACCGGCTTGGACTTGCCCGGGATTGCTGGGACGCAATCATGACCGGCGGCGAGGCGGGGATCGAGGTCCTCGTCGGCCTCGGCGAGCCCGTCGGGTTCCTCGGCACCAAGGACGACCGCTCCGTACTCGAGCGCCGGAGCGTGCGCATCGCGGATGGCGACGACTTTATGGATCTTGCCTGCACAGGCCTCGACGAACAGCGTTCGAAGGTCGAGCAATATGCCGAGGAGCTCCGCGAGTGGGCCGGGCGCGGCGTTCGCTTCCACTGCCTCAATCCCGATCGGATCGTCCTTCGCGGCGTTTCGGTCGAAGCCTGCGCGGGAGCGCTCGCCGATCTCTACGAGGAGCTGGGCGGGACCGTGGAATGGTACGGTAAGCCGCACCGCGCGATCTACGACCACGCGCTTCGGATGGCGGGCGATCCGCCGTTGCAGGCCGTGCTCGCGATCGGAGATGGACTCGTCACGGACATACTCGGCGCCGCGCGGCTAGGCGTCGACGCCGTATTCGTTCGCGGCGGCATCCACGCCGGCGAAGGCTTTCCCGCGGACTTCGCAGACACGCATGGTCTCGGCGACTGGCGGCCAATCGCGAGCGTCGAGGGGCTCGCCTAGGCGGGCTCGAGCTCGCGCTGCTGGATCACCTTGTCGGCAAGCGGCCCGTTAAGCTCGGCGAGGTGGTCGAACTCGGCCTCGTAGGTCGCGAGACCCTGGCTTTGGGATCGAAGCTCGGCTTCCAGCCCGCCTAGCTCGGCTTCGGGGATCAGCGCCTCGATCCGGTCCCATCCGGTCCAGCCGTCCCGCGGGCCCATGCCAAGCATCTGGCCGCGTCGCCCAGCGACGCCGGAGGTGATCCGGCTGGTCGCGCTGGATGGGCAGACGACGGTCAGGCGGTGCATCGGTTCGAGCAAGTGCGGCTGGGCTGCGGCGAGAGCCTCGTGCATCGCCATCCGGCCGGCGACGCGGAAAGCGAGCTCGCTGCTGTCGACGCTGTGGTAGCTGCCATCGACGAGGGTGACGGCGACGTCGACGACCTGGAAACCCA
The DNA here is from genome assembly GCF_019242355.1 of Sphingomonas sp. GTDB lineage: Bacteria > Pseudomonadota > Alphaproteobacteria > Sphingomonadales > Sphingomonadaceae > Sphingomicrobium. The sequence continues at coordinate 16,869 of NZ_JAFAVR010000256.1, read as the reverse complement.
GCGCTCCTTTGCGGAGCGCCTCGCGGACGCCGTCCTCGACTGCCGGGATCCACTGGCGCGGGACGGCGCCGCCCGTGATCTTCTCCTGGAACTCGAAGCCGGCGCCGCGCTGCAGCGGCCGGACCTCGATGATGACGTCGCCGAACTGGCCGTGGCCGCCGGTCTGCTTTTTGTGGCGGCCGCGCTGGGTCACCGTCCGGCGGATGGATTCGCGATAGCCGATGGTCGGCGCGTGCGACTTCACCTCGACCCCGTAGCGCCGCTTGAGACGGGCGAGCACGGTCCTCAGATGCTCGTCGTTGACGCCTTTCAGGAGGATTTCGTGACTGGCTTCGTCATGCTCGACGACGAGGCCGGCGTCTTCCTCAAGCAGGCGCTGGAGCGCACCCGACAGCTTGACGTCATCCTTGCGGTCGGCGGGCTCGATCGCGACGGCGCAGTTGCGAGAAGGATATTCGACCTCGATCGGTGGCGGGAGCTGGCCGAGGCCGAGCCATTGCCCAGGCTTGATCGAGTCGATCTTGGCGACGGCCACGACATCGCCGTCGCGCGCTTCGCCGAGCTTCTGGGTCTTCTCCCCCTGGACCGTGAACAAGGCGCCGAGGCGGAGATGATTGCCGTTGGCGTCCCTCGCGTCCGACCCCTCGGCGATACTGCCGCCGAGCGCGCGTGAATAGGCGAGGCGGCCGACGGAGCCGTGCTGGACCTTGAAGACGTAGAGCGCCGGGTTCGTGACGCCGAGCCTTCCGGCGGTCGCGTCCGGGCAAGGCGTCTCGTGGCGCAGCGCCTTCAGCAGCCGGCCGATCCCCCAGGAACTGCTTGCTGAGCCGAACAGGACGGAAACGCCGAGAGTCTCGCCGGTCTCGCGGGCGAGATCCTGGAAGATGCGATCCGCGTCCGGTGTCTCGTCGCTGAGCAACTGCTCGAGGAGATCGTCGTCATGGTCGGCGAGCTGCTCCAGCATGTGGGTGCGGGCCTCGATCTCGCGATCCTGGAGCTCGGCCGGGATCTCGATGCGTTCGGACTCCCCGCCGGCTTGGTATTTGAACGCACGTTCGAGCGCCAAGTCGATAAATCCGGTCACTCGCTCGCCTTCACGGATGGGGAGTTGGCGAGCGATGAGGGGCGACACGCTGACCGGTTGCAGCGCTGAGAGCAGTTCGCGGATGCGGCCATGCGCCTGGTCGATTCGGTTGACGAAGATGAGGTGCGGAATGCCGAGCTCGTCGAGCGCTCGAAGTGCCGGCGCCGCGAGCGGCGCTCTTGCCGGGTCCGGATCGACGACGACGATGGCGGCATCGGCAACAGCAAGCGCCCGTGCGCCATCGGCCGCGAAGCCGATCGACCCGGGACCGTCGAGGATGGCGAAGCTCTCGCCGAGATAGTCGAACCTGTAGAGATTGAGCTCGGTCGAACCGCCGCGCTGCCGGCTTTCGGGGCTGGAGTCGCCGATGCTGGAGCCGTTGGCCGTCGACCCGAGGCGGTCGCTGGTTCCGGCTGCGAACAACATCGCTTCCGCAAGGCTCGTCTTTCCTGCGCCGGCGGGACCCACCAGCGCGATCACTCGAGTGCCGTTCGATGATCCTTTGCCCATGTGCGACTCTCCTTCGTCCGGTTCACGGGCGTGCGAGTCGCTCTTCGCAAAGGCGCTCGGGCGCCTGGTGGAACGACCACCGTCCGCCTGTTTTCGAGCGTTGGCAAGGGGGAACGCCTTGCGTGCCGCAGGGTTGGGCCGAGCAGCACGGGCAGGGAGCCGAACGGATGGAGACAATTGCCGATCGCGCGGCCAAGTCGGCGGACAGCGGCTCGGGTAACGCCGGAGACAAGGGCCGGCAGGCCGACACGCCCGCCGAGATCCCGGCGCAAGGCTGGAAGGAGATCGCGCTTCGGACCTGGAAGGAAGCGTCGAAGGACAATGTGTCGCTGGTCGCCGCCGGTGTCGCCTTCTACGGCTTCCTGGCGATGGTGCCGCTGCTTGGCGCGACCGTGCTGACCTATGGTTTGATCGCGAGCCCCGAGACCGTCCTCCACAACGTTCAGTCGATGGCAACCGCGATGCCGCAGGATGTCGCCAAGCTGATCGGCGACCAGCTGCTGAATGTCGTCAAGACGTCCGGCGGGAAGAAGGGAGCCGGCCTGGTCCTGGCGCTTGCGATCGCTTTGTGGGGCGCGCGCAACGCGGCCGGATCGATCGTGATCGCGCTCAACATCGCCTACGAAGAGAAAGAGAAGAGGGGCTGGCTCAAGGTCACGCTGCTCTCGCTGCAGATCACTGTCGCCGCAGTCCTTCTCGCCCTGGCCGGAGCAGCGGCAATCGGCGTGATGGCGCGGCTCGCAAGCGTTCTGCCCGCCCTTGGCGGAGTCGGGGTGATCGTCGGCAAGATCATGGCCTATGTGCTGCTTGGCGCGATCGCTGCCGCGGCCGCCGCCACCCTGTATCGCTACGGCCCGTCACGCGTTCGCGCGAAGTGGACCTGGATCACGCCCGGTTCCCTGTTTTTCGCTGTCGGCTGGGTCGTGCTGACGCTCGGATTCGGTTTCTACGTGTCGCGGTTCGGCAAGTATAACGTCACCTACGGCTCGCTCGGGGGCGTCATCGTGCTGGTCACCTGGCTCTATCTGTCGAGCTTCGTGCTGCTCTATGGCGCCGAGCTCAATTCTGAAATCGAGCATCAGACCGCGCGCGACACGACCGCCGACCAGGGGGAGAAGCCGCTCGGCGACCGCGGCGCCTGGTCGGCCGACCATGTGGCGGACGGCGCCGCCGACGAAGGCAAGGAAGCCGACCGGGCCGGCAAGGCATCACTGTCCGACGACAATGGTCCCAAGCCGCCATCGTCGACGGAACACCTGCCGCGCCCGCAGCCGCCAGGCCCGCCTCACGAACATCCTTATCTCGTCGCGCGGGCGACCAATCGAGCGGGCGCGATCGCCGGGATGCGCAAGGTCGGCATGGTCTCCTCCGCCCTATCGACCATCGGCCTGTCGCTGCTTCGCAGGCGCGGCCGGGCAGGGCTGGGCGCCGCGCTCCTCGCAACCGCCGCCGGGCTTTCGCTGTTGAAGCGCAAGGATTGAACCGAGCGGCGGAGACGCGATGACGAAAGCCAAGAGCGACCCGCGCGGGCACCGGGCGGCGGCGCCGTCGGAAATGCCGGCGCGCGCTTGGAAGGATATTGCGCTCCGGACCTACAAGCGCACCTGGGACGACAATGTCGCGCTGGTCTCGGCGGGCGTCGCGTTCTACGGCTTCTTCGCGCTTCTATCGCTGCTTGGCCTGATCGTCATCGCCTATGGCTTCTTCGCAGAAGCGACGACGGTGATCGCGCATATGAGCTCGCTCACCTCCGTGCTGCCGACTCAGATTGCCGTCCTGATTGGCGACCAGCTGCTGCGCGCCGTCGACGCATCCGGGAAAGCCAAGGGGTTCGCCCTCGCGATTGCCATTGCCGTCGCTTTCTACGGGGGCACGAACGGCGCGGTGGCGGTGATCACCTCCCTTAACATCGCCTATGAGGAGAAGGAGAAGCGAAGCCTGGTCCGCTTCTACCTGCTTGCGCTCGGGATGACGGCGGCGGCGCTGGTCGGGGCGCTGGTCGCCATCGCGGGAACCGCGGCTCTCGCCTACCTGCAGCACCTGCTTCCGCAGGCGAGCCCGGTAGTCATCATCGTTGGCAAGGCTTCGGGCTATCTGTTGCTGCTGGTGGTCGGTTCAGCCATCGCCGCGACGCTCTACCGATACGGGCCCTCACGCGAAAACGCGAAGTGGCGGTGGATTACGCCCGGCTCAGCGTTCACCTCGCTCGCATGGATGCTGCTGACGCTCGCATTCGGTTTCTACGTCACCCGCTTTACCAATTACGAGGCGAGCTATGGCCCGCTGGGGGCGGTGGTAGCACTGCTGACCTGGATGTACTTGTCCGCCTATGCCTTCGTGTTCGGAGCCGAGCTCAACAGCGAGATCGAGCATCAGACGGCCATCGACAGCACGACCGGATCACCGCGGCCGCTCGGAAAGCGGGGTGCCTGGGCAGCCGACAATGTCGCAAGCGACGACACGGTACAGGATCGCCCGGAGGAGGCGAGGGAGGGCGAAAAGCTGACCCAGGCCGCGCCAAAGGTTGCCGACGAAAAGGGCTAGGCCGCTGGAAGCAGCCTTTGCTCGCCGGCAAGGCGAAGCAGTGCAGCCTGCAGCTTCTCGAACGCCCGCACCTCGATCTGGCGAATGCGCTCGCGGCTGACGTCATAGACCTGGCTCAATTCCTCGAGCGTCTTGGGCTCGTCGGTCAGGCGCCGCTCCATCAGGATGTGGCGTTCGCGGTCATTGAGCGAGTCCATCGCATCCATCAGCAAATCGTGGCGAACGCGGCTTTCCTGATCCTCCGCGATGCGCTCGTCCTGGAGCGGGCCATTGTCCACGAGGAAGTCCTGCCACTGGCTTTCGCTGCCTTCATCGCCTTTGAGCGAGACGTTGAGCGACGTATCGCCGCCCATCGCCATGCGGCGGTTCATGGACACGACCTCGTCCTCGCTGACCCCGAGGTCGGTCGCGATCTTGGTCACGTCCTGGGGCTTCAGGTCGCCTTCGTCGAACGCGTTGATCTGGTTCTTCATGCGGCGAAGGTTGAAAAAAAGCTTCTTCTGGTTCGCCGTGGTCCCCATCTTCACGAGGGACCAGGCACGAAGGATGAATTCCTGGATCGAGGCACGGATCCACCACATCGCGTAAGTCGCGAGGCGGAAGCCGCGCTCCGGCTCGAACTTCTTGACGCCCTGCATAAGGCCGACGTTGCCCTCTGAGATGAGGTCGCTGACCGGAAGGCCGTAGCCGCGGTAGCCCATGGCAATCTTCGCGACGAGGCGAAGATGCGAATTGACGAGCTTGGCCGCAGCCTCGGTATCGCCATGCTCACGCCAGCTCTTGGCGAGCATATACTCTTCCTCAGGGCTGAGGATGGGGAACTTCTTGATTTCCGACAGATATCGGTTGAGCCCGGCCTCCCCACCGGATGCGGGGATCGAGACGACGCTCTTCTGCTGTGCCATTACTTTCGTCTTCCTCCCTTGCCGGCAGGGGCGGAAAACCGCTCTAGCCGCTGATTTCCTATACACCAAGCGCAGTGAACAGTTCCTGCATGTCCGGCGGCATGCCGCTTTGAAACGATAGCCTGTGCTTCGTCACCGGATGAGTGAAGCCAAGCTCCGCTGCATGCAGCGCCTGCCGGTGAAACTGCAGTTGGCTCAATAGCTTGCGATGAGCCTTTGCGGTCCCGCCGTAGACCGGATCGCCAAGCAGTGCATGGCCGAGAGAGGCCATATGCACGCGCACCTGGTGCGTTCGGCCAGTCTCCAGCCTGCACTCGACCAACGCGGCATCGCGAAGGACGTTCATCCGGCGCCAGTGCGTCACCGCCCGCTTGCCGCGTCCGCCCTCGACAATGGCGATTTTCTTCCGGTTTGTCGCCGAGCGCGCGAGCGGCGCATCGATTGTGCCTTCGCTCGCCCTTGGAACGCCGGAAACGATCGCCAGATAGCGCCGATCGATGCTGTGGGCCGCAAACTGCCGGGCAAGGCCCTCGTGCGCGACATCTGTCTTGGCAACGACCAGGAGTCCCGACGTGTCCTTGTCGATGCGGTGGACGATGCCGGGCCGGGCAACGCCGCCGATGCCGGACAGGCTGTCGCCGCAATGGTGGAGCAGGGCGTTGACCAGCGTGCCGTCGAGATTTCCGGCTGCGGGATGAACGACCAGCCCGGCCGGCTTGTCGACGACAAGGAGGTGCTCGTCCTCGAACACGATCCTGAGGGGGATGTCCTGCGCCTCGTTATGAGCCGGCTCGGGCCTTGGCACGGCAAGAATGAATTCCTCGTCGCCGCGGACCTTGGTCGCGGGGTCGCGCACCGCTGCTCCCGACCGTTCGAGGGCTCCGCTCCGGATCAGCGACTTCAGCCGCTCGCGCGACAGCGTCGGAACAGCGTCGGCAAGCGCCCGGTCCAGACGCCAGCCGGCATGGCCCGCGCCAAGCCGCACATCGATCGATTCCAGAACCCCCATTCCTCTGCCGATATGGGTTGGAACGGAGCCGATTCAATGCCCGCCGTCCTTGCGCCGATTGCGGCTTTGGCCCATCAACCCGTCGAATGAACTCGGTCGATCTCGCCAGCCTGCTATGCTCGCGGCTTTGCCATGACCTGATGTCCCCGGTCGGCGCTCTCAATAATGGCATCGAGCTGCTTGCCGACGAGCAGGATCCGGACATGCGCGAAAAGTGCCTGGAGCTGCTCGCCGACAGCGCCCGGGCGTCCGCCAACAAGCTCAAGTTCTTCCGACTGGCGTTCGGCGCCGGCGGTGGGTTCGGCGAGGAGATCGACACTCGCGAAGCGAAGCTGGCGCTCGAGGGCGTGTTCGGGCCGGAGCGCCGGATCGAGCTCGGCTGGATGGTCGAGAGCGACAAGCTGCCCAAGGGCGCCATCAAGCTGCTCCTCAATGTCGCGCTCCTCGCCGGCGATGCCCTGGTGCGCGGGGGACGCCTGGACGTTGGAGCCGAGCGCAACGATGATGGCATCGAGCTGGTGATCCGCGGCGAAGGACTGCGGGTCCTGCTGGACCCCGCGCTTCGTCAGGCGCTGGTCGCGGGGGAGAGCGCGGGTGCCATCGAGCCGAGAGCCGCTGGCGCCTGGCTTGCCAACGCGTTGGCGCAGGAGGTCGGCGGGACAATCCAGCTCTCCGACCCGTCGAGCGACATCCTGCTGATCGGCGTTCGCCTGCCCGCCACAGGGATAACGGCGCGTTAACACCTGCCGGGCATAAGACCCCAAACGGCCGGGGTAGCACGCGCAGTGGACGATCTGATTGCCGATTTCGTAGCCGAATGCCGCGAAATGCTGGAAGCGCTGGGCGGCGAGATTGTCGCCTGGGAGGCCGAGCCGGACGACCGCGCGCGGCTCGATTCCATCTTCCGGTTCGTCCACACCGTCAAAGGCAATTGCGGCTTCTTCGACTTCCCGCGCCTGGAAGCGCTGAGCCATGCGGCCGAGGACGCACTCGCCGACGTTCGCAGCGGGCGGCGGGTCCCGGATGGCCAGCTGGTCAGCGCCGTCCTCGCGATCATCGACCGCATCGGCGAGATGGTCGCCGCGATCGAAGCGGGCGAGGAGATGCCGGCCGGTGACGACAGCGCGCTGATCGAGGCTCTCGCACCGGGCGCCGAAGGGGCGGCAACGCCACTGGTCGCGGCAATCGCGGAAGCATCCGGCAAGGCGTCTGCAGCGCCGCGCACGATCCGCCTTTCCGTCGAGCTTCTCGACCGCGTGATGAGCACGGTTTCCGACATGGTGCTTGCAAGGAACGAGCTCGCCCGTCGGCTGCGCGAGGCTCCGACCGAGGTGCCTGTCGACGGCGCCTTCGAGCGACTATCGGCAATCATCGCCGAAATGCGCGACGCAATTACCCGGACGCGGATGCAGCGGATCGAGAATCTGTTCGTCGCGCTGCCCCGCATGGTCCGCGACCTGTCGGCAGAGCTTGGCAAACAGGTACTGGTGGATGTCGATGGCGGCGACGTCGAGCTCGATCGCGAGATGATCGAGATGATCCGCGATCCCCTGACGCACATCGTCCGCAATGCGGTTGACCACGGCATTGAAACTCCTGCGGAACGCCTCAAGGCCGGCAAGCGCGAGATTGGCATCCTGTGCGTCTCGGCACGGCAATCCGGGAACCAGATCCTGATCGATATCCACGACGACGGGCGCGGGATCGATGGCAACCGGTTGGTCGAAAAGGCGAGCGCAGCGGGAGTGATCGACAAGACGGCTGCCGCGCAGCTGTCGCCTCGGGACAAGCTCGCGCTCATCTTCGAGGCCGGACTGTCGACGGCCAAGGAAGTCACGGCCATCTCCGGTCGGGGCGTCGGCATGGACGTCGTCCGCTCCAACATCGAGCGGATCGGCGGCATCGACGAGGTCGACAGCCGGCCGGGCGAGGGCACCAGCATGACCCTGCGGGTGCCGCTGACCCTCACCATCATCCCGGCGCTGACCGTCTCGATCGGCTCGCACCATTTCGCAATTCCGAGGTCGGCGATCGAGGAGATCGTCCGGGCCAACGGCGAATCCGTCACTCTCGAAAGCATCGCCGGCGCCGGCGTCGCCACCATCCGCGGGCGGCGCGTGCCGCAAGTGGCGCTTGCCGACATTCTCGGCCTCGACAGCGACGTGGCGGCGATGGACCGAACGCTGATTGTCCTGCGGCCGGCGGGCGGCGACCTCTATGCGCTCGCCGTCGATCGAATCCACGACCACGAGGAGCTGGTGGTCAAGCCAGCCGCTCCCGCCGTGATGGCGACCGGCATCTATGCCGGCACCACGCTCGCGGACGATGGCAGCCCGATCCTGCTATTCGATGCGGCCGGCCTGGCTCAGGTCGGGGGAGTGCGCCTCGAGGCCCAGGAGCGCTCGGCGCGGATTGCGGAAGCTCCGGCGGTCGACAGCGGTCCGACGTCGGTTCCCGTCCTGCTCTTCCGCGGCCTCGACGGCGGCCGCCGCGCGATCCGGCTGGCGGTGGTCGACCGGATCGAGGAGGTCCTGGTCGGAACTGTCCAGCTCGCCGCCGGCATGTTGCGCGTGCAGCTTGGCGAGGCGATCGTCCCGCTCGCAGGGGCGACGCTCGACCAGCTTGCCGGCGACAAGGTCAGGCTGTTCCGCCTCAACGATGGAACACGTGAACTCGGCTATGCCTTTCGCGAGGTAGTCGACTTCGCCGCGATCGGCAGTGACGTTCTCCATGCCGAGCATCCGGGCGAGATCAGCGGCGTCACGCTGGTTGATGGCGAGCCCGCCGAGATCGTCGATGCCCACTGGCTGTTCGCCAATCATGTCGGCGCTTCCGCCCGCCTTGCGAGCCCACTGGTGTGCCGACTGCCGAGCTCCGATTCATGGATGCAGAACATGCTTCGGCCGATGGTCGAGGCCGCCGGCTACGTTGTCGTCGGCGACGAGCACGAGGGTGACGCCGACCTAGTCATCGCGGCCGCGGGACAGGCGGTGCCCGCCGACGTTGCAAAGCGCACGATTTGGCTGCGCAGCGAACCCGACGCCGTGGGCAAGAAGGATTCGAGCATCTATCGCTACGACCGCGCCGGCCTTCTGATGGCCTTGAAGTCGGCTGTGGCGGGGAGTGGTAAATGAACGAGCTTCTGCTGGTCGTCACCATCGCCGGCGAGCGCGTCGCGCTGCCCGCCGCCGCGGTGGAATCGGTTGTCGAGCTGGACACGCTGATCCCGGTTCCGCGCGCCGCGCCGCACGTCGCCGGCCTTTCGGCTCTGCGCAGCCGGGTCCTCACCGTCATCGACTGCAAGCGGTCGCTGGAGCTTGGCGTAACGGAGCGGCCGTACACGATCCAGGAGGCCGCAGTCGTTGAGCTCGACGGTCATCATTATGCGCTCATCGTCGATCTCGTTGAGGACGTCGTCGAATCCCGGTCCGCGCCGATGCCGGTGCGCGCCGCGATGGGCGCCGGCTGGGAACGCGTATCGGTCGGAATGGTCGAGACCGAAACCGGACCCCTCTTGCTCGTCGACGTGGCGGCGCTGGTCGGGGGTAGCGAGCGGCAAGCGGCTTAAGCTCTTCGTTACCGTTCCACTCTAGACAGACTCCCAACCGAATCGGGAATGTACGCATGAAGAGCTGCTTGATCGTCGACGACTCCAAGGTGATCCGGAAGGTCGCTCGGCACATCCTTGAAACGCTGGACTTCAACGTCGACGAAGCCGGCGACGGCCAGGAAGCGCTGTCGCGCTGCGAGGCGAGCATGCCGGACGTCGTCCTGCTCGACTGGAACATGCCGGTGATGAGCGGGATGGAGTTCCTGAAGATGCTGCGTCAGCGCGGTCACAGCGACCAGCCCAAGGTCGTCTTCTGCACGACGGAAAACGACATGGCGCACATTCGCGCCGCGCTCGAAGCCGGTGCGGACGAATATGTGATGAAGCCCTTCGACCGCGAGACGCTTCACATCAAGCTGCAGCTCGTCGGCGTCGCCTGAGCCCGTGTGACGGTGGAGCGCGCGCTCGCCAGACCGCGGGACCGGCAGCCGGTTCCGCGACCGACCCGCCGGCCCATCCGGCTGATGATCGTCGACGATTCGATGATCGCACGCGCTGTCCTGTCGCGCATGGTCGAAGGCGACGGCGGCTTCGAGATCGCGGCGGTGGCGGGTACGGCAGAGGACGCAATCGCCGCCCTCCATCAGGTTCGCGTCGACATCGTGATCCTAGACCTCGAAATGCCGGGCGCGGGCGGCTTGAAGTCGATCCCGAGGATCCTCGCCGCGGCGGGTGGCGCGAAGGTGATGATCGTGTCGTCCCTGGCCGAGGAGGGGGCCGAGCAGACCATCGCTGCGCTTGCGCTCGGCGCCGCCGATACCTTGCCGAAGCCCGGCACGGGCCGCTTCAACGGCCGCTTTTCCGAAATTCTGCTCAGCAAGCTCAAGGCGCTCGGATACGCGTCCGCGCCGACCGAGTTGCGAGCGGGATCGTCCTCGCTGTTGCCGCTGCGGCCAATGGCCGCCGACCCGATCGAAATTCTCGCAATCGGCGCCTCGACCGGCGGCATCCACGCCCTTGCCGCCCTGTTCCAGGCACTGCCGCGACGGATCGGCGTTCCGATCCTCGTCACGCAGCACCTGCCGCCCCCGTTCATGCCGGTGTTCGCGCGCCAGCTCGCCGTTGCCGCGCATCGTCCGGCGAGCGTCGCCGAGGATGGCATGATCCTTGCCGCGGACGAAATCCTGCTCGCTCCGGGAGACGCCCATCTGACGCTCGACGTCAGCGGGGATGACGTCGTCGTGCACCTGAGCGACGGGCGTCCATCGAGCGGCTGCATGCCGTCGGTTGACCCGATGCTAGCTTCGGTCGGTGCAGTCTATGGTGAGCGAGCGTTGGGAGTCGTCCTGACGGGAATGGGTCGAGATGGCGTCGAAGGCGCGTCACGCCTGGTCTCCCGCGGCGGCTCGGTGATCGTCCAGGACGAGGGCAGCTGCGCGGTCTGGGGCATGCCGCGCGCGATCCTCGATGCAGGTCTCGCCTGCGCTGCGCTGCCGCCAGACAAGATCGCCCGCCGCATCGCTGCCCGTACAGAGGAGCAGTCGTGCAAATAAGCGACAGCTCCAGCCGAATCCTTGCCGGTTTGCTCGAAGCCCGAACCGGCCAGCAACTGACCATCAGCCGCCGCTGGCGAATTGAGACCGCGCTCAGCTCCCTCCTTCGGGAACGCGGCATTGCGACGCTCGACGAGTTGATCACCATCCTCGTGATGGGGCGCGAGCCCAGCCTCTCGCAGAGGGTGGTCGAGGCCCTGCTCAACAACGAGACATATTTCTTCCGCGATCGGGCGCCGTTCGACCTGTTGGCGCGCCACGCACTTCCGGAACTTGCCCGGCGGCGGGAGAAGAACCGGCGGCTGCGCATCTGGTCGGCGGGATGCTCCACCGGACAGGAAGTCTATTCGCTGGCCATGCTGTTCGCCGACGATCCCGACGCCTGGCGCGGCTGGACCATCGACATCCTCGGCACCGACGTCTCGACGGGCTGCGTCGACCGGGCGAGGGCAGGGGCCTATAGCCAGTTCGAGGTCCAGCGCGGCCTCGGCATCGCGCAGATGATCAAGTGGTTCGAGGAGTGTCCCGACGGCTGGCGCGCCGTCGAGCCGCTCCGCAAGCCGGTCCGCTTCCAGGTCCACAATCTGCTCGAGCCGCCGCCGCATCCGGGCGATTTCGACATCGTCCTGTGCCGCAACGTGCTCCTCTATCTCAGCGCCGACAAGCGCACGCTGGCGTTCGAGCGGCTGGCGTCGGCGATGGCGCCGGACGGCTGGCTGATGCTCGGCGCCGGCGAGACCGTCATCGGGCAGAGCGCGAAGCTCGGCACCGACATCAACGCCCGCGGCCTGTACCGGCTGACGGCCGACCCGAGCCAGGTCGAAAAGCGGCGCGGTCCCGACCGGAGAACAACCGTCGGGGCTTGACCCAGCGCCAAAGCTGGTGCGCCATGGCCCACATGGACTTCATCGAACGGCCATCGCCCAATTTCGACGACCGGACGCTGCCCGTCTCGATGATCGTTCTCCATTATACCGGCATGCCGGATGCCGGCGGCGCGCTCGACCGGCTGACGTCGCCGGAAGCGAAAGTGTCCTGCCATTATCTCGTCGACGAGGACGGCTCCGTCTATCGCCTGGTCGACGAGGAGAAGCGCGCCTGGCATGCCGGGAAGGCACGGTGGCGGGGAACGACCGACGTCAACAGCGCCAGCGTCGGCATCGAGATCGTCAATCCCGGCCACGAGTTCGGATATCGCGCCTTCACCGACGAGCAGATCGCGGCGCTGATCCCGCTGGTCGCCGACATCAAGGAGCGGCACGGCATCGGCCGCGGCAATGTCGTCGGCCATTCCGATGTGGCGCCAGCGCGCAAGGACGATCCGGGTGAGCTGTTCCCCTGGGAAGCGCTCGCCAAGCGCCGGCTGGCGATGCCGAGCCCGACCCGCGACCTCATCGACCCGTTCTGGACCGATGCCGGCTTCCTTCTGGCGCTGGAGCGGTTCGGCTATGACGTCACGGAGCCAAAGAAGGCCGTCATCGCCTTCCAGCGGCGGTTCCGGCCCGACCTCATCGACGGGATCATCGACGGCGAGTGCCGGGCCAAGCTGCTCGCGCTGCTGCTACCCAGGCCGCAGTAGATCAAGGTCACAAAGGTCACGTTCGATCGGTTGCTTTCGGGGGGCGTTCCTCCCTGCGGAGCACCGCAAAGTTGTGACCTTCGCGGGTGTCGAGCCGAGGCGGCTGCATCGGCCAGCTTAGGGCACAGAAGGGCCGCTGTAGGACAGCGATTTCGTTGATCGAGCTATTATCTGCTTTCGACCTATTGCGGACGTTAGCTCGGCGCTTGCCTTGCTTAGGAGAAAAATACGAATGTCGCCCATGCGAAGTCGGCTTATTGCCCTGCTCCCACTCTCGGTCGCACTCTATGGCTGCAGCTATCACTATGACCTGCGGGCGGTGTTTCAGGACGGCAGGGTCACTGTCGTGCCGAAGAACGATAAAGGGACGGGCTGCCTTTGGATGTTCACTGTGACGAGCGACCAGGGGCGTGTCGTGTGGGATGTGGATGGCGGGGCATATTCACCACCACCGTGCGATGACAAGTTCCCGATCACATACGGCCAAGTCCCTTCCGGCATGAAGGAGCGCGTCAGAGCGCAACCGCTGCAGCCAGGAGTGACTTATCGCATCGAAGCGTCGGATGGGGATAGCTATTCAGGCTCTTTCAGGCTGCGCCGGGTTCTCGTGATCGACGAGGTGTCCGAGCAGCGCTGAATGTCCGCTTTCCGCCCAAAGCAGACATTATCTCGCTGACTCGAAACCGCCTCCGATTCCGCCTATATCCCCCCTCGCCAGAGGGCTGGGCGGCCGCGGCGGAGCTTGCTCCGGCGAGGAAAGTCCGGGCTCCACGGAACGACGGTGCCGGATAACGCCCGGCGGGCCGGCGCGGCTTTCGGGCTTCGGCGGCTCAGGGACAGTGCCACAGAAAGCAAACCGCCCGCTCTTGGACGGGTAAGGTCGAAAGGGTGCGGCAAGAGCGCACCGCGGTCCTGGCGACAGGACTGGCACGGTAAACCCCACCGGGTGCAAGATCGAATAGGGGCGGCATATGAGCTGTGTTCCGGCTCGTCGCCCGGGTTGATTGCTTGAGGGGCGGAGCAATCCGTCTCCTAGAGGAATGGTCGCCCAGTCGCCGGTCGAACGGCGATGGACAGAACCCGGCTTACAGGCCCTCTGGCATTTTTCCGTTTCGGGCCAATGGCACGCTCGCAAAGCGCGGACCGGGTGACTAGGGAAGGCGCGATGGCGAAGCAGAGCCGATCGAACGACTGGGGATTCCCGCGCTGGCGCTCTTATGGCGACAAGGGCCGGGGCGCGGCCAAGGTGCGCCTGTGCGACCGCGAGGGCTGCACGGAAACCGGCGACCGGCCGGCGCCCAAGGCACCGAACAGCAAGGACCGCTGGTATTTCTGCGAAACCCACGCCGCCGAATACAACCGCAACTGGAATTACTTTGCCGGCCTGAGCCCCGAGGAGGCAGCCCGGCGGGCGACGGAGGAGGAACTCGGCAACTCGGGCTTTCGCCAGTCCGCGCAGTGGAAATGGGGTGGCCCCGGCGACGGCAGCCGAAGCCGCGACGAAATGCGCGCTCTCGATGCGCTCGAGCTCGACAGCGATGCCGACTTCACGGCGGTCAAGGCGGCGCATCGCCGGCTGGTCAAGGAAACGCATCCCGACGCGAATCCGGGCGACGAGCAGGCGGCCAAGCGCTTCAAGGAGGTTCAGGCCGCCTATGACGTCCTTCGCAAGGCCGAGGAGCGTCGGTCCGAGGCAGTCGGGCAGCGCGAGGAATCCAGGCCGTCATGAACGAACAGGAGCGAAGTCGCGTCCACCATGCGCTGGAGTTCCTCGGGATGCGGGCGCAGGCCACGGCCGTTGGCCTGGTTCAGCTTTGCGTGGAGCTTCGCCGGGCGGGCGTTCTGGACCAGGAGGCAATCGACCGGGTCAAGCAGTCGATCGCGGCGGAGATTGCCGAGCGCGCGCCAAGAACGGTCATGAAGCAAGAGTATCTGGCCGACATCCGCGGTCGGCTCGACCGGATCTTCGCCGGCGACGAGCCGATCGGCGCCGGGCCCGTTCCGCCCGTCGCGGGAGAGGACGATCAGCCGCCGACGGCGTAACGCGCGGCGGTCTGCTTCACGAGCGCGATCATGTTCGGCACGCCCTGGGTGCGGTTGGCGCTCAGGTGCTTCGACAGCTCGAACGGGGCGAGCACCGCTGCGATGTCCATTGCTGCAACCTGCGGGGCCGGCTTGTCCTGGACGGCGGACAGAACGAGGGCAACAATGCCCTTGGTGATGGCCGCATTGCTGTCGGCGAGGAAATGCAGGCGGCCATCCTTGACCGTCGGGTAGAGCCAGACGGACGCCGAGCAGCCGCGGACCATGGTCGCATCCCTCTTGAGGACGTCCGGCATCGGCTCCAGCTCGCGGCCGAGATCGATCAGGAGCCGATAGCGGTCCTCCCCGTCGAGAAGATCATAATCGTCGAGGATGGCGTCGAGAGAGGGCAGCGGCATCGCCTCGCCGACTATCACCGGCAAGGTAAAGTCACTAGCGGTCGCGAAGCTGGTCGATCTCGCGCGCCAGGCTGTTTTCCTTTTCGACGGTGATCCGCTCGAGCACCTTCAGGCGCTCCTTGAGCTGCGCGACTTCGTCCCGCAGCCGCGCGTTCTCGGAGTGGCTGTCGTCGCCGAGGTCGGCTTGGGAGTTGAACTTCGAGCGTGCCTTGAAGATCGACGCGAGCATCACGATCGCGACGATGCACACCACCATGATTTGCCCGCCCTCCATCGAACCTCTTCTCCGTTTCTCGAAATTCCATCGATGCGGTCGCCATGGCGAGCGCTTCGGTCTGCGCGACGCTACCTACCGTCGAACAGTCGACGCCGCCACTAGCGCTCGGCAGTTTGCGATGAGACGAGCGGCTTGCGCAGCGCCTCGATCTGGGCGGCGGTTTGGGCACCGCCGTCGGTGACGATCTGCTCGACGATCCGGAGGCGAGCCTCGATGCGTTCGACATGCGACGCATATTGCGCGGCCTTTTCGGCGGTCTGGTTCGCAATCAGCTGGCTCATCCGTTCCTTGTGCGCAAGCCAGCGCTGGAACATGCTCGCGGCGATTCCGCCTGCGACCGGAATTCCGACCACGATTGCGAAGAAGGCGAGCAGCGAGGGTTCCATGTCCGTGCCTTTGTGTTTCCGTGTGCCGTCAGGAATCAAGCGTTTGGCGTCTCTCGAAGCTTCGCGACCGGTTGGCGTAAAGCCTCGATCTGCGCCGCCGTCTGGGCGCCGTGGTCCGTGATGATCTGCTCAAGCACCCGGACGCGTTGTTCGAGTTCCTTGTTGCTGACCGCATATTCGGCGGCGCGCTCGGCGGCAGTGCGGGCCTGCACCTCAAGCTGCTTTTCCTTGTAGGTGAAAAAGCGCCGGAAGACGTAGATCAGGAACACGGTCGGAATGAGGACGGCGATGAGGAGGCCGAAAACGTCTCCGGGCTGCATCAGGCGTTCCCTCCCTTGTCGATCTGAAGCGCGTCGATGTCGCGGGCCAGACGCGACGGCGTGTCGGTGGCGATACGCTCGAGCGTCTCGAGGCGGTCCTTGACCGAGCCGAGCTCGGCGCGGAGCTGAGCATTCTCGCCGGTCAGAAGGCGGATGCGCTCGGCGGTCTCCTGGTCGGTCCTGGGATGAATCGGCAATCCCCAGCTGTTCTGAAGCGGGTAGCCGTTCTTGATCCTGATCCATGTCGACAGGAGCGACCCGCCAACCCCGAGCGCGACGATGATCGCGACGAACGGAAGCATGTTCACGAGGTCGGTCGAGATGTTGATGCCGGCGATCTGCAACGAGGTGGCGAGCGACAGCGAGATCCCGAAGAGGAACGACCCGACGAGGACCCACACCGGCCGGCCACGGGCAAGCATAGCCACGACGATCGCCATGTAGCCCTGGCCCTGCGTCATGAACGGCGTGAAGATCCCGGTCGCCGCGACCGAGAGGTAGGCGCCGCCGAGGCCGGCGAGCATCCCCGTCGAGAGGGCCGCCCAGCTGCGCGTCGCGAGCACGCTGATCCCGGCGGCGTCGAGCGCCTCCGGCTTCTCGCCCGCCGCCCGCAGGTTGAGGCCGACGGTGCTCGCGCGGAAGAGCCACGCGAGCGCGGCGACGAACGCGAAGCCGAGGTAGACGACGAGCGGCTGGTCGAACAGGCTCTTC
>NZ_JAFAVR010000205.1 GCF_019242355.1 Sphingomonas sp. | reverse complement strand
GCCTGCAGAAGCTGATCGATCAGGTGCGGATGATGCGCAACACGATCGGGACGATCTGCGATCCGAACACCGCCTGGATGCTGCTTCGAAGCCTGGAGACGCTGGAGCTTCGAATGACACGAGCGGGCGAAAATGCCGCCAAGGTGTGCGAGTTCCTGCGCTCTCATCCCAAGGTGGAGACGGTCGGCTACCTCGGATTCCTGGAGGATGGGTCGCGCCAGGCCGACATCTACAAGCGGCATTGCACCGGCGCGGGATCGACCTTCTCGCTCTACCTGAAGGGCGGCGAGAGGGAGGCGTTCGCGTTCCTCGACGCGCTGAAGATCGCGCACCTTGCGGTCAGCCTCGGCGGCACGGAAACCCTGGCGAGCGCACCGGCGGCGATGACTCACCTGTCGGTGCCGGAGGAGCGCAAGGCCGCGCTCGGGATCACCGACAACCTCGTCAGGGTGTCGATCGGAGTTGAGGACCCGGACGATCTGATCGCCGACTTCGCCAATGCGCTGAACGCCGTCTAGGGCGGCTGCGATGCACCGGTTGCTGCGTTGCGTTGCGCTGATCGCGCTCCTGTTCGCGGCACCGGCGGCAGCGTCCCACCTGGTGACAGGCAACGGCTTTGGCTTCACCGTCGTTGCCCCGGAGACCGGGCAAGCGACCAGCTTCTACCCGCACCCCTACAGCTTCATCCGTCCGGAGCCCGGCAAGCCGCTTAGCGAAGGCGTCGCCACTGCCAATTTCGTCAAGGCGATCGGCTGGGGGCGTGGGGGCCAGCCGGCGAGCGCCGAGTATCTCGACGATTCGCAGGTGATCAGCGGCCGGCGCGGGGCGAGCAGCGGCGAGGTCTTCATGCCCTTCGGGCTCGACCGGGCCGCCTTGGTGATCGTCCAGGACTCGGCGGGCGGCGGCGCCTGGCGCGCCCAGTGGCGACACCCTCTCCGCTCCCAACGCGCGGTCAGCGCCGCGGGCGTCAGCGCGCTGCTGCTCCGCTTTGCGGGCATCGACCAGCCGCTGCTGCTCATCCCATTGGCCGCAGTCCGCACCGCGAGCGCCGGCCAGCCGCTGGCGGCGAGCTCGGCCTGGGCGCTGGTGGCGCTCGACAGGGCCGCTGACACCGAAGTCGCCATCCGCGATGTGGTCCGCTGGCAGGCGGGACTGGCCGCGCCGGAGCTCGCCGCCCGCGAAGTCGCGCAGTTCGAGCAGTGGCGCGTGAAACCGACGGTCCGCTTCGCCAGCGACGCCGAGCGCCATCTCTGGCGGCAAAGCGAAACGATGCTCCGGATCGCCCAGAGCCGCGAGCCGAACCGCCCGGACCGTCACGGGAACGGGCTGATCGTCGCGGCGCTTCCCGACACCTATTTCACGCCATGGGTACGCGACATGGCCTGGTCGACGATGGCGCTTCTCCGAATGGGTCACCAGGCTGAAGCGCGCGCGGCACTCCTCGCCTATTTCAACGCCCGCCCGACCGGCAAGATGCGCAGCCAGGTCAACGGCGCCGACTACCAGGTATCGGTCGTGCGATATTTCGGGGACGGTGCCGAGGAGCCCTTCTTCACGATGGAGGGCAGCACCAACATCGAGTTCGATGACTGGGGCGAAGTGTTGTGGGTACTGGGCGAGTATCTGAGCAAATATGACGACCCGGCGCTGCTACAGACCGAAACCCCCCGCGGGCGGCTCTACGAAACGGCGCGCGACTTCATTGTCAGGCCGCTCATGGCCAATACCGAACGCTATGGCGCCGGGCGGATCGTCGCCGGCGACACCTCGATCTGGGAGGAGCGGCAGAAGGACGCCAAGCATTTCGCCTTCTCGACCGCGATGGCCATCGTCGGCCTGGGCGAATTCGCGAACGTCGCGGCCCGCTTTGGCGACGACCCGGCGGCCGCCCAAGCGCTGCACGACGTGGACCTGCTGAAGACCGGATTCACTGCCGCCTTCGCGCGCAACGGTGAGCTGCGCGGAACGCTCGAACCAGGGATCAAGAATGACATCGACGGGGCGTTGATCCCGATCATCAACTTCGGAGTGATCAGCGATCCGAAACTGATCACGAACACCGTCGACCGAAT
This sequence comes from Sphingomonas sp., assembly GCF_019242355.1. Lineage (GTDB taxonomy): Bacteria > Pseudomonadota > Alphaproteobacteria > Sphingomonadales > Sphingomonadaceae > Sphingomicrobium. The sequence continues at coordinate 4,055 of NZ_JAFAVR010000205.1, read as the reverse complement.
GTCGCTGCTGAAAGTCGCATCGGGCGGATACAAGCGCGTGCGCAGCACCTACACCGACCCGAAGATCTTCGAATTTTGGTACGAGAAGGAGGAGTTCCTGTTCGTCGACCTGCAGCTCGCCCAGCTCTATCGCCGCCTCGGCCGAACTGCCGAGGCAGACGCGATGCTCGCCCGGATCGAGGCCAAGGCCGCCGCCGATCACGACATCATCCCGGAAATGTACGTCGCGGTCCCGTGCAAGCTGTTCCCGGGGAGAATCGGCGATCCGACGGGCGCGCTGCCGATGGTCGGCTATGGCGCCGGTGCATTCGTCCTGCACCTTCTCGACCGCGAATCACTGGGAGCCCGGACATGACGCAATGGCTGCACGCCCTGAAGGACATCCAGACACGCCTTCCTGAAGACCCGGCGGTTTCCCGCGTCCATTACGCGCTCCGCCACGGCTCGATGAAGGCCGGCCTTTATGCGCCGCTCGGCACCGACGACCAGAGCCCGCACAAGCAGGACGAGCTCTACATCGTCGCGTCGGGCAGCGGCCGCTTCGTGAAGAACGGCGAGGATCGGCCGTTTCAACCCAATGACCTGATCTTCGTCGAGGCCGGGGCCGACCACCGGTTCGTCGATTTCACGGAAGACTTCGCGGCCTGGGTCGTGTTCTGGGGTCCCGAAGGGGGCGAGAGCGAAGCCTAGCCCCAGTCCTCGATCGCCCAGCCCCGCTGTTGTGCGAGGCGGCGAAGCTTGCCGTGCGGGTTCACCGCGACGGGCTCGTCGGCCCATTCGAACGCCGGCTGGTCCGACACGTGGTCGGAATAGAAGCGCGCGTGGCCGTGTCGCCCCTTGATGCCGGATGCGTCGAGCCAGTCGGCGATCATCCGCATCTTGGCCGGGCCGTAGCAATTCTCGCCGTCGATCTTCGCGTGGACCCGCTCGTCGAGACCAATGACGGAGCCAGTGCCGATCACGTCGTCGAAGCCGAGCCGTTCCGCGATCGCATCGGCGTACAGGCGGTACGAGGCGGTCGCGAGCACGAGGCGGCGCCCGTGGGCCTTGTCGCGTTCGATGGCTCGGCGGGCGCCAGGGCGGATATTCGAGGCGACCTGCCATTCGGCGAAGCCATCAACCAGGGCCGCGAGCTCGCTTCGGCTCACCCGGCCGCCGATCAGCAGGCGATGGTTGAATTCCTTCAACCGCGCGCGATCGATCAGCTTCAGACCATAAGCGATCATCGATCCGGCGACGAGCGGCAGGAGCAGCAAGCGCCACCGCTGCCGCCGGACCGCGCAGTGGAGCAGGAACGGCGTGTAGGTCGGGCGCCGCGTCACCGTCCGGTCCATGTCGTAGATGGCGAGGTCGGTCACGCGGCCCCCGCGATGATCGATTCTGCGAGCGCATGGTCGCCCGGCTTATCGACGTCGACGCCCGCCAGCGGATTGGACAGGCGCACCGCCTTGACGCTCAGGCCCAGCTTGCGGCCCAGTCGTGCGAGCACGCCCTCCAGCGTCAGCAGGCGAAGGACGGTTCCGATCAACACCGCCGGCCCGAGCAGAGCGACGAGCCGCCAACCCTTCTTGCGATCCTGCTCGACCGATCGCCAAAGCTCGATCGCCGGGGCGACCTTCGGGGAGCGAAGCGCGAACAGATTGGCGCCGGTGTAGCCGCCGCCGCGGAACCTGAGCCAGGTCCGCCTGGTCGCGGGAAGCCTTAGCAGCAGGCGGGCTTGCTCGACGACGCCGATCGCGAGATCGGCATTCGCCGCGCTCCCGCAGAATTCGTCGATTGTCCCGGGGTCGAGCAAGGCATGATCGGCGGTCGTCACCAGCACGGGCCACACGATCGAGCGATCGTCAATCACCCGCAGCACGGTCTGCGCAATGGTGCCACGCGACTCCTGGCATTCGATGCGGGGATCGGCTGGGAGAACCGCTTTAAGCCGTTCCGGGAACTGTGAGAGGACGATAACCCGGCCGACTGTCGATGCCTCGAGCAGTGCTCGCACCGGACGCCGCACCATCGGCTCGCCGGCGACCGGGATCAGTGCTTTCAGGTCCGTCCCGAACCTTTCGGCGAAGGCATCGCGGCCGGGGCGCGAGCCGGCGAGCAGGATTGCCGTATGCCCTGTAGCGTGGCCAGTTGCCTCATCTCGCATGGGGCGGGGCATAATCGGGGCGCCGCCGACGGGAAAGTGGGTGCGCCAGCGCTCTTGCCCGCATCTCTCATTTCGCGCACTAACCGAGCGCGAATGGCGCAGCTCGAGCACCCTACCGCCGACGACCGGAATGGCGGCACCTATCGTGCGACGGGCGCGCTGACGATTACGCGCGCGGCCTCGACGCAACGCGAGCTGGAATCGCTTGCCGACCCGCTGACGATCGACCTCAGCGACGTCCAGCGCATGGACACCGTGGGGGCTTGGCTGGTCTATCGCGCCGTCCGGGACCGCGGTGCCAAGGTCGTCGGCGCGAGCCGGGACGAGACGAGCCTTCTCGAGCAGGTCGCCGATTACGACGTACCGGCGCGCGTTCGGCCCGAGCAGGCCGGCGGCATCGTCAAGATCGCCGGCGAGCTCGGGCTGTGGATCGCGCAGGCCGGCGTCACCTTCATCGGTCTTCTCGGCTTCTTCGGCGCGACCCTGATCGGCTTCGCCAATCTGATCAGGCGGCCCCGCCGCTTCCGCCTCAACGCCGTCGTCCAGCGCTTCGACGTCGTCGGCGTCCGGGCGCTCGGCATCATCGCGCTGATGAGCTTCCTGATCGGGATCGTCATCGCGCAGCAGGGTTCGGTCCAGCTCGCCCAGTTCGGGGCCGAGGTATACACCATCAACCTGATAGGGCGGATCACGGTGCGCGAACTCGGGACCTTGATGACCGCGATCATGGTTGCCGGCCGCTCGGGCTCGGCATTCGCGGCGCAAATCGGCACCATGAAGATCACCGAAGAAATCGATGCGATGCGCACCATAGGGGTGTCGCCGATCGAGGCGCTGGTCATCCCGCGCATGCTCGCGGCGATCCTGATGATGCCGCTGCTGGCCTTCTGGTCGATGCTGATGGCCCTGCTTGGCGGCGGTGTCTTCGTCTGGCTGGCGCTTGGCTATCCGCCGATCACCTACATCCAGCACTTGCAGGAGGTCATCCCGCCAACCGACCTGTGGGTCGGCCTCATCAAGGCGCCGGTGTTCGGCTTCATCATCGCACTCGCCGGCTGCTTCCAGGGCATGCTGGTCCAGGGCAACAGCGAGGAAGTCGGCATGCGGACGACGACCGCGGTCGTTCAGTCCATCTTCCTGGTCATCGTCCTCGACGCGGTCTTTGCCGTCTTCTTCTCGAACATCGGCTGGATATGAAGCCTCGCGACTGCGAACCCGTCATCACCGTCAAAGGGCTGCGCAACAGCTTCGGAGACGCGGTGATTCACGAAGGCCTCGATCTTACCGTCTGCCGCGGTGAAATCCTCGGCGTCGTCGGCGGCTCGGGGACCGGCAAGTCGGTCCTCCTGCGCTCGATCATCGGCTTGCAGACGCCCGATGAAGGCGAGATCGAAGTGCTTGGCGAGAACATGGTCGGCCGCAGCGAGGACGAGGCGAAGAACATTCGCCGTCGCTGGGGAATCCTGTTCCAGAACGGCGCGCTGTTCTCGACACTCACCGTCGCCGAGAACGTCGAGGTGTCGATCCGCGAATATTTCCCCTTCATCCAGCCGCCGCTGCTGGACGAGATCGCGTCCTACAAGATCGCTATGGGCGGGCTGCCCGCCGACGCCGGTCCGAAATATCCGTCGGAGCTGTCGGGCGGCATGATCAAGCGCGCGGGACTCGCGCGCGCACTTGCCCTCGATCCTGAGCTTCTCTTCCTGGACGAGCCCACCGCCGGTCTCGACCCCATCAGCGCCGCCGCGTTCGACGAGCTGATCAAGTCGCTGCAGCGTCGCCTGGATCTCACGGTGTTCCTGATCACGCACGACCTCGACACGCTATACGCGATCTGCGACCGGGTGGCGGTGATTGCCGACCGCAAGGTCATCGCAGTCGGAACGATTCCGGAACTATTGGCTTTGGA
>NZ_JAFAVR010000097.1 GCF_019242355.1 Sphingomonas sp. | reverse complement strand
GCTGCTCGACCGAACCAGCGCGCTGATCTTCCGGCTGCTCGGCCTCGACCGCGAATCGAAGACCCAGGTCACGGCCGAGGAGCTTCACCTCGTGGTTGCCGAGGCGAAGACCGCCGGCGTTCTGGAGGAGAGCGAGCGGGCGATCATCTCCGGCGTCGTCAGGCTGGCTGATCGTCCGGTGCGCGAGGTGATGACGCCGAGGACCGAAATCGAATGGATCGATATCGCGGCCAGCGAGGAAGAAATCCGCGCGGCCCTTGTCGAGACCCAGCACAGCCGAATTCCCGTGGCCGACGGTTCGGTCGAGAATATCGTCGGCGTGATCGAGGCGCGGGATGTGATGGCGGCGCTCCTCGAAGCGCGTTCGCTCGACGTACGTCGGCTCAGCCGGCAGGCGCCGGTGATCCCGGATCTCATGGATGCGATGGATGCGCTCGTGGTGCTACGCAGCGCGGATGTGCCGCTAGCGCTCGTCCATGACGAATATGGTCATCTCGACGGCATCGTCACCCCGGGCAGCATCCTCGGCGCACTTGCCGGCACCTTTGCCAACGACGTCGAGGAGGGCGAAGATGCGCCGCTGATCGAGCGGGAAGACGGCAGCTGGCTCGTTTCCGGGGCCGCCAGCGCCGACCTGCTCTCGGACCGCCTCGGCGTTAGACTGCCCGACGATCGCGACTTTTCCACCGTCGCCGGTTTTGCCCTGTCGGTGCTCAAGCACCTTCCGGAGACGGGCGAGACTTTCCGGCATGACGGCTGGTCGTTCGAGGTGGTCGACATGGACGGCCGCAAGATCGACAAGCTGATCGCCTCGCGGCCGGCGCGGCGGCCGCGCGAAGCGAGCGGGGGCAGCGCCGCCTAGAGCTTGCCGAACGTCTGTTCGTAGCCGTCGACATCGTTGCGGGCGAGATAGTCTGCTTGCTCGACGATGCGGTCGCGCGTCAGGCGGCCCTTGAAGGCGCCGAGCCGCTCGTCGAGCCGCTCCATCTCCGTCGGCGTCAGCGCCGCGAGCTGCTCGAAGCGGCTGAAGCCGAGCTCCGTCAAGGAGTCGGCGAGTTTCGGTCCGACGCCCTTCATCCGGGTGAAATCGTCAGCGGGCTCGCCGGCCTCTCCGGCGTCCGAGCGATAGGCCGGCACCTCAAGGATCTCGCTGGTGACATCGCTGGTTGCCGCCGCCGCTTCGCCCGCCAGCCCTCGCCCTTCGGCAGCTGCCTGCCGAGCCATGTGGGGTCGGGTCGGGGTCTGGTCGGTCAGCGTCACGCGTTGCCGCGGGCGCAGCAGCACGACGGCGATGATCGCCAGAACAACGAGGACTACAAGGACGATCGGCCAGTTATTCGTCAGCACATCCATCAATCACCAACTCCATTGCGCGTTGTACCGGCGGCGAAGCTCCACCCCATAAGCGGGCACCAGCCCAATCGCGAAACCCAGCAGAGCCGCAATGGCTGCTTCGACCACCAGCGGGATTCCTCCGCCCGCGTCGCCCCACATGGCGCTGCTGACGCCAGGAAGGTCGCTCAGCACGAGTGAAAGCTGCTCGCGCTGGAAGTCGTCGGCGGGTCCTGAGAGGGCAAGCCTTCGGGTCAACGGCGCTCGGTGCAGATTCGCCTGGATCGGCGTCATTTCGTAATAAACGAGGTCGTCATGCACCGACTTGTCGATTGCGGCGACCAGGCGGCCGGCACCTCCAAGCGGCCCGGTCCACAGTAGCGCCGCGGCGACGCACAGCATCGCGGCTCCGGCGGGGAATCGGACGCGCCGCCGTCGGTAGTCGGCGACGAGCATTCCGGGGCGCCGGCGGAATCCCGCGATCCCCGAAAGCACGCCCGCCAGCATGCCGAAGCCGACGAGCGGCCAGAAAAAGGCCCAAAAGGCGTTCATGCCTGTTCGCGCTCCAGCTCGCGCCAGCCGATGTCGCGGCGGTGGAAACCGTCGTCGAAGTCGATCTGGTCGACGGCTCGATACGCCCGCGCGCGGGCATTGGCGAAGGTATCGGCGACGGCGGTGACGGCGAGCACCCGGCCGCCTTTGGCGACGAGTCCCGACTCGCCCTCAGCGGTGCCAGCGTGAAAGACGGTGACACCCTCGACCTGCTCGGCAGACTCGATTGCGCGGATGGCGCCGCCGGCTGCCGGCGTGCCGGGGTAGCCACGCGCGGCGACGATCACGGTCATCGAATGCTCGCCCGAGAGGCGCGGCGGGTCGATCTCGGCGAGGCGGCCGGTGGCGACGGCGTGCAGCAGCTCCGCGAAATCGCCCTCGATCAGCGGCATGATCGCTTCGCATTCGGGATCGCCGAAGCGGACATTATACTCGATTAGCTCGGGCCCCCGCGCGGTCAGCATCAGGCCGGCGTAGAGCACGCCGGTGAACGGCGTTCCGGCCGCCGCCAGAGCCCGAGCGGTCGGAAGGACGATCTCATCCATCGCCCTCTGCCGAAGCTCGGCCGTCAGCACGGGTGCCGGGGCGTAGGCGCCCATGCCGCCTGTGTTCGGACCAGTGTCACCCTCGCCAACGCGCTTGTGATCCTGAGCCGAGGCCAGCGGCACCGCGGTCTCGCCGTCGACCAGAGCGAACAGGCTGGCTTCCTCGCCCTCGAGGAATTCCTCGATCACCAGCGGTCCGTCGCCGGCAGCGTCGATGGCCTGCTCCGCTTCCGCGCGGGTCATCGCTACGGTCACGCCCTTTCCTGCGGCGAGACCATCGGCCTTGATTACGACTGGAATGTCGAACTGAGCGAGCGCCACGTGGGCATCCGCGGCGCGCTCGGCGCGAACATAACTTGCTGTCGGGATCCCGTTCGCGCGGCACAAATCCTTGGTGAAGCCCTTGGAACCTTCCAGCTGCGCTGCCGCAGCATCCGGACCGAAGACCGCAATTCCGGCGTGCCGCAAGGCATCGGCGACGCCGACGACCAAGGGCGCTTCGGGGCCGATCACGACCAGGTCGGTCCTGCTGCTCCGTGCGAGCTCGACCACCGCCGCCCGATCGCACGGATCCACTTCCGCGCATTCCGCCCATCGCGCGATCCCGGGATTGCCGGGCACGGCAAGAAGTTGGCCGCAGCTCGGCGATTGCCTAAGGCGCCAGGCGAGCGCATCCTCGCGTCCGCCCGAGCCAAGCAGCAGAATATTCATGGATCTCCCCGACGACACGCGTGCCGGCCTGTTAGCGAACGTCGCCCCCGGCGACAATTCGCCAGCTCTCAGCGTCAGCGAGCTGTCGGGCGCGCTCAAGCGGACGATAGAGACCACGTTCGGAGTGGTTCGTGTCCGAGGTGAGATCAGCGGGTTCAAGCGCCACTCGTCGGGCCACTGCTATTTCAGCCTCAAGGACGAATCCGCCTGCATGGACGCGGTGATCTGGCGGACGAGCGCCGGAGCCCTGGCGTTTCGGCCCGAGGATGGCGCCGAGGTCGTCGCCACCGGAAAGCTGACGACCTACCCAGGCCGGTCAAAGTACCAGATCGTCATCGATCGGATGGAGCTTGCTGGCGAGGGCGCGCTCCTGGCGCTGCTTGAACGCCGGCGCAAGGCGCTCGCAGCCGAGGGGCTGTTCGCGCCGGAGCGCAAGCGCCGGCTGCCGTTCTTGCCGCGTGTCATCGGAGTCGTGACGTCTCCGACCGGGGCCGTCATTCGCGACATCCTCCACCGTTTGGCCGACCGCTGCCCGACCCATGTCGTCGTCTGGCCGGTCCCGGTGCAGGGGGAGGGGGCGCCCGCCAAGGTCGCCGCCGCGATCCGCGGCTTTGCGGCGATGGAACCGGGCGGCGCGGTGCCGAGACCGGATCTCCTCATCGTCGCGCGTGGCGGAGGCTCGATCGAGGATCTCTGGGCGTTCAACGAGGAAGAGGTTGTGCGAGCGGCGGCCGAATGTCCGATCCCCCTGATTTCGGCGGTCGGCCATGAAACGGACACCACGCTGATCGACCACGCATCGGACTTGCGCGCGCCGACGCCGACGGCCGCCGCCGAGCTTGCGGTGCCGGTTCGTGCGGAGCTTCTCGCGCAGCTCGCCGAGTTCATGCACCGCGCGCAGCATTGCGTCTCGCGCCGTGCCGACCGTGCGCGCGAGCGGCTCGAACTGACGGCCTGCCGCTGGCTGGAGCCGCAGGCCTTGTTCGCTCCGGCCAGCCAGCGCCTCGACGACGCCGGCGAGCGACTGCCGCGCTCGCTTGCGGCCCGCGCGGGAAGTGCCCGCGCCGACATGAATTTGGTTGCGGGCCGTCTCCGCCGCGATCTTATCGACCAGCGCGTCGCGCGCTTGTCGGACAAGCTTGAGGCGGCCTGGACGATGGCGATGCTCGTCCATCCGGAACGGCCGCTCAGCCGTGGCTTCGCCCGAGTCACCGCGCCCGATGGACGCACCCTTACGCGCGCGGGTGACGCGCGCGCGGAATCACTGGTGACCCTGCACTTCGCGGACGGCGCGGTGGCGGCGGCGCCAGCGCCGGAGGGGCGGGCGCTCCGGACGCCGGGGCCGGCGGTTGAGCGGAAGGCTCGCCGCCCCTACATTGCGCCGCAGCCCGGCCTCTTCGACGCCGGCGAGGAGTGACACGATGCTGATGACGGGAAGCGGACGGGCCGCCCGAGTGCATTACCTGCCGGGGACGTTCCGCCTGCTGTCGGACGGCGACCACGTCGTCTGCGCGGTCACTGGCGCGCGCATTCCGCTTCACGAGTTGCGCTACTGGAGCGTCGAGCGGCAGGAGCCTTATGTCGACGCGGAGGCTAGCCTGCGGGCCCAGCAGCGTTAGCGCTAACGGGCGAAACAGGACTGTGGCCTCCTCGACACAGTGCCGTAACAAAAGCCGACGCAGCCTCGTCGCGAACTTTACACTTTCCGCGCATCGACTGCACAAGCCCCCTCAAGGCGCAGGGCTCCCGCTCTGCGTCGTGGCTATGTGAGGGGTCTTCCGGGCATCCTCATCGGCAATGGAATGGGGACTAAACATGAAGCTCGATTATCGTCAGCGCCTACTGACAACCACTCTTCTCGTCGGTGCGACCATGCTCGGTTCGCCTGCCTTCGCGCAGACGCCGCCGCCGCCCGCCCCGGACCAGTCGACGGTGCCTGCCGCGGAAGCTCCGCCGACCGGCCCGCAGGAAGCGCAGCCGCTGCCGAGCACGAATGCTTCGGGCCAGACCGTCAACAGCACGCAGGACATCGTCGTTACCGGCACGCGCATTCCGCAGCCGAACCTCGAATCGGCTGCTCCGGTCTCGGTGGTCACCAACCAGGACGTGAAGCTCTCCGGCGCGACCCGGGTCGAGGATGTCATCGCGCAGTTGCCGTCTGCGGCCGCCGATCAGAATTCGGGCGTGTCGAACGGCGCGACCGGCACCGCTGAAATCAGTCTCCGCAACCTCGGTGCCCAGCGCACCCTGACCCTGGTCAATGGCCGTCGCTTGACGCCGGGCGATCCGAACAGCCCGAGCCAGGCGGGCGACATCAACCTGATTCCGGCTTCGCTCATCAAGCGCGTCGACGTGCTGACCGGCGGCGCCTCGTCCGTCTACGGTGCGGACGCGGTCGCCGGCGTCGTCAACTTCATCATGGACACCAACTTCGAGGGCGTGAAGTTCGACGGCACCTGGTCGAGCTATCAGCACAACAACCGTGACGCCGATCTGGTCACTGGCCAGACGATGCGCGGCATCCTCGACGCCAAGGGCTTCCCGTATCCGACGGGCAGCAAGTGGGACGGCCGTTCGATCGACGGCACGATGTCGATCGGCGCCGGCTTCGACGACGGCCGTGGGCACGTCGTCGGCTACTTCGGCTACCGCAACATCAAGCCGGTGCTCGGCGCCGCTCGCGACTACAGCTCTTGCGGCATCAGCGGCGCGGGCGACCCCGTGAAGTGCGGTGGCTCGGGTTTCGCGGATCCCGCGAACCTGCTCTATTACATCCCCGGCCAGGGCAGCTCGACGGAATCGGGCGTTGGCCCGGGTGGAACGCTCGGCGCGCCGAACACATTCAACTTCGCGCCGTTCAACTACTTCCAGCGGCCCGACACGCGCTACACGGCGGGTGTCTTCGCGAACTATGAGGTGAGCCCGGCGTTCAAGCCGTACCTCGAGTTCATGTTCATGGACGACCACACGCTTGCGCAGATCGCTCCGTCGGGCGACTTCGCGAACACCTACACGATCAACTGCGACAATCCGTTCCTCAGTGCTTCGCAGAAGACGACGATCTGCAACGACTCGAACCTGATCAACGGTTTCCTGGGAACGTTCCCGCTACCTGTCGGCGCTGGATTCAACACCGGTTTGCCGGGCAGCGGCACGGTCGGACCGGATGCTCCGCCGCTCACCTTCTTCGATGCGCGCGGCAATACGTATCAGGAAGCCTACCTGAACGTCCTTCGGCGTAACGTCGAAGGCGGCAACCGTGTCGCCGACCTGACTCACACCACCTACCACGGCGTGCTCGGTGCGAAGGGCGATCTCAGCGACGTCTTCTCGTACGACGCATACTATCAGTACGGCCGGACCGAGTATCAGCAGGTCTACAAGAACGAATTCTCGGCTCAGCGGCTGGTGAATGCGTTGAACGCCGTGCGCGTCGACGCCAACGGCAACACGATCAATCCCGCGACCGGCGCGCTGTACACGGCTACCGATCCCGGAACGACCATCGAGTGCCGTTCGGTTCTCGCCGGAACCGATCCGAACTGCGTTCCGTACGATCTCTTCGGCACGCCTTCCGCGGCCTCGGTCAATTACCTGACCGTTTCCGGTGTCATCACGGGCCGGACGACGGAGCAGATCGCTCACGTCGACTTCACCGGTGACCTCGGCAACATGGGCTGGAAGTCCCCGTGGGCTACGGACGGCATCGGCTTCAACGCGGGCTACGAATATCGCAAGGAAGGCCTGGTCCTGAATCCTGACCAGGAATTCCAGCTGGGCGATCTGACGGGCCAGGGCGCGCCGACTCTCCCGATCAATGGCGCCTTCCACGTCAACGAGCTGTTCGGCGAAGTGCAGGTTCCGCTCATCCAGCACGGGTTTGTGTACGATCTCTCGCTGCACGGCGGTTATCGTCACTCTTCGTACAAGACGAGCGAAGGCCGCAAGTACAGCACCGACACCTACAACCTGTCCGGCGAGTTCGCTCCGATCCGGGATATCCGCTTCCGCGCGGCTTACAACCGGGCGGCTCGTGCGCCGAACATTCAGGAGCTGTTCGGGCCCCAGATCGTGGCGCTCGATGGCGGCACGGACCCGTGCGCCGGCATCACGATCGCCGAAACGGATTACGGCTGCCGCGCCCAGGGCCTCGGCGTCGGTCTGGCTACTCCGCCCAACCCGGCGGCCCAGTATAATGGTCTGATCGGCGGCAACCCGAACCTGATTCCGGAAAAGGCGACCACGAAGACTGTCGGCGTCGTCCTCCAGCCGAGCTTCATTCCGAGGTTCGCGCTGACTGTCGATTACTGGAACATCAAGATCACAGACGCGATCCAACCCTTTGGCGCGGATGCGATCCTGGCGGACTGCGTTGCCAACACCACGTCGCTGACGGCTGTGGCGCCGTCCTGTGCGCTCATCCACCGCAACGCGGCAGGTTCCTTGTGGCTGTCTCCGGACGGCTACGTGACCGACATTTCGCATAACGTCGGCGGCGACAAGACGGACGGTATCGACGTTTCGGCGGCTTACTCGCGCCGGTTCGGCGGTCTGGGGAACTTCTCCCTG
>NZ_JAFAVR010000231.1 GCF_019242355.1 Sphingomonas sp. | reverse complement strand
GATATCCATCGTCTCGCGCGCGATTCGTCGGCGCTTCTCCTCATTCGGAATATGATGAAGCGTCCGCATGTTGTGCAGCCGGTCGGCGAGCTTCACCAGCAGCACCCGGATGTCGTCCGACAGCGCAAGCAGGAACTTGCGAAGGTTTTCGGCGGCACGCTCGTTCTCGGACTGCGCCTCGATCTTGCTGAGCTTGGTCACTCCGTCGACCAGCCGCGCCACGTCCTTGCCGAACAGCTTCTCGATCTCTTGCGGCGTTGCGACGGTATCCTCGATCGTGTCGTGGAGGATCGCCGTGGCAATGGTCTGGTCGTCGAGCTTCAAGTCCGTGAGGATTCCCGCGACCTCGATCGGATGGCTGAAATAGGGGTCGCCCGACGCCCGCTTCTGCGCGCCATGCGCCTTCATCGAGAAGACGTACGCCCGATTGATCAGGCTTTCGTCAGCATCCGGATCGTAGGACCGGACCTTTTCGACCAACTCATATTGCCTCAGCACGGTGCCTAGATGGTGGCAGTCCGCCATGTTGCGCAAGCGCGAAACGACCGTCGGCTCGCCAGCTCGCGGTGCAAGTCGTGAATTCTTCGTTGCAGATGGCAACTTTCCATTCGTCCTTGCTTGTGCTTTCATGCGATTCGAAGGGCTTGGGAGAAGGGGCGTGCCCGCAGACCGCGAGCAGACACGGATCGATGCGTTCCGGGAGGCGGCGCTCTCGTGCCCCATTCCGGCCGCCGTCGAACTCGTCGGCGAGAAGTGGGCGTTCCTGATCCTGCGTGGGGCGTTGAACGACCTGTGCCACTTCGAGGAATTTCAGGCGGGCCTGGGAATCGCCCGAAACATCCTTTCGGACCGGCTGGCGAAGATGGTGGCCGGCGGCATCCTCGAACGGCGGTCAGACTCGTCCGACCGCCGCAAGGTGATCTATTCGCTCACCGAAAAGGGCGCGGCGCTGATGCCCGTGATCGTCGCGCTCAGGCAATGGGGCGAGGACTGGGGCCATGGCAATCCGGGGATTGTCCTCGCCGACCGGCGTGACCGCAAACCCATCCGCAAGCTCTGTGTCCACGCCCATGACGGGCGGCCCCTACGTCGAGGCGAACTCGTCTGGGTGGCTCAGGACGACGCTGGAAACGCCCGGCAGGCCGCCGAATAGACAGCTCAGGTCTTTGCAAGAACGCCGCGAGCCCGTCTCAACAGGGCCGCCGCTCGATTACTCGTAGTCGCCGCCGGACGGGCTCGGTCGCGGCGGAGCCGCGGCGGTCAGGCGCAAAGCCTCGGCGGCATCGCTCAGCGACGCCAGCTCCTCGGTCTCGTCCTCCTCGTCCACGCGCACCTTCTGAAGGCTGCCGATGACGGCTTCCTTGAGGTTGGTCGGGCGGACCGTCTCGTCGGCAATCTCGCGCAGGGCGACCACCGGGTTCTTGTCCCGGTCGCGATCGATAGTCAGATCGGCGCCCGAAGAAATCTGCCGCGCGCGCTGCGCCGCGAGCAGGACCAGGTCGAACCGGTTCGGCACCTTGTCGACGCAATCTTCAACCGTAACGCGCGCCATTCGTCGCCTCGCAAGCCATCATCAACGATAGGGAAGCCGGCGAGTTAGGGACGGCCCTGTCGAAAGTCAACAAAAGTGGCCACATCGCACCTGTTGCCGCACTCGCCCTTGCCTTGAACCTTCCCCGTCGCCACACGAGCCGCATGGCGGACGGGCACCGGTCACTCACCATCGATGGAAACCGCCTGACTCTGTTGCCCGATGGACCGGAGCGCTTCGTTCGGCTGCTGGAGCTGATCGACGGCGCAAGGCAGTCGCTTCGGCTGCTTTATTATATCTACACGGCCGACGGCAGTGGCGAGAAGGTGCGCGACGCCTTGTTGCGCGCGATCGATCGCGGCGTCGCCGTCTCGCTGCTGATCGACGGCTTCGGCAGCAGTCACACGCCAGAGACCTACTTCCGCGAGCTTCACGAGCGCGGCGCGCGCTTTTGCCGGTTCAACCCGGCCTACGGCCGCCGCTACCTGCTACGCAACCACCAGAAGCTGGCGCTGGCGGACGGAGAGACCGGCGAAGCCCGCGTGCTCATCGGCGGCTTCAACATCGCCGACAGCTATTTCGCCGACCGCGCGGTGGGCGGCTGGCGCGACATCGGCCTGATGGTCGAAGGCCCCGCCGCAGCGCGCCTGGTGCCTTACTACGACGCGCTGATGACCTGGTCGCTGGCCAAGGGTTCGCGCCTCAAGACGTTGCGCGCCGTGGTCCGCAACTACAGCGAGCATGAGGGCCAGCTGCAATGGCTGTTCGGCGGCCCGATGCAGCTGAAGTCGCCTTGGGGGATCGCGACCCTCCACGACCTCGCCAAGGCCCGCGACCTCGAGATGATCGTCGCTTATTTCGCGCCGCTGGGAGGGACGCTGAAACGCATCGGCGCAGTCGCCGCGCGCGGCCGGGCGCGGGTCATCATCCCGTGCAAGTCAGACAATCCGCCGACCGTCGACGCGGCGCGAAGCACCTACGCACGGCTAATGAAGCGGCGAGTGCAGATCTTCGAATACCAACCGACCAACGTCCATTCGAAGCTGCTCGTCATGGACGACATCGTCCACATCGGCTCGTCGAACTTCGACCTTCGCAGCCTCTACCTCAACATGGAGATGATGCTGCGCGTCCGCGATCCCGATTTCGCGATCATGATGCGAAGCTATTTCGAGCACGAGCTCGGCGACTGCCTCGAGATCACGCCCGAGCTGTACAGGCAGCGCGCGACGTGGACGCAGCGACTGCGCTGGCGGATCGGCTGGTTCCTGGTGACGTCGCTGGACTATACCGTGACGCGGCGGCTGGCGCTCCGGGTGCCCTAGGGCCTCAGTCCTTCTTCGATTCCCGCCACGCCCAGAACAGCGTCGCCGGCGGCACGTTGATCCACTCGAAGCCGCGGTCGATCCGGTCGAAATGCGGCTTGATGAAGTCGAGCACTTTCGGGCTGAACTGATAGACCAGGAACGCCCCGCCCGGTCGGACGACCTCGCCCGTCGCCTTGGCGATCGCGTCGCCGATGCCCGGCGGCAGGGTCGAAAAGGGCAGGCCGGACAACACGTAATCGGCCTTGTCGAAGCCCCGGTCGGCAAGGATTTTGGCGACGTCCGCAGCCGAGCCGTTGACCGCCACCAGCCTCTCGTCGTCGATCGACTCCTTGAGGTAGCTCGTGAACTCCGGGTTGGTATCGATGGTCAGGAGCGTCGCGTCCGCGGGCAGCCGCTCCAGGATCGGACGCGTGAACGTGCCGACGCCGGGGCCATATTCGACGAACAGTTTCGTGTTTTCCCAATCGACCGGCCCAAGCATCCGGTTGATGAGCCTGCGGCTCGACGGGATGATCGATCCGACCATCACGGGATGCTTCAGGAACCCGCGCAGGAATTGCCATTGCGGGTTCGCGCCGCGGCGGGTTCGCCGCCGGGTCAGCCGCCCCGGGCCCTTCAATGCGCGCGCGGAAGAAACTGTCATGGATGCTCCGTGTCGGATCGCAAAGGCCGCGAGCGTTGGCGCATGCGCCGCCGCTTGGCAAGTTCAGCTTTGCCCGCAGGCGCTTCGCCGCGGCCGGCTTGCGGCGAAGCGCTCGCCGGAAGGGATGGAGACCGGCGCACCGCTAGTCCGGCTTGCCGCCGGGCCGTGCCCGCAGCATCCCGGGCGTCACGAAGCCGATGCCGCCGCTCGGCCGCACCGCATCGCTCTTCAGCGTTTCCCGGATGCGCGAATATTCGTCGAGCATCTCCGGCGTGACGGACGCACGGGTTTCGGTCAGCGCGGCTTCGAAGTCGGCCATCGTGACCTCGCCCGCGTCGAGCCCGCGGCGAAGCGCGGTCAGGCCCGCTCGGCGGACCAGATCCTCGAGGTCGGCGCCGGTGAACCGCTCCGTCCGCTGGGCAAGCGATTCGAGATCGACGTCCTTCGCAAGCGGCATGTGCCGCGTGTGGATCGCAAGGACCCGCGCGCGTCCGGCCGCATCCGGAGTGCCGACATAGATCAGCTCGTCGAACCGGCCGGGGCGAAGCAGCGCCGGATCGATCAGCGTCGGCCGGTTTGTCGCACCGATCACGACAACGTTCTGAAGTTCCTCGAGGCCGTCCATCTCGGCAAGGATCGTGTTCACCACCCGCTCCGTCACCTGCGGTTCGCCAAGCCCGCCGCCGCGCGCAGGCACGAGGCTGTCTAGCTCGTCGATGAAGATGATCGTCGGCGCCACCTGCCGGGCCCGGGCAAACAGGCGCGCGATCTGCTGTTCGCTCTCGCCATACCATTTGCTGAGCAGGTCCGACGATTTGGTGGCGATGAAATTCGCCTGGCTTTCGCGCGCCGCCGCCTTGGCGAGCAGCGTCTTCCCGGTTCCCGGCGGCCCATAAAGGAGGAATCCCTTGGCGGGTCGGATGCCCAGGCGCCGGAACGCCTCGGGATGCTTGAGCGGAAGCTCCACGCCTTCCTTCAGCCGGTCGCGCGGCTCATCGAGGCCACCGATATCCGCCCAGCCGATGGTCGGCGCCTCGACCATCACTTCGCGCATCGCCGACGGCTGCACGCGCTTGAGCGCATTGTCGAAGTCGTTGCGTTCGACCGAGAGGGTGTCGAGCACCTCGGTCGGGATGACGTCCTCGGCAAGATTGAGCTTCGGCATGATCCGCCGCACCGCCTCGAGAGCCGCTTCGCGGGTCAGCGCTGCCAGGTCGGCGCCGACGAAGCCGTAGGTCCGGCGGGCAAGGTCATTGAGGTCGACGTCCGCGGCCAGCGGCATCCCGCGGGTGTGGATTCCCAGCACCTCGCGCCGGCCAGGCTCGTCGGGAACGCCGACGACGATCTCGCGATCGAAGCGGCCCGGCCGGCGAAGCGCCTCGTCGATCGCGTCCGGACGGTTGGTCGCAGCGATCACCACCAGGTTCTGCCGCGGCTCGATGCCGTCGAGGAGGGTGAGAAGCTGCGCGACCAGCCGTTTCTCTGCCTCTCCCGTCACCTGCCCGCGCTTGGGCGCGATCGAATCGATTTCGTCGATGAATATGATGGACGGCGCGGCCTGCGAGGCCTGCTCGAAAATCTCTCGAAGGCGCCGCTCGCTTTCGCCATAGGCCGAGCCCATCACCTCGGGGCCGTTGATCAGGAAGAACTTGGCATCGCTTTCATTGGCGACCGCGCGGGCCAGCAGCGTCTTGCCGGTGCCGGGCGGACCATGCAGCAGGACACCCTTGGGCGGATCGACGCCAAGCCGCTGGAACAGCTCCGGGTGCCGGAGCGGCAGCTCGACCATTTCGCGAAGCGCGTCGATCGTGTCGCGCATGCCGCCGAGGTCGTCATAGGTAACGTCCGCGCGCCGCTCGCCGTCCTGCTCGGTATATTCCGGCAGAAGGTCGACGACGGTCTTGGCATCGATACGGACGATGCCCTTGGGCGTCGTCGAAACAACGACCAGCCGCAGCTCCTGGAGAGCAAAGGCCGGAGCGTTGAGCATCTGCCGGATGGGCTCGGGCATGTCGGCATTGAGCCGCTGGTGCCCGGTCGTGGCGACGGTATCGCCTTCGGTCAGCGGGCGCCCCGCGAAAGTCCGCTTCAAGGCATCGGCCGAGCCCTCGAGACGAACGTTCGGCTGCGCCGGCGCGAACACCACCTTGGTCGCTGGCTTTGCCTCGCCTCGGCGCACCTCGACGAAATCGGCCGAGCCGACGCCCGCATTGGCGCGCTGCAGGCCGTCCAGCCGAATGATGTCGATCCCCTCGTCCTCTCCGTAAGGACGAACGGCAACCGCGGCGGTGGAACGCTTGCCGACAATCTCGATCACGTCGCCCTCGTCGACTCCGATCGCCTTCATCGTTGCCAGCGGCAGCCGGGCGAAGCCGCGCCCGCTGTCGCCGGGCGGCAGGCTTGCCACCTGCACCTTGCGCGAGGTCACGCGATCGATCGTGTCGGTTTCAGCCATTATTGCTCCTGATCCCGCGTCAGCCCCGCGCCATTAACGGCGCGACGCCGCGGGGGTTCAATCGGATCGGGAAAGCAGTGGAATGCGCGCGATCAGCCAACTGTCGCGGAGACGATTCGCCCCGGCTCGCGCGGCGGTTCGCCCTTGGGCAGGGCGTCGACATGCTCCATTCCGCTCTCGACCTGGCCCCAGACGGTGTACTGGCCGTCGAGGAAGCGGGCGTCATCGAAGCAGATGAAGAACTGGCTGTTGGCGCTGTCGGGGTCGCTCGTGCGGGCCATTGACGCGGTGCCGCGCACGTGCGGCTCGCGGCTGAACTCGGCCTTGAGGTTCGGCAGCTTCGAGCCGCTGGTGCCCGTCCCCGTCGGATCGCCGCCCTGCGCCATGAAGCCCGGGATCACCCGGTGGAACGGCACATTGTCGTAGAAGCCGCTGCTGGCGAGTTCGGTGATGCGCTGGACATGGCCCGGCGCAAGGTCCGGCCGGAGCCTGATGACGACGTCGCCGCCGCTCGAAAGTTTCAGGGTCAGGCGGTCGGCGTCGGCCATGGTTCACTCCAATCGTGTGACGTTGAGGCGGCGATTTAGGAAGCCTCGCCCGCTTGCGCCAGAGTCCGCCCGGCAATAGGAGGACGTTCGCGACGGCGTCAGGCATTTCGGGGGTGAGGATGAGCGAGAGCGAGAATATCGCCACCGCCGCCCCGGCGGACCCCGACGCCTCCGCCATCGACGAGGAGGATCGTCTCCGCGCCGGCTTCGTCAGCAAGGTGCTCGACGCCGTCGAGGCTGGCGACGACGAGACCGCGCGTCGCCTCGTCCAGCCGCTCCATCCCGCCGACGTCGCCGACCTCATCGAGCTTGCCCGCCGCGACGAGCGCGAAGGTCTCGTCAAGGCGCTTGCCGGGATCATCAGCCCCGACGTCCTCGCCGAGCTCAACGAGCACGTCCGCGAGGACCTCCTCGACGAGATGGAGCCGCAGCAGGTCGCCGACATCGCCGGCCAGCTCGACACCGACGACGCCGTCGCGCTGATCGAGGACCTGGACCGCGACGAGCAGCAGGCCGTGCTGCGCGCGATGGAGCCGGACGACCGCGCCGCGGTCGAGGAAGCGCTTTCCTATCCCGAGGAATCCGCCGGCCGCCTGATGCAGCGCGACCTGTGCGCGGTCCCTGAACATTGGAAGGTCGGCCAGGTCATCGACTATCTCCGCTCGACCGCGGACCTGCCGGCCGACTTCTGGGAAGTGTTCGTCGTCAACGCATCCCACCATCCGGTCGGCACCTGCAAGCTCTCGACCATCCTGCGCACCGACCGCACGACGCCCGTGACAGACATCATGGCGCGCGAGCAAACCCTGATCCCGGTCGACATGGACCAGGAAGACGTCGCCCTCCGCTTCCAGAAATATGCGCTCGTCTCCGCCGCGGTCACGGACGACAGCGGCCGGCTGGTCGGCATGATCACCGTCGACGATGTGGTCCACATCATCCAGGAGGAAGCCGGCGAGGACGTCCTGTTGCTGTCGGGCGCGGGCGAAGGCGACATCAACGAGCCGGTGCCGCTGACCGTCCGCCGGCGGCTGTTCTGGCTGGTAATCAATCTTGGCACGGCGATCCTCGCCGCCAGCGTCGTCAGCCTCTTCCAGGGTGAGATCGGGCGATATGCGGTGCTCGCCGTGCTGATGCCGATCGTCGCCGGCATGGGCGGCAACGCCGGCACGCAGACGCTGGCCGTCGCGGTTCGGGCGCTTGCGACCAATCAATTGACTGAATCGAACACGGTCCGCGCATTCGGGCGTGAATTGACGATCGCCATGGCCAACGGCCTGTCGCTTGGCGTGCTGATCGGCGGCGGCGTCGCACTGGTATTCGGGGTTCTTCACCCGACTCCGCACGGCTTCCTGCTGGGGGCAGTGATTGGCATCGCCATGGTCATCAACAATCTGGCAGCGGGCCTCGCGGGAATTCTCGTTCCGGTCACGCTCGACCGCTTCGACATCGATCCAGCCGTTTCGTCGGCGGTGTTCGTCACCACGGTCACCGACGTGACCGGCTTCTTCAGCTTCCTCGGCCTTGCCGCACTCGCCGGTCTAGGCCGCTAAGCGATTGCGAATCATGGCGATGGTCGCCATTTCGACGATGTGCCGAACGTTCATCTGACCAAGGTCGCCTTCGCCTGCCGCGACCTCGCGATGCTGCAGAGCCGGATCGCCGGCCGCGCCGTTTCCGGCGAAGTCCGCGTCGTCACCCGCATGCGCCCGAAGCGCTCAGCCGAGCTTATCGGCGGTTCGCTCCACTGGATCGTCAAGCACCGGCTGATCGCGCGGCAGGAAATACTCCGGCTTGAAGACCGCGCTGACGGCCGCATCGACATTGTCTGCTCGGCCGACCTTGTCGCGATTTCGCCTGTTCCGCGCCGCGCGCACCAGGGCTGGCGCTACTTGGAAGACGCAGACGCGCCGACCGCGGACGGCGACGGCAGCGGCATGGGGGCGCTTCCGCCGCAGCTTTACGGCCGCCTCGCCGCTCTGGCTCTGGTATAGTCGGCCAGCCGACGGTATCAGCCGCTGCTCACCATCAGGGAGGCGGCCATGATCAATCCAACCCTATCGCAGCGCATCGACGCCAAGGTCGCCGGGCACGCCATGCTCGGACACCCCTTCTACCAGGCGTGGACCGAGGGCGGGCTCCCGCTCGACACGCTGCGCGCTTACTCCCGCCAGTATTTCCACCATGTCGAGGCTTTCCCGCGCGCGGTCAGCGCCGTGCACAGCGTCTGCCCCGACCGCGACGGGCGCCGAATGCTCGCCGAGAACCTCGCCGAAGAAGAGGGACTCGAGTCGGGCAAGCAGGATCACGCGAGCCTCTGGCTCATGTTCGCGTGCGGCCTTGGCGAAAGCGAGGATGCGGTGCGCGCCCAGGCGCTCAACCCCGAGACCGAGGCCCTCATCGCGACCTTCCGCCGACTGTCGCGCGCCTCCTACGCGTCCGGCCTTGGCGCGCTCTATGCCTACGAAAGCCAGTTCCCGGCCGTGGCTTCCGCGAAGATCGACGGGCTTATCGACCGCTACGGCATCAATGACGAGCCGACGCTGCGCTTCCTCCAGGTCCACCAGACGGCGGACGTCGAGCACAGCTCGGTCTGCCGCTCCTTGCTCGACCGGCTGCCCGAGGCGGAGCAGTCGGAGGCGCTCGAGGCCGCCGGGGAACTGGCAGCGGCCCTGTGGACGTTCCTGTCAGGCGTGGAGGCGGCCGCCGCCGTTCACTGAGACGAGGTCTTGCAGCCGACGACGCTGGCCGATCCGCCGGCGCGGGTGGTGCAACCCGGATTGCCGCTCAGCGTAATGCTCGCCGGGCCCGACGCCCGGATCGTCGCCGAGTCGGTGACCAGCGCCTTGACGGTCGCGGCGCCCTCGGCAGTGAGGGTGGCGTCCTTCGTGCTGAGTGCCGATCCGTCGAACGCCGATGATCCGCGCGTCGTCAGGGTCAGGGTTCCCGCCTTGCCCGTCACCCTGGCGCTCGCGGTCCCCGTAAGATCCATGCTGAGCTGGTCGACGTCAGCCTTCGCAATGTCGATCTCGCCAGAGCCCTGCACAGAGCCTTTGAACGACAGAGCCGTCACCGAGTCGATCTGAAGCAGTCCCGAACCGGTCAGCGCCGCCGAGCTGAGATCGTGCGTGCCAATGCTGATCTCCACCGGGCCACCATCGCTCGAGTCGGGATCTCCGCCCCACGCCGACACGTCGCTGTGAACGACGAGCGTTCGGCCGATGACGTCGATGGCCACGCGGTCGAGCGCCGCCTGCGGTCCGGTGGCGCTCGCCGACGGGGGCACCCCGGTCGCCAGCTTGACTCGGAACGGCCCTTCCACCCGGACCTGCTCGAAGCCAGTCACGGTGAAGTTGCGCGTCGCGGCTGTTGCCGGAACGGCGCAGGCAATGGCCGCACTGGAGGCGGCAAGAAGGAGGGCAATGCGCATACCCTCACCTTCCTGCACGATCCTTAAAAGGCCCTCAAGCTCAGCCGCAACGAACGCTGCCCGAACCCTGCTTGGTGATTGAGCATTTGGCGCCGCCGCTGACGTCGACGTCGCCCGATCCCATGATGCTGACCTCGGCGGTGCTGGTGGCATGAGCCGCGACGCTGCCCGATCCAGCGATCGACACGTCGGCGGTCTGCGCCTGGACGCCGCGCGCGTCGATGTCCCCCGACCCGCCGATCTCGTACTTCACGGACTGTGCGCGTCCGCTCGCCGCCTTGACGCCTCCCGATCCGGCAATCGCCAGCTTCAGGTTCTGCACGTCGAGAGAATCGAGGCCGAGGTTGCCGGAGCCGGCGACCGTTCCTTCGAAGCCGGGGCCCTGGACATGATCGACCTTGATGTCTCCCGACCCGGCGATGGTGGCGCCCTGAAGCTGCGGCACCGTGACGGCGACTCGCACCTTGCCGTTGAAGGTCCAGCCCATGTGGAAGAAGCCGTGCTGCTCCTCGGGATGAATGAGCAGCTTGTCGCCCCTCACCTCGACGACCATGTGGTCGATCATCTTCTGGGGCCCGTTCGCCGCAACGCTCGGGCCGGCGCCGGTGCGGACCTGGACCTCATAGGGACCAGCGACCTCGATGGCGCTGAATCCACCGACCGAATAGTTGCGCGATACCGACGGCCCGGCATCCTCGCTGCGCGCCTGCGTACATGCCGCGAGCACTGCGGCCGCCGCCAGAACCCCGATCGCCACTGCCTTGCGCATCCGCTCGCCTCCTGTTGGTGTCCTACTCTCCTATAACAGCGCTGCACCTGTAGCGCAAACGAAAAGGGCGCGCCCCGAAGGACGCGCCCTGATCATGATCGGAGAAAGCGCGGCGGCTCAGGCCGGCTCCTTGGCCTTCTGGTGAACCGACACCGCCTTGTTGAGGATGTCGAGGATCTTCGCCAGAGCCGCCTTCTCGTCGGTCTGCTCCATGGCGCCAAGCTCACGGGCCAGGCGCGACGAGGCGGCCTCGAAGATCTGCCGCTCGGAATAGCTCTGCTCCGGAGCGTCGTCGGGGCGGAACAGGTCGCGGGTCACTTCGGCGATCGACGTCAGGTCGCCCGAATTGATCTTCGCTTCGTATTCCTGCGCGCGGCGCGACCACATGGTGCGCTTGACCTTGGGCTTTCCCTTCAGCGTCTCCAGCGCGTCCTTCATCGTCTTGTCCGACGACAGCTTGCGCATCCCGACCGAGTCCGCCTTGTTCATCGGAACGCGGAGGGTCATCTTCTCCTTTTCGAACCGAAGCACATAGAGCTCGAGACGGGAACCTGCGATCTCGGTGCTCTGAAGCTCGACGACCCGGCCGACACCGTGCTTGGGGTACACGACATAATCGCCAACGTCGAAGCTAAGCGCCTGTGTAGCCATTGCTCACCTTTCATTTTGCGGCAGAGCGAGCCGACACGTCCGCGCCGTCCCCCATAACGACCATTGGCCGTGGCTTCGCTGCTGGTCCGCTTCCTGCGAGTTATCGAAACCGGCGCGGGATGCGGCCGGCTTTCTGTGACAATTTTATATCACAACTCAATTCAGATTTCCAGCCCAAGCTGGGCACTTGGCTCGCCGCCGGACTCATTCAGGTTATGAAGTCCGAGCCCGAGCAGGCGAATCCCCCTGGGCAGCGGGAACAGCGCCCGCAGGAGCCCCTGCCCGGCGGCGGTAAATGCCTCTATGTCCTTGACATCCGACGCAAAACTCTTCGACCGGGTGATCAGGGTGAAGTCGCCATATTTGACCTTGAGAGTCACCGTCCGCCCGCTCACTTCGGCCCGCTTGACTCGCTCCCAGGCGTAGCCGGCAATGCGTTCGAGCTCCGCCGACAGCCGCTCGAGGTCGACCAGGTCCTCGTCGAAGGTTCGCTCGGCGCTGACCGACTTGTAGGGGCGATCGGGCTTGACCTCGCGCTCGTCGATGCCGCGGCAGATGCGCCAGTACCAGTCGGCCGAGCTTCCGAAATGCGCCTGCAGTTGCGTCAGGCTCCAAGCCGCGAGGTCGGCGCCAGTCTCGATTCCCAGCCCTTTCATCTTGCGAGCGGTCACCGGCCCGACGCCGTGGAACCGCGCGACCGGCAGGGAGGCGACGAACTCCGCCCCGCGCTCCGGCGTGATCACCGTCAGCCCGTCGGGCTTGCGATGGTCGGAGGCGAGCTTGGCGATGAACTTGCAATAACTGACGCCCGCCGACGCGGTCAGCCCGGTCTCCTCCCTGATGCGCCGCCGGATGTCTTCCGCGATCGCCCGCGCACTTCCAAGGCCCAGCCGGTCCTCGGTCACGTCGAGATAGGCCTCGTCCAGGCTCAACGGCTCGATCAGCGGCGTATATTCCGCGAAGATCGCCCGGATCTGCTGCGACACGGCGCGATAGACGTCGAACCGCGGCTTGACGAAGATCAGCTCCGCACATCGCCGCTTCGCTGTCACCGAAGGCATCGCCGACCTGATGCCGAACTTTCGCGCCTCATAGCTCGCCGCGGCAACGACTCCGCGATGCCCGCCGCCGACGGCCACCGGCCTGCCCCTCAGCTCGGGCGCGTCGCGCTGCTCCACGGACGCGTAAAAGGCGTCCATGTCGACATGGATGATCTTGCAAGGGGGGCTTGTCGCGTCCGCCATGAGCGAATGCCTGTCCTACAGCAGCCGTTCCGGTTTAGGCGAGGCTCGATGAGGACCACCCATCGATTTTGCTTCGACATGTTGCCGGACGCGCAAGGCGAATGCCGCTCTCGCGCGCGTGGGTAGGGGGACCTTTGGGACTTTCCGCGTCCTCGCGCGCTTTGCATCGCGCCACCCAATCTGCTTAAGGGCGCGGCCATGAACATCCACGAATATCAGGCCAAAGAACTGCTTTCGAAATATGGCGTGCCGGTCCCGGCAGGCTTCGCCGCGATGAGCGTCGACGAAGCTGTCGAGGCCGCAAAGAAGCTTCCCGGGCCGCTCTGGGTCGTCAAGGCGCAGATCCACGCCGGCGGCCGCGGCAAGGGCAAGTTCAAGGAGCTCGGCCCCGACGCCAAGGGCGGCGTCCGCCTCGCCAAATCGGTCGAGGATGTCCGCGCCAACGCCGAGGAAATGCTCGGCAAGACCCTGGTGACGGTCCAGACCGGCCCCGCCGGCAAGCAGGTCCAGCGTCTCTACATCACCGACGGCGTCGACATCGCCCGTGAATTCTATCTCGCCCTGCTCGTCGACCGCGAGACCGGCCGCATCGCCGTCGTCGCCTCGACCGAGGGCGGCATGGACATCGAGACGGTAGCCCACGACACACCCGAGCGCATCCGCACCATCACCATCGACCCGGCCACCGGCCTGATGCCGCACCACGGCCGCGCGGTCGCCGACGCGCTCGGCCTCAAGGGCGATCTCGCCAAGCAGGCGGCCAAGGTGCTCGCCGGCCTCTGCCAGGCGTTCATCGGCACCGACGCCTCGCAGGTCGAGATCAACCCCCTCGCGGTCACCGACAAGGGCGAGTTGATGATCCTCGATGCCAAGGTCGGCTTCGACAACAATGCCGAGTTCCGCCACAAGGACCTGGCCGAGCTGCGCGACCTCAGCGAAGAAGACCCGAGCGAGATCGAAGCGTCGAAGTATGACCTCAGCTACATCAAGCTCGACGGCTCGATCGGCTGCATGGTCAACGGCGCCGGCCTCGCCATGGCGACGATGGACATCATCAAGCTGGAAGGCGCGGAGCCCGCGAACTTCCTCGACGTCGGCGGGGGCGCCTCGAAGGAAAAGGTCACCGCGGCCTTCAAGATTATCCTCTCCGACCCCGCGGTGAAGGGCATCCTGGTCAACATCTTCGGCGGCATCATGCGCTGCGACATCATCGCCGACGGCATCGTCGCTGCGGCGCGAGAGGTGCATCTGAGCGTGCCGCTGGTCGTCCGCCTCGAAGGCACCAACGTCCAGCAGGGCAAGGACATCCTCGCGAACTCAGGGCTGCCCATCATCGCCGCCAACGATCTTGGCGATGCGGCCCGGAAGATCGTCGCGGAAGTGAAAGAGCCGGTGGCGGCTTGATCAGTCGCAAACAGGCCGAAGCGCTCGTCGCCCAGCTTCAGACTGCCTGGAATGCCGGCGACGGCACGGCCTTCGCTGCGCCGTTCGCCGAGGACGCGGATTTCGTGACGGTCGCTGGAATGCACGTGCGCGGGCGCCAGGCGATCGCCGACAATCACGACCGCATCTTCACGACGATCTACAAGGGTAGCCGCGTTGCGATGCGCGTCGAGCAGCTTCGGCCGCTTGGAGGCAGTCTCGCGCTGCTGCACATCGCGCCGACGCTCGATGTCCCGAAAGGACGGTTGGCGGGAACGATGAACGCGTTGATGACCACCGTCGTCGATGACAATAGCGGCGAACCCGTCATCCTTGCGCTTCACAACACGATCGTCCGCGACCTGGCCCAGGCGGCCGGGCAAGCCGAACCGATGAAGGGAACGACAGCATGAAGGTCCTCGTCGCGGTCAAGCGCGTCATCGACTACAACGTGAAGCCGCGGGTGAAGATGGACGGGTCCGGCGTGGACCTCGCCAACGTCAAGATGAGCATGAACCCGTTCGACGAGATCGCTGTCGAGGAAGCCATTCGCCTCAAGGAAAAAGGCGCCGTGAGCGAGATCGTTGCCGTCTCGATCGGGCCGGCCAAGGCGCAGGAGACTCTGCGCACCGCGCTTGCGATGGGCGCCGACCGCGCGATCCTCGTCCAGACCGATGAAGAGGTCGAGCCGCTCGCCGTCGCCAAGATCCTCGCCAAGGTCGCCGAGGAGGAGAAGCCGCAGCTCGTCATCCTCGGCAAGCAGGCGATCGACGACGACAATAACGCGACCGGCCAGATGCTCGCCGCGCTGCTCGGCTGGCCGCAGGGCACCTTCGCCTCGAAGGTCGAGCTCGGCGACAGCGCGACCGTCACTCGGGAGGTCGACGGCGGTCTCGAGACGGTAAAGCTCAACCTGCCGGCGGTCGTCACAACAGACCTCCGCCTCAACGAGCCGCGCTACGCCTCGCTGCCCAACATCATGAAAGCCAAGTCGAAGCCGCTCGCGACCAAGTCGCCCGGCGACTACGGCGTCGACGTCGCCCGGCGACTGGAGACATTGAAGGTCGTCGAGCCAGCCAGGCGCCAGGCCGGGATCAAGGTCGGCAGCGTCGACGAGCTGGTCGAACGGCTCAAGGGTCTGGGGATTGCAAAATGAGTGTTCTGGTTCTCGTCGAACATGACGGCAGCGCCATCAAGGATGCGACGCTCGCCACCGTGACCGCTGCGTCGCAGCTCGGCGACGTCAACGCGCTGGTGGTCGGCAACAACGCGGACGCCGTCGCCCAGGCGGCTGCAAAGATCGCCGGCGTCGGCAAGGTCTACATCGCCAACGGCCCCGCACTCGAGCATCAGCTCGCCGAAGCCGTCGCGCCGATCGCGGTGAGGCTGATGGAAAGCCACGACGCATTCGTCGTCCCCGCGACCACGACCGGCAAGAACATCGCCCCTCGCGTCGCCGCCTTGCTCGACGTCATGCAGATCAGCGACATTCTCTCCGTCGAGGACGCCGACACCTTCACCCGCCCGATCTACGCCGGCAACGCGATCGCCACGGTGAAGTCCAAGGACGCAAAGAAGGTCATCACCGTTCGCACCACCGCGTTCGACAAGGCGGCGGCGGATGGCGGCTCCGGCACCGTCGAGCAGGTCGAAGCCGCCGGCGATCCCCGCACCAGCAGCTTCGTTTCCGCCGAGGCGTCGGAAAGCGAGCGCCCGGAGCTCACCAGCGCCAAGATCATCGTCTCCGGCGGCCGCGCCTTCGGCAGCAGCGAGCAGTTCCACGCACTCCTCGACCCGCTCGCCGACAAGCTCGGCGCCGCGGTCGGCGCATCGCGCGCTGCGGTCGACGCCGGCTATGCACCCAACGACTATCAGGTCGGCCAGACCGGCAAGATCGTCGCTCCGCAGGTCTATGTCGCGATCGGCATCTCGGGCGCCATCCAGCACCTGGCCGGGATGAAGGACAGCAAGACCATCATCGCCATCAACAAGGACGAGGAAGCGCCGATTTTCCAGGTCGCCGACATCGGCCTCGTCGGCGACCTGTTCAAGATCGTCCCGGAGTTGACCGAGAAGCTGTAGTTACTTCTTCGCGGCGTGCTCGGGCTTTCCCTTGCGCTTGGTGTGCGCCATTTTCTCGAGCTCGCTTTCGCTCATCGACATCATCGACTTGGACGCGCCCTTGAGGCTGCTTTTCGAGGTGTCGCCGCGCTTGGCGGACAGAGCGGCACCGGCGGCTTTCTGCTGGGCTGCGGACTTGGCAGGCATGATCGCATCTCCTGGGGTCAAGGTTGCGGTTCAAACGCTTGAAGGTGGCAAAGGCTTCCAGATGCCGAGGCCTCGTCGAATGCCCGTGCCGGCCGACTTCCCCAGGCATTACAGCGATGTAATTTGCCCCGAAGCCCGGTCTTTGGCACCGCGCTGAACAGCACTGTTATGTAATACTGTCGCGCGCTATGCAGCCGGGCCCTGGCGACGCGGAAGGCTGCGGATCACGCCCATGAGGTCAATCTCGTTCCTTCGCCGGCTGCAGGCCGTCTTCACGCTAGCTGCGCCGTTCCTCGTCGGCGGCTGCGTCGTCGGGCCGAACTTCAAGACGCCGGCCGCGCCCGCCGCCTCGCAATACACGCCCAACCCGGAGCAATCGACCGTCGCGACTCCGGGCGTCGGTGGCGGCAATGCGCAGCGTTTCATCACCGGCGCCGATCTTCCCGCCGAGTGGTGGACCGTGTTCCATTCGGCGGCCCTCGATTCGCTGATCCAGCGCGCACTCGCCAACAATGCCGATCTCAAGGCCGCTCAGGCCGCGCTTCTCGTCGCTCATGAGAATGTTCGAGCGCAGCATGGCGTCTATCTTCCCCAGGTCAGCGCGGGGGCCAGCATCACGCGCGAGAAGGACCCGTCGGCGACCCTTGCGCCAGTCCCGGCCAACAACTCCTCGAGCTACTCCCTGATCACGCCAACCCTCAGCGTGTCCTACACGCCCGACGTCTTCGGATTGAACAAGCGGACGGTCGAAGGTCTCGCGGCGCAGGAGCAGGCGAGCCGCTATCAGATGATCGCAACCGACATCACGCTCAGCACGAATGTTGCTGAGGCGGCGATCACCGAGGCGTCGCTCGAGGATCAGATCACGGCGACCAACGACCTCATAGGCATCGGCCGCGAGACCCTGAGCCTGCTCCAGTACCAGCGGTCGACGGGCTACATCGGCGGCCCGGACGTGGCCGCGCAGCAGACGCAGCTGGCGCAGCTCGAGGCGACCCTGCCGCCGCTGGTCAAGCAACGGGATCAGCAAAAGGATCTCCTCGCGGTGCTGACCGGCGGCTACCCCGCCGATGCCGCGGGCGACAGATTCACGCTAGACAGCTTGACCCTGCCATCGAACCTGCCGCTCAGCCTGCCGTCCGCGCTCGTCCGGCAGCGCCCCGACGTTCTCCAGGCCGAAGAGAATATGCACGCGGCCAGTGCCCAGATCGGGGTCGCGCGCGCCAACCGCCTGCCAAACATCAGCCTGACCGCGAACGCCGGCAGCAATGCGCTTGCGATCGGGCAGATCTTCGGGCCGGGCACAGGCTTCTGGAACATCAACGGCGCCCTGCTCGCCCCAATCTTCGACGGCGGCGCCAAGCTGCATCAGGAGCGCGCCGCGCGCGCCGCCTATACCCAGTCCTCGGAACAGTATCGCGGAACCGTGCTGACCGCCTTCCAGAACGTCGCCGACACCCTGGTCGCGCTGGATCAGG
>NZ_JAFAVR010000220.1 GCF_019242355.1 Sphingomonas sp. | reverse complement strand
CGCGATAGCCCTTGTAGACGATATCGCCGCCGTCCTGGGCGACCGCGGGCCGAACGCGTGTCTCGATCAGCTCCTTGATCTGGTCGATGATGTCGGCGTCCGCTTCATCATCCTCGAAGCCGCTTTCGTCCGCGACATGGATTCCCGCGGCGTTGCCCGGCGCGAACAGGGGTGCCCCGCCGACGAAATGGTCGAGCAGGGTTTCCAGGACCAGCGGCTCGAGGTCACTCCACGAGACGCCCGGCGCGGCGGTGACGGAAATGAAGTCGCGCCCGTAGAACACGCCCTCGACCATGCCGCTCGTGAATAGTGCGGCGGCAAGGGGCGAAGCCTTTGCGGCGTCCGCGTCGGCGAAGTCGCGCGTGCCCTGGTCCATGACGATTTCGCCCGGCAGGAACTTTCGCGTCGCGGGGTTGGGGGTCTGCTCGGTCCGGATCAGCATGGCCGCCATGTGGCCCTGCGGCGGACGGCGATCAAGGACCGAAGGGCGGCACTCCGGCGATCACCCAGCGGGTGAGTGCGACGCCGACGGCGAGACAGAGCAGGGCGGCCCACCATTTGCCCGGACGAAGGGGTTCGGCGGTGGGGTCGAGGATCGCCTTGCCGGTGATCATCGGCCCGACCAGCCGGCGGCCGCGAAGGCGGTACACGATGATTGCCCCGATATGCAGGGCGATCAGCCCGAGCAGCACGTAGAAGTTGACCGAATGAACGCCGCGCGCCCAGTCCGATGTGTCGGAACTGACCAGTCCGGAAAGGGGACCGGCGTAGATCCCGTCGTCATCCTGGGCAATCAGGCCAAGCCCGACCTGCAAGGCCGTGTCCCCCAGCAACGCGACCACGCTGAGCGCGCCAAGCGGGTTGTGGCCGATCCCAGTCCAGCGGCCGCGCAAATAGTCGCGGATCGCCGCCGGCCCACGGACGAAGCCGGAGAAGCGCGCCGTGGAGCTTCCGACCACGCCCCACATCACCCGGAACAGCAGCAGCGTGAGGATCGCGCAGCCCGACCAGATGTGCCAGCCGGTGTGGTGATATTCGACCGACCACCAGCTGAAGGCGATCAGAGCGGCAAGCAGCCAGTGGACCAGCCGGATCGGCAGGTCCCAGACTGGCTGCTTACCGCTGAAGCGTGAGCTCAGTGGTGCATCTCCGACCGGTATTTGTCGTGACATGACTGGCACGATTGGCCGAGCTCACCGAACTTGGTTTTGATTGACGGACCATCGCCGGACATCACCGCAACATTGAACGCCTTGGCGGCCTGCTGGAAGGCGTGCACTTTGACGGCAAAGTCCTGAGGGTTCTGCCAAATCTCGGGCTTGGCACCGGTCTTGCCAACGTCCGGGCCGGTACCTGCGCGAAACCAGCCCGTCGCCTGGCTCGACAGATCGGCCATCTGGGCCGCGGCGGCATGAACCGCAGCCGTGTCGGGCGAACTGCTGTCGAGTTCGCGCTTCAGCGTCTTGGTGGTCTTGCCGATGCTTTCCATGCCTTCATGCCGTTCGTGCATAACGGTTTTGGCCTGGTCGGCGCTGACCGGGGTCATGTCCGGGTCTGCATTACTGCCTGCAGCAACCTGAGGCGGCGAGGCCGAATTGCCGGTGTTCGCCGCAGTCGTGTTGGACGAGTTGGCATGAGGTCCTCCGCACGCGCCCAGCAAAACGAAGGCGGTCGTCGTTGCAAACAGTGCAATGCGCATGCTCACTCCTCTTCTAATCCTGTGGCACGACCCAGCTGTCGTCGATCATCTTTATGATTCCCGAGAAGTCCTTGTCGCCGCCGCCTCGGTCGACGAAGCGCTGGTAAAGCTCCTCGGCCTCGGTGCCCATCGGCGTATAGGCTCCAGCCTGCCGCGCCGCTTCCGCCGCGAGCTTCAGGTCCTTGAGCATCAGCGCCGCAGCAAACCCGCCCTCGTAGCCGCGGTCGGCCGGCGTTTCCGGACCGACGCCCGGGACCGGGCAATAGCTCGTCATCGACCAGCTCTGCCCGGACGCCTTGGACGAGATGTCGAAGAAGGTCTGCGAATCAAGTCCGAGCTTCTGCGCGAGCACGAACGCCTCGCAGGTCGCGGCCATGGTCGCGCCGAGAATCATGTTGTTGCAGATCTTCGCGGCCTGGCCCGCGCCCGCCTGACCGGCGTGGATCACGGCCTTGGCCATCGGCTCCAGGATGGGCCGGCCGCGCTCGAACGCCTCGTCCGATCCGCCGACCATGAACGTCAGGCTGCCGCCCTCGGCCGCCGCAATCCCGCCCGACACGGGTGCATCGAGCATGGTAAAGCCGGCGAACGCCGCCTCGTCGGAGATCGTCTTCGCGGAGCCGACGTCGATGGTCGAACAGTCGATCAGCAGCGCCGACTTCGGCGCGTTCGTGAAGACGTGGTTGCGATAGACGTCGAGCACATGCTTCGCCGCCGGGAGCATGGTGACGACCACCTCGGCGTCCTTGCAGGCGTCGGCGGCGGAGCCGGCAGCGGTGCAACCGCGCTCAATGGCGCGGTTCAGCGCATCTTCGCTCAAGTCGAACGCGCGCACCTCGTGCCCCGCCTTTGCCAGGTTCGGCGCCATCCCGCCGCCCATATGGCCGAGGCCGATGAATGCGATGCGTGCCATTTCACTTACCCTTCCACTCGCCCGGCCGCTTCTCGACGAAGGCAGTCATGCCTTCCTTCTGGTCCTCGGTGCCGAACAGGCCGTGGAACAGACGGCGCTCGAAACGGATGCCCTGGCCGAGCGGAATTTCGAAGGCGGCGTTGACCATCTCCTTGACTGCGATCGCCGCGAGCGGCGGCATCGCCGCAATCTGCCCGGCCGTTTTGAGCGCTTCCTCAAGCAGATCCGCGGCCGGGACGACCTTCGCTACCAAACCGGACCGCTCCGCCTCGCCAGCGTCCATCATTCGGCCAGTCAGGCACATTTCCATCGCCTTGGCCTTGCCGACCGCCCAGGTGAGCCGCTGCGAGCCGCCCATTCCGGGCGTCACGCCGAGCTTGATCTCGGGCTGTCCGAACTTCGCGCTGTCGGCCGCAATGATGAAGTCCGCCATCATCGCGACTTCGCAGCCGCCGCCGAGCGCATAGCCGGAGACGGCGGCGATCCACGGCTTGCGGGTCGCCGTGACCTTTTCCCATCCGGCGAAGAAGTCCGATGAATACATGTCGGCGAACAGCTGCTGCTGCATTTCCTTGATGTCGGCGCCGGCGGCGAACGCCTTTTCGGAGCCGGTCAGGACCAGGCAGCGCTGGCCAGGGTCCGCGTCATAAGCGGCAAAAGCGGTGATGAGGTCCTTCAACACCTCGCCGTTGAGGGCGTTCAGTGCCTGCGGCCGGTTCAGGGTAACCAGTGTCACCGCGCCGCGCTGCTCGACCAGGATCGTGCTGTAGTCGCTCATCCTTCGACCTCCGGAAAGGGCGTCCAGGCCTCCTGTTCGGGAAGCGGCGCGAAGAGAACGTCGAGCATCTCCTCGGTGACCTCCTCGGGCGCTGCCGGGTCCCATTGCGGGCTGTTGTCCTTGTCGATCAGCAATGCTCGAACCCCCTCTCGAAAATCGTGGGTACGAACGACCCGTGACGCCAGCGCATATTCGGCGCGCATCTCGTCGGCGAAGCTCGCCCGGCTCGCGCCCTCGGCGAGCAGCCGGAGGGAAACCTTGCAGGACATTGGACTTTTCGACCGAACGGTGGCGAGCTCGCTTCGTGCCCAGTCGCTCTCCTCGGCTTCAAGCGCGGCGAGCACATCTTCCAGCCGGTCCGAGGCGAACAGGCGGGTGATCTGCGGCAGGCTTTGCTCGATCTTCGCTTCAGGAACCGGCGCCGATGCCGCGCCGAGCGCGCCCTTGGCCCTTCCAGGCGCCTTCAGGACCCGCTCGACCAGCGACTCGAGCTCCGACTGCTCGACATAATGGGTGGCGAGGTTGAGGTAGCGACACTCGGCGCCGTCGAGCCGGGCGCCGGTCAGCGCCATAAACTGGCCGACCCGCCCCGGTAGCCGCGACAGGTACCAGCCGCCTCCGACATCGGGGAACAGGCCGATCCCGGTCTCCGGCATCGCCAGGCGCGTCGCCTGGGTCGCGATCCGGAAGTCGCAGGGCTGCGAGATTCCCACTCCGCCGCCCATCGTGATCCCGTCCATGATCGCGATCGTGGTCTTGGGATAGGTGAAGAGCAGATGGTTGAGCCGGTATTCGGCGAAGAAGAAGCGCTTCGCCTGCTCGCCGTTCTCGGTGCCACTGCGGGCGAGCATGACGACGTCGCCGCCCGCGCAGAAGCCGCGGCCCTCGCAATGGTCGATCAGCACCACTTCGACGGCAGGGTCGTCACGCCACGCCAGGAGGGCGACGCTCATCGCATCGCACATCTCGGTCGTCAGCGCATGAATGGCCTTCGGCCGGTTGAGCCGGATCCGCCCGACGCCGGCGTCGACCCTGATGATGACGTCCCTGCTCACTGGCGCAGGAGGTCCCGGCTGACGATGACGCGCATGATCTGGTTGGTGCCCTCGAGGATCGAATGGACCCGAAGGTCGCGCCAGAAACGCTCGACGGGATAGTCCTGCAAATAGCCGTAGCCGCCGTGAAGCTGCAGTGCCCGGTCGACCACCGCAGAGCCGGTATCGGTCGCGAGCCGCTTGGCCATTGCGGCGAACCGCGTCTTGTCGGCCGCGTTGGCCGTCACCTTGGCGGCGGCGACATAGAGCAGGTAGCGCGCCGCCTGGAGCTCGGTCTCCATGTCGGCAAGCGTGAACTGGGTCGCCTGGAAGTCGGCGATCGGGGTGCCGAACTGCTTGCGTTCCTTGGTATATTTCACTGCTTCGTCGAGGCAGCGCTGCGCGCCCCCCAACGAGCAGGCGCCGATGTTGAGGCGGCCCCCGTCCAGCCCCATCATCGCGATCCGGAAACCTTCGCCCTCGCCGCCGACGCGGTTGGCGACGGGCACTCGGACCTCGTCGAAATTGACCTGAGCGGTTGGCTGCGAATGCCAGCCGAGCTTCTTCTCCTGCGCGCCGAAGCTGACGCCCTTCATGTCCTTGTCGATGACCAGGCAGCTGATGCCCTTCGGTCCGTCCTCGCCGGTGCGGACCATGGTCACGTAGACCTCGTTCTCGCCGCCGCCCGAGATGAACGCCTTGGAGCCTGACACGACGTAATGGTCCCCGTCGAGCACTGCCTTGGTCTTCAGCGCCGCGGCGTCGGAGCCCGACGAGGGCTCGGTCAGGCAATAGCTGCCCATCCGCTCCATCGTGATCATCGACGGCAGATACTTCTGCTTCACCTCGGCCGAGCCGAAGCGGTCGATCATCCAGCTCGCCATGTTGTGGATCGAGATGAACGCGCTGGTCGAAGGGCAGCCGTAGGCCATTGCCTCCATGATCAAGGCCGCCTCGAGCCGGCCGAGCCCAATCCCGCCGCTTTCCTCCGAAACATAGATCGACCCGAAGCCGAGCTCCGCCGCCTCCCGGATCGTATCCTTGGGAAAGATGTGCTTCTCGTCCCACTCCGCGGCGTTTGGTGTGATGGCGTCGGCGGTGAACCGGCGCGCCATCTCCTGGATCTGGAGCTGGTCGTCGGTGAGGTCGAATTGGGTCATGTGGCCTGCGCCTTACGGGGCAGGCCACCTGTCAGCAAGTCATCGGATGGCTGGCACGGCCCCCGGTCGTGCCTTCAAGATCAGATCCAGCTCAGGTGCGCTTCCGACAGGGTGGAGTGCAAATGCGCCTCGAAGTCGTTCGCGTGCTGCCAATGGCCGATCCAGCCTGTCTCCGCATGCGGAACCGCCTGGCCGGCAGCGACCTTCGTCGAAACGGTGCCCGCTGGCTGCGCCGAGGAGGAAAGGTCGACGACGTAGAAGTTGCTTGCTGAGAGGATTGTGCCCGCGGTCACCTTCGCGAACAGGACTTTGCCGGCCGATCCGGTTCCGTCGGGATCGAAGTAGATATCGCCGCTCGCCTTGTCATAGATGATGCGGGTTGCTGAACTGGTGGCGCTGGTCCCCGCCTGGAAAGCCGACGCGGACAGGTCGCCAAGGGCGAGACCCCCGAACGCGCTCTGGGACAGGGCGATTGTGTCCTCGGTTGCCGAGAAATCGGTGATCGTGCCGACGTTCGTTGAGGCGGGGGCGGCATCGAAGCCGAAAACGTCCGTCCCCGCGCCACCGGACAGCGTGTCGATCCCCGCGCCGCCGATCAGGATGTCGTTGCCATCACCGCCGGACAGCTTGTCGTTGCCACCGGCCCCGTCCAGGTAATCGTCCCCTCCGGCGCCGCTCAGGACATTCACCGCGTCGTTCCCAAAGATCACGTTCTGGAGCGCGTTGCCGGTACCATTAGTGGAGTTCGTTCCCGAAAGGACCAGATTGTCTAGATTGGTTCCCAGCGTGTAGCTGATCGAGCTGATCACCGTGTTGTCGCCCGCCGGATCGGAGTAGAGAATCCGGTCCCCGGGATTATCGATGATGTAAGTGTCGTTTCCGCCTTCGCCTTCCAGAATGTCAGCCCCGCCCTTGCCGTCGAGCACGTTGTCGCCGACGGTCCCGACGATCGTATTGTCGAGGTTGTTGCCCGTGCCGTTGGCAGCTTGCCCTTCGAGGGTGAGGTTCTCGACATTTATTGTGAGCGTGTAGCTCACGTGGGAATCGACCGTGTCGACCCCCGCGTTGAATCCCTCGATAACCTGGTCGTCCGCGCCGTAAACGATGTAGGTATCGTTGCCAGCGCCGCCCTTCAGGGTGTCACCGCCGGTATTGCCGTTGATGACGTTGTCACCGCTGTTGCCGATGATCACGTTGGCGCCCTGGGTGCCAGTCGCGTTGATGTTGGCCGTGCCGGTGAGTGTCAGGTTCTCGATGTCGGCGTAGACCAACCCTTCCAGCGAAAAGCTGATCGAACTCTTCACGGTGTCGTTGCCGCCGTCCAGGTCGAAGATCGTGTCGTTCACGTTATCGACGACGTACGTGTCGTCGCCGGCTCCGCCGTTCATCGTGTCGGCCCCGCCGCGGCCATCCAGGATGTTGTTGCCGGAATTGCCGACGATCGAGTTGTCGAGATCGTTGCCGGTGCCGTTGACCGAAGCCGTGCCGGTCAAGGTCAGGTCCTCGATATAGCTCCCGAGCGCGAAGCTGACGGAGCTTTGCACGCCGTCGTGGCCGCCGGCCGACGTCTCGCTCACCCGGTCGCCCGAGTTGTCGACGATATAGACGTCGTCGCCCGCACCGCCTTTCATGATGTCGGCGCCCGCGCCGCCATCGATGACATTGGCGGCGCCGTTGCCGAAGATCGTATTGGCAAGAGCGTTGCCAGTGCCGTTGATTGCGCCGGTGCCGGTCAGCGCGAGGTTCTCGACGTTTGCGCCGAGAACATAGCTGATCGAACTCTTGACGGTGTCGATTCCCTCGCCCGTCAGTTCGACAACCGAGTCCAGCAGATAGTCGACAATGTAGGTATCATTGCCGGCGCCGCCCTTCATCGTGTCCGCACCGACCCCGCCGTTGATGACGTTGGCGGCGGAATTGCCGATGATGGTGTTTGCCGAGTCGTTCCCCGTGCCGTTGATCGCGGCTGTCCCGGTCAGGGTCAGGTTCTCCAGGTCCGCGCCGAGCTTCCACGAGACGGACGATTGGACGAGGTCGTTCCCTCCGTAGAGAGTGCCGCCAAGGTCGTTATGCGGCTCGATGATGCGGTCCCCGCTATTGTCGACGACATAGGTGTCGTCGCCGAAGCCGCCCTCCAGCGTGTCGGCTCCCACGCCTCCGTCGAGGACGTTCGCACTTCCGTTCCCGATGATGACGTTGCGCAGACCATTGCCCGTGCCGTCGAGCGCGGTTCCGGTCAGGGTCAGATTCTCGACGTTGGCACCGAGCGCGTAGGAAATGGACGACTGGACGGTGTCTACGCCGCCGCTGGCGCTGGTCTCGACGACCTGATCGTCGACGTTCTGGATGATGTAGGTGTCGTTGCCATTGCCTCCGGTAAGGACATTGGCGGCGGAATTCCCGGTCAGGACATTGGCGAGGCTGTTGCCGGTCCCGTCGATCGCCGCGCTTCCGGTCAGGGTCAGGTTCTCGACATAATTGCCAAGGGTGTAGCTGACGGACGACTGGACGGTGTCGGTGCCGCCACTCGATGTCTCGAGCACCCGGTCGCCCGTGTCGTCGACGATATAGGTGTCATCACCGCCCTGGCCGCGCATGGTGTCCGCACCGGCGCCGCCGTCGATGAGGTTCGCGTCATTCGATCCGGCAAGCACGTCGTAATAAGCGGAGCCGATAAGGTTTTCGATGCCCGAGAGCTGGTCGTTTCC
>NZ_JAFAVR010000153.1 GCF_019242355.1 Sphingomonas sp. | reverse complement strand
TGCCCATGCGCATGTGCCTGACGATGTTCTCGATCTCGACGATCGCATCGTCGACGAGCACGCCCGACACGAGGCCCATCGCCATCGTCGACATGAAGTTCAGCGTGATGCCCATCAGGCTCATGAAGAAGAAGGCAGGAATTGCTGACAGCGGGATCGCGAGCGCCGAGATGACGGTCGCGCGGATGTCCCTCAGGAACAGGAGGACGACGAGGACGGCCAGGATGGCGCCTTCGACCAGGCCTTCCATGGCCGACTTGTACTGCGCCTTGGTGTGATCGACCGTGTTGAAGATCTCGGAGAAGTGGACCTTGGGGTTCTCCTTCTCGATCTTGCGCAATTCGTCCCAGGTCGCGTTGTAGTCGCTGACCTCCGACGTGTCCTTCGCACGCTGCACCTGGAAGGTGACGACCTGGCGGCCGCCCATTTTCGACAGCGAGCGCTGCTCGGCATAGGAATCCTCGACGCGGCCGAGGTCGGCAAGCCGCACGAAGCGGCCGCCGGGAAGCGCGATCTGGGTCTGCGACAGCTGGTAGGCGTCCTGCGCATTTCCGAGCACGCGCACATTCTGCTCGGAACCCGCGACCTCGGTCCGACCGCCGGCCGCGTTGATGTTGCTCTGGCGAAGCTGCTGGTTGACCTCGGCGGCAGTGATGCCCTGCGCCTGCAGCGCTGCCGGATCAAGAATGACCCGGATCTCGCGATCCACGCCGCCGCCGCGCGATACTGCCGCGACGCCAGGGACGCTGAGGAGCCGCTTGGCGATGGTGTCGTCGATATACCAGCTCAGCTGCTCGAGGCTCATGTCGGTCGTCTGCGCACCGACGACGGTAATCGGTTCGTTCTCGGCCTCGACCCGGGTCACGCTCGGTTGGAGGATGCCCTGCGGCAGGTCGCCGCGAATCTGGTCGATCGCGCTCCGGACGTCGTTAACCGCGCGGTCGGTGGGGGTGCCGAGCTGGAACGTGACGAAGGTGAAGCTGTTGCCTTCGCTCACCGTACTGTCGATCTCGTCGACGCCGTTGACGCCGCGGATCGCCGACTCGACGCGCTGCGTGATCTGGGTCTCGACCTCGTTCGGGGCGGCGCCCGGCTGGCTGATCGAAACGATCGCTGCGGGGAAATCGACGTCGGGTGCGTTGTTCACCTGCATCCGCGCAAAGGCGACGATTCCGGCAAGCATGAGCCCGACGAACAGGACAATGGGCGCGACCGGGTTGCGGATGCACCAGGACGAGACGTTACGGAAGTTCATGACCCTTGCGCTCTTCTATCGTCCTAGTGCGCTGCGACGCTGGTGGGCTTTACCGTCTGACCCGGGTTCAGGAACGGCCCGGCGGAGAGCACCACCCGCTCGTTGCCTTCGAGGCCCGAGGCGATGCTGACTCCGTTCTCATCGACGATCCCGATGGTGATCGGGCGGCGCTCGATCACGTTGTGCGCGTTGACGATGTAGACGTAATTCCCCTTGTCATCGCTGAGCACCGCGCTCTGCGGCAGCTGCGGGGCGGTGACCTGACCGGCCGCAATGCGCGCCTGGGCGTACCCGCCCGGGCGGATCGAGGGATCGAAGGCGATCGCGATGCGGACCAGGCCGAGGCGCGACTGCGGGTCGATGACGGGCGCGACCTGCCACACGCCGCCCGAGAAGCTGCGGCTTGAGCCGACGGGCGTGACGGTTGCGGCCATGCCGACGTGGACGGCGGCAAGGTCCTGCTGCGAAAGCTGGGCCTGCATCTCCATTTCGCCGCCTTCGGCGAGGCGGAAGAGGGCCGGCGAGCCAGGGCTGACGATCTGGCCGAGCTCGACATTCCGCGACAGGATGAGGCCAGCCGTCGGAGCAACGACATTGAGCTGGCCGATCTGGGCGCGGGTCGCGCCGAGCTGCGCCTGGGCGACGCGGACCTGGGCGTTCGCGGCGTCGCGCGCTGCGCGCTTGGAATCGATCTCGGCCTTGGAAACGAAGCCGCGTCCCTGAAGCGAAACGGCGCGCTCATAATCGGCTTGGGCAAGCGCAGCCTGGGCACGCGCGGCATCGATCTGCGCGGCTATCTGGGCCGCCTGCTGGGTCTGCACGGAGCGGTCGACGACGGCGAGGACCTGACCGGCGCGCACCCAGCTTCCGGCGTCGGCAAGGACGCGGATCACCCGGCCACCCTGGCCGGCGATGCCGATCGGCTGGTCGCGGCGCGCCGCGAGCGGGCCGCTGGCGGTGACCAGGCGGCCCACCTGGCTTCGGCCCGGTACGACGACGGTAACCGCCGGCATCTGCCCCGCGGCCTTGCTGTCCGCGGAAGCGGGAGCGGTCTTCGCACCGTGGCCGGCCATGAGCATCAGGCCGATGGCAAGGAGGGTGATCAGCGCAACCGCGCCGATGATGACCCAGCGGCGACGTTGCCTGCGGTCCGTCACGATCACCGTGTCCGACGCGTGGATGGAGGTCTCGCGGTTCATCATTCCCTGCTCAATGGTTTCGCGATTCTGGCCGAATAGAGACCAGCTGTGTTACGCTAATAAGTCACCGGCTGCAACAGACTCCTGCCGTCTCGGCAAATACAGCAGTTTTCGACCAACGGCGGCACTTGCGCCGCGAGCGCGCGTTAGGCGGGCGGCGGGCGTCCGTCCGCCGCGGGCAACGGCCTTGGGAAAGGGGAAGCACCACCATGGAAAGCTACGGGATCATCGGCTGGATCGTGATCGGGGGAATCGCGGGCGCGATCGCCAAGCTGCTCATGCCCGGCAAGGATCCGGGCGGGTGCATCGTCACCATCATCCTCGGCATCGTGGGAGCGCTCGTCGCAGGCTGGATCGGGCACGCGGTCGGCTGGTACGGCCCCAACGAGGGTGCCGGCTTCATCGCGGCCATCGTTGGCGCGTTCATTATCCTGTTGATCTACCGAATGATCGCCGGGGGCCGCCGACGCCTCTGAGCGGTGCGCCGCCCGCCCGTTCAGGAAACAGCCATGGGCCGCGCGTGAACCTCGCGCGTCTCATGGGGAACGGGAACAATGACATGATGAAGCAGATACTCGTGGCGGTTTTGCTGGGCGGGGCGGTGCCTGCTGCCGCCTCCGCGCAGCAGTCGACCATCACGCAAACCATCGCCGGTACGCGGCTCGACATCAGTGCGACCGGAGAGACGACGCGTGTGCCCGACGTCGCGGTCATCTCCGCCGGGGTAGTCAGCCGGGCCGTAACCGCGAGCGCGGCGCTCCAGGAAACGGCGGACCGGATGGCTCGGGTGCGGACCGCTCTCAAGCGCGCCGGGATCGCGGACCGCGACATTCAGACAAGCAACGTGAGCCTCAATCCGGAATATCGCTATGCCGACAACCAGCCGCCGCAGCTGACCGGATATACGGCATCGAACCAGGTGACGGTGCGGTTTCGGGATATCGGGAACTCGGGCGCGGTGCTCGATGCGCTGGTCGCGCAGGGGGCGAATCAGATCAACGGTCCAACGCTGACCATCGACCGGCCGGAGGCGGCGCTCGACGAGGCGCGGGCGAACGCGGTTGCGATTGGACGAGCTCGGGCGGAACTCTATGCGCGCTCGCTGGGGATGCGGGTGGCTCGGCTGGTCTCGGTTGCGGAGAGCGGCGGCGATGTCCTGCCGCCGCAGCCCCCGATGCCGATGATGATGGCCCGAGCAGAAGCCGCCCAGACCAAGATCGATCCGGGCGAGCAGAAGCTCCAGGTCAGCCTCGCAATGACGTTCGAGCTTCAATGAAAAAGAAGGCCGCGCGACCTTTCGGCTGCGCGGCCTGTTTAAGCTGAGGAAGCGATCCGGGCTAGCGGACGGTACCCCGCCGGATCAGGTTGACGATCGCCAGGAGCACGACAGCGCCGAGCAGGGAATAAAGGAAGCTCGTGATCGTAATACCGTGGTTCAGGTCCGCGCCGCCGCCGAGCAGGAAGCCCGCGATGGCCGCGCCGATGATGCCCACGATGATGTTGAGGATGATGCCCTGCTGCGCGTCGGTGCGCATGATCATGCTCGCAAGCCAGCCACAAATACCGCCGACGATCAGCCAAACGATGATACCCATCAGCTAGTCCTCCCTGTTGAGTGGCCGCCGAGGAGACTGAGCGGCCGGTCCGGCATCAAGACGCGCGATGCGCGCCTGTTGTTCCGGATTCGCAAGGGTCTGTCCAGCGAGAACAGGTGCGTTTTACGCGGTCGTACCAAGATAAAGCTTGATTGATATTGGTGCGCAACGACTTGCGCGGTGCGCAGATCAATAACGCTGCTGGCGCTCGTACTGGTCGCGATACTGCTTGATGCGGGTGACGCGAAGGCCCGGCATTCCGCTGCGATCGACCGCGCGCTGCCAACTCGTGAATTCCTCAAGGCTGAGCGAATAGCGCTTGCAGGCATCGTCGACGCTGAGCAGGCCGCCGGCCACCGCGGCGACCACTTCGGCCTTGCGGCGAACGACCCAGCGGGTGGTGCTCGCAGGAGGCAGAGAGTCGAGCGTCAGCGGCTCGCCGAGCGGACCAATGACCTGGGCCGGACGAATCTTCTGGTTCTCGAGCATGCGTTTCAAACCTGCTTAATCATTGTCGATGCGTGCCTCTTAAGAGCTCGCCATTGAAAAGATACTGAAGTGCACTGGTTAATCCCCCACTCAATCACCCTTACGTGGCCTTAACCTTGTCGCCGCCGTCGAGAAGGTGCCGCCAAGGCGATGGCCCGCCTCGTGCCAGCCTTCGCTGCCCGACAGGTAGCAAGCGATTGCTTCCTGCCGGTCCCTGTCGGCCAGTGCCCCCGGATCGCCCAGGATCGCGAGCATCTCGTCCGAATCGAGCTGTGCTCGTGCCGAGGCACGGATGTCCCGCTCGTGACGTGCCAATCCCAATCCCCTGATGACCGGACGATCATCAGCTAGCTTGGAGGAATGAAATTCGGGTAAAGACGGCGTCAATGTCCTGCAGTTTCGATCTCGGCCGCCCCGCGAAGGAGGCGCGAATCGTCGTTGCCATGTCCGGCGGCGTCGACAGCTCCGTGACCGCCGCGCTTGCCGCGGAGACCGGCGCCGAGGTGATCGGCGTGACCCTCCAGCTCTACGATCATGGCGAGGCCGTCCGACGCTCCGGCGCCTGTTGCGCGGGGCAGGACATCTATGACGCGAAGATGGTCGCCGATCGCCTCGGCATCGCCCATTACGTCCTCGACTATGAAAGCCGTTTTCGGAGCGGCGTCATCGATCGGTTCGTCGACGAATATGCAAGCGGTCGGACGCCGATCCCCTGTGCCTTGTGCAACCAGGGCGTGAAGTTCACCGACCTCATCGCCTTCGCGCACGAACTTGGCGCCGATTGCCTCGCGACCGGCCACTACGTCCGCCGCGTCGTGAGCAGCGGCCGGGCCGAGCTGCACAAGGGCTCCGACCCTCGCCGCGACCAGAGCTATTTCCTCTACGGCACCACAGCGGAGCAGCTCGCGTTCCTTCGCTTTCCTTTAGGAAGCATGCCGAAGGGACAGGTGCGCGCGATTGCCGGGCGGCTCGATCTGGAGGTCGCTTCCAAGCCGGACAGCCAGGATATCTGCTTCGTTCCGGACGGGGATTATGCCGGACTGGTCAAGAAACTGCGGCCGGAAACCCAGGCGAGCGGCGAGATCGTCGACCTCGAGGGCCGGGTCCTCGGTGCGCACCCGGGCGTGGTTCACTTCACGATCGGCCAGCGTCGCGGGATCGAGATCGGCGGCCAGAAGGAGCCGCTCTATGTGGTTCGGATCGAGCCCGAGCAGCGGCGATTGGTGGTCGGGCCCCGGCGGGCCCTTGCGATCGGCGCGATCCGGGTGAGTGACTGGACGTGGATCGGCGAAGACCAGGATGAGGTGAGCGTGAAGGTGCGCTCGCTCGCGCCGCCGGTCTCCGCCGTGCGGGACGGCGAGTGGCTGCGATTCGAACGGCCGGAACTCGGGGTCGCGCCTGGCCAGGCGGCGGTCTGC
The DNA here is from genome assembly GCF_019242355.1 of Sphingomonas sp. Taxonomy (GTDB): domain Bacteria; phylum Pseudomonadota; class Alphaproteobacteria; order Sphingomonadales; family Sphingomonadaceae; genus Sphingomicrobium. The sequence continues at coordinate 17,079 of NZ_JAFAVR010000153.1, read as the reverse complement.
TACCAGGGCACGCGCCTGCTGGGCGGGGGATGGATCGCGGAGACGGTGGCGGCTCAGCCGGGAGCAGTCGAGCGGCCGGTGGCCGATGCCGCTGCAGCATAGCGCCGGAGTCCTGCTGTTCAGGAACGGCGACGCCGCCGTCGAGGTGCTTCTGGTCAAGCCCGGCGGCCCGTTCTGGAAGAACAAGGATGCGGGCGCCTGGATGATCCCCAAGGGCGGGATCGAGCCGGGAGAGACCCCGATCGTCGCGGCGCTGCGCGAGTTCGAGGAGGAGACCGGAACCGCGCTTGCCGGCGAGCCTTTCCCGCTGGCGAAGGTGCGCCAGGCCGGCGGCAAGTGGGTGGAAGCGTTCGCGGCCGAAGGGGACCTCGATCCGGCAACTCTGACCTCGATCGAGTTCGAGATGGAATGGCCGCCGCGGTCGGGCCAGCGGCAACGCTTCCCGGAGATCGAACAGGCGGAGTGGATGGGCCTGGCGAAGGCGCGGCGATTGATGCTCCCAAGCCAGGTGCCGTTTCTCGATGCGCTGGAGGCGCGGCTCGGGTCCTAGCGTCCTGCTAGAGCTGGAACTGGCCCACGATCACGGTTCGGCACTGGCCGCCAAGAACGACGCGGGCGCCTTCCAGGCGGCAGTCGAGAACCCCGGTGCGCTTGCTGGCCTGGAGTGCGGTAAAGTGTGCGCGGCCGAGCGTCTTGGCCCAATAGGGCACGAGCGCGGCGTGTGCGGAACCGGTGACGGGGTCCTCGTCGATGCCGAGATAAGGGACGAAGACGCGGCTGGCGATTGCGTGGTCAGAGCCCCGGGCGGTGACGACGGCCATCCGCGGGACGCGGGCAAGGATGGCCATGTCGGGGGCGAGTGCGCGGACGGCGGCTTCGTCTTCAAGCTCGACGATGGCGGCATCGTTGCAGCCTTCGGCAAGCCAGACCGGCTGGTCGGGAATGCCAAGCGCCGCGCAGAGTTCGGGCTCGCGCCCTTCGGTGAGCTTCGCGGCGGGAAGATCCAGCTCGAGCAGGCCGTCGCGCCGGGTGACGGTGAGGATGCCCGAGCGGGTTGCAAAGCGCAGCGGACGGCCGGTGACGAGGACGTGCCCGGTGGCGATGGTCGCGTGGCCGCACAGGTCGACCTCGCTCGCCGGGGTGAACCAGCGAAGATCGTAGTCGGCATCTTCGCGGTCCGACGGAACAGTGAAGGCGGTCTCGCTGAGGTTATTCTCGGCGGCGATCGACTGCATGAGCGCGTCGTCGAGCCAATGGTCCAGTGGCATCACGGCGGCCGGGTTGCCGGTCAGCGGAGCCGGCGCAAAGGCGTCAACCTGGAAGAATGGGATGCTGGTCATGTCGCCTGCTCCGTGATCGCCTGGGGCAACAGGGTCTCCCGATCGGTCTGCCCCTCGGGATCGACGTGAATCAGGATCTCGGTGCCGGGAAACCGCGCCTGCAGGGCCTCCTCGGCGCGGTCGAGGCGGTCGTGCGCTTCCTGGACGGTCCAGTCGGCCGGCACCCAGACGTGGAACTGAACGAAGCGCAGCGTACCGCTCTTGCGTGTGCGGAGGTCGTGGAGGCCGCGAAGCTCGCCGTGCTTTGCCGCGGCGTCGAGGAATTCCTGCCGCTCGTCCTCCGGCCATTCACGATCCATCAGCTGGTTGACGGCTTCGCCCGACGCCCGGAAGGCGCCCCATGCCAGCCACAGGGCGATCGCGATGCCGACGATCGCGTCGGCGCCGGCGACGTGCAGGGTCTGGTCGAGGGCGAGAGCGGCGATGACCGCGATGTTGAGCGCAAGGTCCGCCTTGTAGTGAAGATTGTCGGTCTTGATCGCGATCGAGCCCGTGCGGGCGATCACTCCGTGCTGGTACCAGAGCAGGCCGAGCGTGAAAATCATCGCCCCGAGCGAGACGGCGATGCCGGTTGCTATGCCTTCGGTGTGGGCGCCGTGGAGCAGCCGGTCGATCCCGTGCCAGAGGATGCCAACGGCGGAGACCGCGATCAGCGCAACCTGGGCAAGTGCGACGAGCGCCTCCGCCTTGCCATGCCCGAAGCGGTGGTCGTGGTCGGCGGGCCGGGCAGCGATGCGGATTCCCGCGAGCGTGGTCATGCTCGCAATGAGGTCGAGCCCGGTGTCTGCGAGCGAGCCGAGCATCGCGGTCGAGCCGGTGCGCCAGGCGGCCCATCCCTTGGCGAAGAGGAGGATGGTGGCGATGGCGACACTGGCCAGCGCCGCCCGGGAGGTGTGAACCGAATGCTCAGCGGCGGTGGCGGCCGTCGTCACGGGTAGAGCAGCCCTTCGATCCAGCCATCTCCGGAGCGCGTGAACAGCCGCCGATCGTGAAGCCGGTGCGGTCGATCGGACCAGAATTCCATGCGCTCGGGCCTCACGCTGTAGCCACCCCAGTGCGGGGGACGGGGAACGTCCGCGCCTTCGAATCTTCGGGCCATGTCCTCGAACCGACGCTCGAAGGTCGCGCGGTCGTCGAGCGGCTGCGACTGGTCGGACGCCCATGCCCCAAGCTGCGAATCGCGCGAGCGGCTTGCGAAATAGGCATCGGACCGGGCATCCGGCTCCTGCTCGACCGGGCCTTCGACACGCACCTGGCGGCGAAGCGATTTCCAGTGAAGGAGCAGGGCCGCGCGGGGGTTTCCGGCGAGCTGCGCCGCCTTGGCGCTGTTGCGGTTGGTGTAGAAGACGAATCCGTTCGGGCCGTGATCTTTCAGCAGGACCATCCGGACGGCGGGTCGGCCGCTCGCGTCCGCGGTTGCGAGCGCCATTGCGTTGGCGTCATTGGGCTCGCTTTCGCGGGCCTCGCCGAGCCACTCGTCGAACAGCTGGAACGGATCGGTCGCCATGATGCCCGCGCCTTAGGCTTGGCCGCGCGGCAACGGCAACCCATCTGGTCAGGGACCGATCGTTACGGCATGGGAGATCAATGGCACTCGACCTCTATCAACGCCTCGGCGTGAAACGCGGCGCCAGCGAGGCAGAGATCAAGAAGGCCTATCGCAGCCTCGCCAAGCAGCTTCACCCCGATCGCAACAAGGACAATCCGAAGGCCGCCGAGCGCTTCGCGCAAGTGACTTCGGCCTATGACCTCCTGTCCGACGCCGACAAGCGCGCGCGCTACGATCGCGGCGAGATCGACGAGGAAGGCAATCCCAAGTCGCCGTTCGGCGGCGGCTTCGGCGGTTACTCGCCGGGCGCCGGAGCCGGGCCGCGCCCGGGTGCTGGGGCCGGGTTCGAGAACATGAACTTCGGCGGAGCCGAGACCGCGGACCTTGGCGATATCTTCGAAGGCTTGTTCGGCGCAGCGGGAGCATCTCGCGGTCGCGGCGGGCAGAGTGGCGGTTTCGGTGGCTTCCGCCAGCGCGGGCGCGCGCCGCAGAAGGGCTCCGACGTCGCCTACCGCCTGAAGGTGCCGTTCGTCGATGCCGTGACTCTTGCGTCGCAACGCATCCGGCTTGCCGACGGCAAGACCATTGACCTGAAACTTCCGCAGGGGGTCGAGGAGGGCACGAAGATCCGCCTTGGCGGCAAGGGCGATGAGGGTCCGGGGGGCCGCGGCGATGGCCTCGTCACGATCGAGGTGGCCGCTCACCCCTTCTACACGCGCGATGGCAGCGACATCCGGCTGACACTTCCGGTTACACTCAAGGAAGCAGTGCTCGGTGCCAAGGTGAAGGTGCCGACGCCCGAGGGACCGGTCATGCTGACCGTGCCCAGAGGCACGACTTCCGGCAAGGTGCTTCGCCTGAAGGGCCGCGGCTTCACGGCCAAGGGCGGCGCTCGCGGCGACCAGCTGGTGACAATCGTGATCGACGTGCCCGCCAGCGATTCCGATCTGCAGGCTTTTGCCGAGGGCTGGTCTGGCGGCGGCAACCCACGCGTCGCGCTTGGCGTCTAGAGGCGATCGGGCCGCCAAGATGAAAGAGTTGTCGTCCCAGTCGCCCGAAGCGAGACGCAAGCGCCTCGCAAGCATGCGGGCCGCGTTCGGCACCGACGTCGAAGAGAAGCTTAAGCCGCGCGTCACCGCCTGGGAGGTGGTCAAGCGTATTGCGATCGGCGTCTATGCTGACGGCTTCATTCACGCCGGCAACCTCGCCTATCTGTCGATCGTCGCGCTGTTCCCGTTCTTCATCGTCGCGGCCGCCGTTGCGCATCTCCTGGGGCAAAGTCAGGACGCGCAGCTTGCCGTCATCAATATCCTCCGCCGCTTGCCGCCGGCGGTCGCAGCGACCCTTCGCGAGCCGATCGGCGAAGTGCTGACGGTGCGCACCGGCAATCTCTTGTGGCTGGGCGCGATCGTCGGACTGTGGACCGCGGCGAGTTTCGTGGAGACCATCCGCGACATCCTGCGCCGCGCCTATGGGGTGAAATTCTGCTCGCCGTTCTGGGAGTACCGACTGGGATCGATCCTGCTGATCCTCGGCGCGGTGATCCTGTTGATGCTGGCATTTGCGGTAAGCGCGGCCCTGACGATCGTCGATCATCTGCTGCTGACCTGGTTCCCATTCGCGCAGGGGCTCGGAACCACCCTGGGGCTTTACCGACTGGTGCCGGCGGCAACGCTGTTCGTCACATTCTACCTGCTGTTCCTCGCGCTCACTCCAGCGCGATATCGCCGCCGCGGCTGCCGCAAGTGGCCGGGGGCCCTGTTCATCACCGCCTGGTGGCTGGCGACCGTGGAAGTGCTTCCATTCGCTCTTGGCCTGCTCGGCGGCTACACGCGCACCTACGGGAGCCTGGCGGGCGTGATGATCGCCCTCATCTTCTTCTTCGTCGTCGGCCTCGGCGTCGTCATCGGCGCCGAGCTGAACGCGGCGCTGGCGGAAGCTGGCGCCACCGCGCTAAAGGGTGAAATCTACAGCGGGCCGTATCAGGACGAGCTCGACGTCGAGGAACCCCAGCCGGGCGAGGACGTCGAAGCGGAGCTGGAAACAGGGAGAGCGCAGCTTTGAACGACGTCACTGGCCGTTTGATGGAAGGCAAGCGCGGACTCATCATGGGGCTCGCGAACGATCGATCGCTGGCCTGGGGGATCGCTCGGGCGCTTGGCAGTCAAGGCGCAGAGTTGGCCTTCTCCTACCAGGGCGAGGCGCTCGAGAAGCGGGTAAGGCCGCTTGCAGCGGAGCTCGGTTCGGACCTGCTCGTCGATTGCGACGTGTCGGACATGCGGGCGCTCGACCGCGCGTTCGAGGAGCTCAAGGAGCGCTGGCAGACGCTCGACTTCGTCGTCCACGCGATCGGCTATTCCGACAAGACCGAGCTCCGTGGGAAATTCGTCGACACGACGATGGACAATTTCCTGATGACGATGAACATCTCGGTCTACAGCTTCGTCGCGGTCGCGCAGCGGGCCCGGGCGCTGATGAGCGGCGGCGGCTCGCTGCTGACGCTGACTTACTACGGCGCCGAGAAGGTCATCCCGCATTACAACGTGATGGGGGTCGCCAAGGCGGGGCTTGAGTCGTCGGTGAAGTATCTGGCGGCCGACCTTGGGCCGGAGGGCATCCGGGTGAACGGCATCTCGGCCGGCCCGATCAAGACGCTCGCGGCAAGCGGCATCGGTGACTTCCGCTACATCATGAAGTGGAACGAATATAATTCGCCGCTACGCCGCAACGTCAGCATCGAGGATGTCGGCGGGGCCGGGCTCTACCTGCTGAGCGACCTGGCGGCAGGCGTCACCGGGGAAATCCACCACGTCGACGCCGGCTACAACGTTATCGGCATGAAAGCCGAGGACGCGCCGGATATTTCGACCGTCTAACCCGCGAACGGGTCCCTCACCAAAATCGTGTCCTCGCGCTCGGGGCTGGTCGAGACCAGCGCCACCGGGCAGCGGATCAGCTCTTCGATGCGGCGGACGTACTTGATCGCTCGCGCCGGCAGGTCGGCCCAGCTGCGGGCGCCGCGCGTTGTTCCAGGCCAGCCCTCGACCTCTTCGTAGATCGGCTCTACGCGAAACTGGTCGGCGGCATGGGGCGGAAGGTAGTCGAACTCGCGGCCGTCGATGCGATAGCCGGTGCAGATCCTTACCGTCTTGAAGCCATCAAGCACGTCGAGCTTGGTGAGGGCGACGCCAGTGACGCCACTGACCGCGACCGCCTGGCGGACCAGCACCGCGTCGAACCAGCCGCAGCGGCGACGGCGGCCGGTGACGGTGCCGAACTCGTGGCCGCGCTCGCCGAGCCGCTGGCCGGTTTCGTCCTCCAGCTCGGTCGGGAAGGGCCCGGAGCCGACCCGGGTGGTGTAGGCCTTGACGATGCCTAGCACGAAGCCGGCGCCGCGCGGGCCGATGCCGCTGCCCGGCCCGGTCTGGCCGGCGACGGTGTTGGACGAGGTGACGAACGGATAGGTGCCGTGGTCGACATCGAGGAGCACGCCCTGCGCTCCCTCGAACAGGATGCGCTTGCCGCGCTGAAGCGCCGCGTCGAGGTCGCGCCACACCGGCCGGGCGAAGGGCAGGACGAAATCGGCGATCTCGCGAAGGTCGGTGAGAAGGCGCTCGCGGTCGACCGGCGGCTCATTGAAGCCGGCGCGAAGCGCGTCGTGGTGGGCGCAGAGGCGATCGAGCAGCGGGCCGATGTCGTCGAGCTGGGCTAGGTCGCACACCCGGATCGAGCGGCGCCCGACCTTGTCCTCATAGGCCGGACCGATGCCGCGGCGGGTTGTGCCGATCTTGCCCGCGCCCGATGCGTCTTCGCGTAACGCGTCGAGGTCGCGGTGGAAGGGCAGGATCAGCGGGCAGGTCTCGGCGATCATCAGCACGTCGGGCGTGACCGAAATGCCCTGGGCGGCGATCTTCTCGACCTCGGCCTTGAACGCCCAGGGGTCGAGGACGACGCCGTTGCCGATGACCGACGGCGTGCCGCGCACGATTCCGCTCGGCAGCAGCGACAGCTTGTAGACCTGGTCGCCGACGACAAGCGTGTGGCCGGCATTGTGGCCGCCCTGGAAGCGGACGACCATGTCGGCCCGGCTGGCGAGCCAATCGACGATCTTGCCCTTGCCCTCGTCGCCCCACTGCGCGCCGATGACGGTGACGTTACCCAATGCTTCTGTCCTGCTTTGAGGTCCGCGCGGGCTCTAGGTTAGCGGTCCGCCCGCGTCAAAAACTCAGCGGCACGACCTGGAGCACGCCCGGCAGCGAATGCAATTCGCGGGCGACGTCGGGCGTGATCGGGTCGTCGACGGCGACCAGCGCGACGGCTTCCCCGGCAGCTTCGCGGCGGCCGAGGTTGAAGGTGGCGATGTTGATGCCGTGCCTGCCCAAAGTCGTCCCGAGCGCGCCGATGAATCCCGGGGCGTCTGTGTTGACGATGTAGATCATCTGGCCGGTCAGCTCCGCCTCCACGGGCACGTCGAAGATCTTGACGAGCCGCGGCGCGCGGTTGCCGAACAATGTGCCTTCGACCCGCTTCGGACCCTGGTCGGTGCCGACCGTAACTCCGACCAGGGTGTGATAGTCGCCCTCGCCCTCGCTGCGGATTTCGCGGACGCCGAGGCCGCGCTCTTTCGCCAGGTGCGGGGCGTTGACCATGTTCACGGTGTCCGACCAGGTCCGCATCACACCCGCCAGCACCGCGCCGGTGATCGGCTTGATATTGAGCTCGGCGGCGGCGCCCTGGGCCTCGATGTCGATAGAGCGCATTTCGGTCCCTGCGATCTGCCCAACCAGACGGCCGAGCTTCTCGGCGAGGGCCATGTAGGGCTTCAGGCGCGGCGCTTCCTCGGCGGAGAGCGACGGCACGTTGACCGCGTTGGTGATGCCGCCCAAGAGCAGGAAATCGCTCATCTGCTCGGCAACCTGGATCGCGACATTGACCTGCGCCTCGGTCGTCGACGCGCCGAGGTGCGGCGTGCAGATCAGGCCGGGCGTTCCGAACAAAGCGTTCTCCTTGGCCGGCTCGGTGGAGAAGACGTCGAGCGCGGCTCCGGCGATGTGACCACTCTCGAGGCCCTCTTTCAGCGCCGCCTCGTCGATCAGGCCGCCGCGCGCGCAATTGACGATGCGGACGCCCTTCTTCGTCTTGGCCAGCGCCTCGCGGCTGAGGATTCCGCGGGTCTGGTCGGTCAGCGGCGTGTGCAGTGAGATGAAGTCGGCGCGGGCGAGAAGCTCGTCCAGCTCGACCTTGTCGACGCCGAGCTCGACCGCGCGTTCCGGCGACAGGAACGGATCGTAGGCGGCGACCTTCATCTTGAGGCCGTGGGCGCGGTCGGCGACGATCGAGCCGATATTGCCGCAGCCGATCAGGCCGAGCGTCTTGCCGGCGAGCTCGACGCCCATGAAGCGGTTCTTTTCCCATTTGCCAGCCTGGGTCGATTGGTCGGCCTGCGGGATCTCGCGGGCGAGCGCGAACAGCATGGCGATCGCATGCTCGGCAGTGGTGATCGAGTTGCCGAACGGGGTGTTCATGACGACGATCCCGCGCGCCGAGGCGGCGGGGACGTCGATGGTGTCGACGCCGATGCCGGCGCGTCCGATGACCTTCAGGCGGGGGAGGGCGGCGTCCATGATCGGCGCGGTGATCCGGGCCGAGCTGCGGGCGGCGATGCCGTCATAGTCGTGGGCGATGGCCTGGAGCTCGTCCGGCGTCAGGCCGGGCTTCTCGTCCACCTCGATGCCGCGCTCGCGGAACACGGCGGCGGCCTTGGAGTCCATTTTGTCGGCGATGAGGACTTTGATCTGTTCGGTCATTGTGAAAAATCCCGTTCGGGCTGAGCTTGTCGAAGCCCTGCCCTTTTCTGCTCAAGTGAAAGACAGCCCTTCGATAAGCTCAGGGCGAACGGAGTGGGTTAGGAAGACTGCTCCCAGGCCCAGTCGAGCCAGGGGCCGAGTGCCTCGATGTCGCTCGTTTCGACCGTCGCGCCGCACCAGATGCGAAGGCCCGGCGGGGCGTCGCGGTATCCGGCGATGTCGAAGGCCGCGCCTTCCTTCTCCAAAAGGCCGGCGAAGGCCTTGATGAAGTCGGCGTCGGCGCCCTCGACCGTCAGGCAGACGGAGGTCGTGGACCGGCTCGCCGGGTCGACCGCGAGATGGCCGAGCCAGTTGCGGTCCCGAACGATCTCGTCCAGCGCCGCGGCATTCGCGTCCGACCGCTGCTGAAGCGCCCGCGCACCCCCGATCGACTTCGCCCATTCGAGCGACCAGATCGCGTCCTCGACGGCCAGCATCGAGGGGGTGTTGATCGTCTCGCCCTTGAAGATGCCCTCGGTGAGCTTGCCCTTGGAGACTAGCCGAAACACTTTCGGCAGCGGCCGGTCGGGCGTGTAGCTTTCCAGCCGCTCGACTGCGCGGGGGCCGAGGATCAGGACTCCGTGCGCGCCTTCGCCGCCCAAGACCTTCTGCCAGGAGAAGGTGGCGACATCGATCTTGTCCCACGGCAAATGGTAGGCGAACACCGCGCTGGTCGCGTCGGCGAAGCTCAGTCCGGCGCGGTCGTCGGCGATCCAGTCGCCGTTGGGGACGCGGACGCCGGACGTGGTTCCGTTCCATGTGAACAGGACATCGTTCGACCAGTCGACCTGAGTAAGGTCCGGTAGCTGGCCGTAGTCGGCACGAAGGATCGTCGGGTCGAGCTTCAGCTGCCTGGCGCTGTCGGTGACCCACCCTTCGCCGAAGCTTTCCCAGGCCAGTGCGGTCACGGGTCGGGCGCCAAGCATCGTCCACATCGCCATCTCGAACGCGCCGGTATCGGAGCCCGGAACGATGCCGATCTGGTGCGTGCCGGGAAGCTCCAGCAGCTCGCGCATCAGATCGATGCAATATTGCAGGCGGGTCTTCCCGATCTTGGCCCGATGCGAACGCCCGAGCGATTCAGTCGCGAGTTTGGAAGGGTCCCAGCCCGGCGGCTTGGCGCAGGGACCGGACGAGAAATTCGGCCTGGTGGGCCGGATGTCGGGTTTCGCCGGGCGCACCTGTGCACCCGCGTCGATGGTCTCAGTCACGTAACTCTCCTCACAGAGAGCGCGCGCCGCGTTGGGACGGCGTGGCCCGCCGCTGTTTGTAAGGCCGAATGTGGCACTCGCAAGGCGAGGGACGAGATTCCTCCACAGTTATGGATCGGGCGTAATGCTGCGGCGCACAAATATCTGATTTTCCTCGTCGCCATGATTGTTTCGAGAGCGATTGAACGGTTCATCGCAGGGTCCGGACGGCTCGTCCCGCGCAAGGGGCATGCCGGTTGAATTTGTTAACCAACTGCGGACAGTCTCGACCTCGCCGAATTCGCGACGGGCAATCGCGGGATTGGTCCGGGGCTGGGGAGCTCCTGAAAATGGAAAATGGCCGCCGCGCGTCCTCGCGCGCGGAAGGCAGCATTTGTGGAGCGGGGGACGATGACCCAGGTCTTGGCAGCAACCGGCACCCTGTTTCGCGATCGCGATTTCTTCGTTCACGACGGCGCCCAGCTCCGCCGCTTCCGTTTGTCCGCTCCGGTCCAGGCTGTCTTTTTCCTTGTCCTGACCGCCCTCGTCGGCTGGTCGAGCTATGCGACCGCGCGCTTCCTCGCGCCCGCTCCGGCGGTCAGCATTGCGCCTGCCGCGCACGGCGCCGGCTATTCCGCCGAAGTCGCGAAGCTCGCCGCCGAGACGGACCGCCGAGTGCAGGCAGTGGAAGAGCGCCAGATCGCGCTTGCCGCGGCGCTCAGCGTCAGCTCGCAAGTCGATGACGCGACCCTGCGCCGCCTCGGCTTCTACCCCGACACGTCCGGCCAGGCCGGGCGCGGAGGTCCGTTCGAGAGCGTCGGCAACCCCACGTTCAAGGCGCTGTTCAACAGCTGGAAGAAGCTCGACCAGCTGCAGGACGGTGTCATCGCCATTCCGTCCGACAAGCCGGTCAAGACCGACGTCAGCTTCACCAGCGGCTTCGGAGTCCGCGCCGACCCGTTCCACGCCGGAGCCGCCATGCACCCCGGCATCGACCTGGCCGGCGCCTACGGCACGCCGATCTACGCGACTGCCGACGGCACAGTGCTTCGCTCCGGCTGGAACAACGGAGGCTACGGCAATATGGTCGAGATCGACCACGGGCGCGGCATCGTCACCCGCTACGGCCACATGTCGGCGGTCCTCGTTCAGGCCGGCGACCACATCACTCGCGGCCAGCAGATCGGCCGCATGGGCTCGACCGGCCGTTCGACCGGCAACCACCTTCACTACGAAGTCCGGATCGACGGCCGCCCGGTCAACCCGATCCCGTTCATGAAATCGACCGACTACGTCATCGCAATGCAGAAGCGCTCCGGCGCGGCATCGATGGACCAGGTCGCGGTCGGCGGCCCGATCACGGCCGGCCGCTAATCTTGCCGCCCGTGCGGGCGCTTCCTATCTCGCTCGCGTGAGCAACGCCGACATCAGCCTGACCGAGAGCGCCGCCCGGCGGGTCGCCTGGATCGCCGAGCGCCAATCGAAACCCGCAATCCTGCGGCTTGCGGTCGACGGCGGCGGCTGCGCGGGCTTCACCTACAAGTTTGAGCTCGCCGAGAGCGAGACCGCCGAGGACGCGGTGACGGAGACCGATGGCGTGCGCCTCGTCGTCGACCCGTTCAGCCTCGAGCTGGTCAAGGGCTCGGCCGTCGATTTCGTCGAGGATCTGGGCGGCGCGGCGTTCAAGGTGACCAACCCCAATGCCCAGTCCGGCTGCGGCTGCGGAAGCAGCTTCTCCGTCTAGGACGGACGCGCTACGGCGGGCGGCATGAAGCTCGCGACCTACAATCTCAACGGTATTCGGGCCCGACTGCCGCGCCTGATCGAATGGCTGGATCGAGAGAAGCCCGACGTGGTCGCGCTTCAGGAGCTGAAATGCGCCGACGAATCGCTGCCGATCGCCGACATAGAGGCCGCGGGATATGGCGCCGTCTGGCACGGGCAGAAGGGCTTCAACGGAGTCGCGGTGCTGGCCCGGGGGGATGCGCCCGAGCTGCGGCGGGTCGGCCTCCCCGGCGACCCGGACGACACGCATAGCCGCTATATCGAGGCGCAGGTCGGCGACCTCATCGTCGCCTCGATCTACCTCCCTAACGGGAATCCGGTCGGCACCGAGAAGTTCGACTACAAGCTCCGCTGGATGGAGCGGCTGCACGACCATGCCGCTGAGCTCCTCGCGCTGGAGCGGCCGGTCATCCTGTGCGGCGACTGGAACGTGGTGCCGGAGGACCGCGACGTCTTCTCGGTCCGTGCGACCCAGCACGACGCGGTGATGCAGCCGGGCGCGCGGCAACTGTGGCGGCGGATCGTCAACCAGGGCTGGACCGACGCCCTCCGCGCCTTCCACCCCGACGATCCCAAGCTCTACACCTTCTGGGACTACACCGCCGGCTGCTGGCAGCGCGACCTCGGCTTCCGCCTCGACCATCTATTGTGCTCGCCGGAAGCCGCCGACCGCCTCCGCGGCGCCGGCGTCGATCGCTGGGCCCGCGGCGAGGAGAAGGCGTCCGACCACGCGCCGACGTGGGTGGCGCTGACCTAAAGGCCTCAAGACGAATTGTCTGCTTCGGTTGAAAGCAGACACTGCGGCGGCGCACTCGGTGAACTGATCGAAATTGGCTCGCTACTTCAGCCATGACCGACAAAGAGGAGCAAACCAGGCGCCGAGAACAGCAGTCGCGCGAAGTCGAAGCTAGTCAGAAAACATGCGCCTGAGCATCGCGGAAACTGAGCGGCTGGTCGGACAGTCAGAGAAGATGCTTCGCCGTCACCGCCAGGAATGGCAGGATGACGACGCCTAAGTCATAGGACGGAGCCGACGTGCTGACCGTCTTTGAGGACATCGCAGACGGGGCAGTCCGGACTGTTTGCTGCTATGCGAACGGCCTCACCGTTGGACGCCGCGAGCACGTCCTTTTTCTTGAGGATGATCCCGCCCAGCTTGCTCAGCTTGTTAATTCGATAAAGCTTCATGATCCCCGCCCGATTGAGGCCCCTACTGATGGAGCATGTTCGCTGGCCGCGTAGCTGTCAACGCGTCTGGTGGACGCCGGAGCGTCTGCACGAATCGAAAGCGGACGGCTGGCAATGTCGGCTGGGATGGATCGGAAGTGCCACTAGCTGGCTAGTCGCTTCTCAAACACTCGGTACCGATGGTTCACCCGCGCCCCCGGCAGCTCGGCGATGGACAGCATTCCCTTGTTGTCCTCGAGGATCCAGCCGAATTCGCCGGTACCGATGCCGAACTTGCCGACGCAGTCGCGGCGGGTGAATTCGATCAGCATGAAGGCGAGCATGCTGGCCATGCGCGACTGCTGCAGCTTCTTGGCGACGCCCATCAGCGGCACCCGGGCGCGACTGACGCGCGGCTTGCGCAGGCGCCACAGGAGCTTGGCCCAGTTGAACGGGAACAGCTCGCCGTTCAGGTCCTTGATCAGCTCGTTGATGTCGGGAATCGTCAGCATGAACGCGACCGGCTCGCCGTCGAGCTCGGCGATGCGGACGAGCTCATTGTAGATGATCGGCTTCAGCTTCTTGCCGGCGTAGGCAATCTCGCTCTCGGTCAGCGGGACATAGCCCCAGTTGCCCGACCAGGCGTCGTTCAACAGGTTGAGGATGATCCGCGCTTCCTCGTTGAACTTCGACTTGTCGACCTGGCGGATGCGGATGTGCGGGTTGCGCTCGCCGGCCGCGATCAGGCGGTCGATCTTGGGGTCGTTCCAGTGGGCGATGTCGACTTCGTAGGTCAGCAGGTCCTTGGCCTTGGCATAGCCGGCCGCCTCGACCCAGGCGCGATATTCGGGGCGGTGGTGGCCCATCATCGCCGTCGGGTCCTGCTGGAAGCCCTCGATCTCGAGGCCGGGCTCGTCCCAGATGGAGAGGCTGATCGGGCCGATCGAGCGGGTCATGCCTTGCTTGCGGAGCCAGTCCTCGGCGGTGGCGATGAGGGCGGCGGCCGCTTCGCCGTCGAGCGCCTCGAACATCCCCCAATTGCCGGTTCCGGGGCCCATCTGCTTCAGGACGAGCTCGTCGACCTGGGCGCTGATGCGGCCGACGGTCTTGCCGCCCCGCTCCGCCAGCCAGAGCTGCGCCTTCGCATGTTCGAACCAGGGGTTCTTGCCCGGGGTGATCAGGCCATGGACCTCATCCTTCAGCGGCGGGACCCAGTGCGGATCGCCCTTGTAGACCTCCCAGGCGAAGTCGACGAAGGCCTTGCGGTCGGCTTTGGTGGAGACCGGGCGGACGGTCACGGCGGCTGAGCTCATGGGCGAGAGCTAGCGGCTGTTTGCGGCGAGGGCCAGTGAACCTTAGCGGGCCGCTCCGCCGCGCCAGCTGCTGCGCGCCAGCCGGACCACGAGGGGCGACAGGCCGCGGTGGCTGGAGCGGTGGTAGATCGATTCCGCGTCGAGTTCCCGGCACAGGCGGCGGTGTGCCTCGCCGAGCGCGTGATAAGGCAGGCCCGGCAGCAGGTGATGAAGGCCGTGATAGCGCAAGCCGACCGGCGCCCACAGGGCCGGCAGGGTGCTCGGCGGCGGCACGTTGACGCTGTCGAGATATTGCGCGGTGACGCTCATCGGTTCGCCGTCATTCTCCCAAAGGTGCGCGACGAGGGTCCGGACCTGGTTCAGGAACATGACGCCTGCGGCGATGCCGAGGAAGATCAGGAAGTCGCGAAGCGGGATGATCCCGGTCGCGGTCAGGGCCAGGAGGGTGATTGCCCAAAAGCTGCACGCTGTTTCCTGCCAGCGCCAGTCGCGGGCGAACTCGCCATCCGGTGCCGGACGGCGGAAGGATGGGTTAATCTGCAAACCGGAATAGCGCTGCACGACGAGCGTCCGTAGCTTCGGCGAGACCAGGGACAACGGCGCCAGGATGGCAAAACGGATCAGCATGCCGATGGGCGCGAGGGCGGCTGCAATCATGAACACCGGCAGGGTCCACGGCTTCATCAGCGCCAGCGGGAGATATTCGGGATCGTTTGCGGTGCCGTAGTAGGTCTTGGCGTGGTGCTGGTTGTGGACGCCTTCGTACATGAAGGACGGCACCAGGAGGGGCACGCCCACCAGGCAATTCCACGCGAAGCGGAAGCCTTTCACCGCGTTCTTCTTGATGTGCGTCAGTTCGTGGATGAACGAGCCGGCGCGGTAGAGCGCGAGCACGGCGATGACCGATGCGACCGCCGCCAGCGGCGTCGAATGAAGCGCCATCGCCGAGAACAGCCCGGCATAACCGATCAGCGCCGAGCTGAGCATGTCGGCCCAGTAGATGCGGGCGCTCGGCACGTTGAGGTCGCGCGTCAGGTTCGCCGCGGCCTTGAGCATCGCCGCGTCGTCCTTGGGACGCGTCGTCGCCGTGTCGGCAGCGGGCGCGGAGGCGCGCTGGAGGGTTGCGGTGTTCGTCATAAGTCCTTGTCCACGCTCGGCCTTTGCATCCGAACGTGGCACCTTCGTGGCAGCTTGACTGGCGCTCAGGCTCCGGCGGCGGCCGGGCCGCCAATGGCGCCGGCACGCGGACGCTTGGCCTTCGGAATCGATGAGCCGGCCGCGGGCAGGGCCGGGCCCTTGTTGCCGCCCCGGTCGATCGGTTCGCCGGCGATCAGCTTCTTGATCTCGTCGCCGCTCAGGGTCTCATATTCGAGCAAGGCCTGCGCCAGCGTCTCGAGCTCCTGCCGGTTCTCGTCCAGCAGGCTCTTGGCCCGGGCATAGCCGTCCTCGACGATCTTGCGGATTTCCTTGTCGATCGCCTGGGCTGTCTCGTTCGACATCTGCCGCGCGCGGTTCATCGAATAACCGAGGAACACCTCCTCGTCGGGCTCGGCGTACTGGAGCGGCCCAAGCTCGTCGGACATGCCCCAGCGGGTGACCATGTCGCGCGCCAGCTGGGTCGCATACTGGATGTCGGACGAGGCGCCGGACGACACCTTGTCATAGCCGAAGATCACTTCCTCGGCGACGCGCCCGCCCATCGAGACGGCGAGGTTCGCGTACATCTTGTCGCGGTGATAGCTGTAGCTGTCCCGCTCCGGCAGGCGCATGACCATGCCGAGAGCGCGGCCGCGCGGAATGATGGTCGCCTTGTGGATCGGGTCGGACGCGGGCTCGTGGAGAGCGACGATGGCGTGGCCGGCCTCGTGATAGGCGGTCATTCGCTTCTCGTCCTCGGTCATCACCATGGACTTGCGCTCGGTGCCCATCAGCACCTTGTCCTTTGCCTCCTCGAACTCCTGCATCGCGACCAGGCGCTTTCCCTTGCGAGCGGCTAGCAGCGCGGCCTCATTGACCAGGTTGGCGAGGTCGGCGCCGGAGAAGCCGGGCGTTCCGCGGGCGATCACCCGAGCATCGACGTCGGGCGCCAGCGGCACCTTCTTCATATGGACGCCGAGGATCTGCTCGCGGCCGTCGATGTCGGGCCGCGGCACCACGACCTGGCGGTCGAAGCGACCGGGGCGGAGCAACGCCGGGTCGAGCACGTCGGGCCGGTTGGTCGCGGCGATGATGATGATGCCTTCGTTGGCCTCGAAGCCGTCCATCTCGACCAGCAGCTGATTGAGGGTCTGCTCGCGTTCGTCATTGCCGTTGCCGAGGCCGGCGCCGCGATGGCGGCCGACGGCGTCGATCTCGTCGATGAAGACGATGCACGGCGCGGATTTCTTCGCCTGCTCGAACATGTCGCGGACGCGGCTGGCGCCGACGCCGACGAACATCTCGACGAAGTCGGAGCCCGAGATGGTGAAGAAGGGCACGCCCGCCTCGCCGGCGATGGCGCGTGCGAGCAGGGTCTTGCCGGTGCCCGGAGGACCGACCAGCAGCGCGCCCTTGGGAATCTTGCCGCCTAGCCGGGCGAACTTGCCCGGGTCCTTGAGAAACTCGACGATCTCCTGCAGCTCGCCCTTCGCCTCGTCGATCCCGGCGACGTCCTCGAAGGTGACGCGGCCCTGCTTTTCGGTGAGCATGCGGGCGCGGGACTTGCCGAAGCCCATGGCGCGGCCGCCGCCCGACTGCATCTGGCGCATGAAGAACACCCAGACGCCGATCAGGAGCAGCATCGGGAACCAGGAGAGCAGATGCTGCAGCAGCGGGTTGACGTCGCTTTCCTCGGGCTTGGCGATCACCCGCACGCCCTTGTCGGTCAGACGCTGGACGAGCGAGGGATCT
>NZ_JAFAVR010000145.1 GCF_019242355.1 Sphingomonas sp. | reverse complement strand
GGCAGCGACAACCCCGGCCAGGACGGCCGGCTTCAGCTTAGGCCGCCCGTCGGATCGCCTTTTCGACCAGGGCCGAATCCTCGACAATCGCCACCGGCTCGTAGCCGCCGTCGTCGCGGCGCCGGGCAATCAGGACGCCGAACTCCTCGGCGCAGGCAAGGGTGCTCAGTGACAGCGCCGGCGCCGCGCGGAGCCGGGTACGCGCCTCGCTTGCGCGGGTATCGGCCTTGCCTTCGGGACGCCGGGCCTCGCGCTCCGCAGCAACGAGCGCTTTAAGTCCGCCCGCCTGCTTGCCGATGAAATCTTCGAACGCGCCGGCGGCGACGTCCTGGCGCTGGGCGTAGGACAGGGCCGCCGCGAACTCGGTCAGGCGCGCCTTGTCATAGTCGATCCCGAAGACCAGCTTGACGATCGGGGTCATCGGCGCGCGCGCCTGCGCCTTCAGACCCGATTCCTCCAGGAGCTCGGCATAGTCGTCGGGGTTCTGCCGTGCTGCAACGGCAAAGTCGTAGGCCAGCGACAAGGCGCGATAGAGAGCGGTCCGGGTGCGGGCTTCGCCGCCCTTGACGGCGTCCGCGCTCTCGCGGGCAACCGACAGCCGGTCGGCCAGCCCGGCATCCGCGTCAAGGGTTATCGCGGGCAACGGCGTGTCCTCGTCGGGGGTGTCGGCGAGCGGGCCATCCTGCCACGAGAAATGCGGTACCGGCGCCACCGCTTCACCGTCGTCGGCAGGGAGCGCGAACGGCTGGTCCAGCAACAGCGTATCGTCGTCCGCGGCCAGGTCGATCACCTCCGAAGTCGCCTCTGTGACAGGAGGGTCGTACTCCGCGGCTGCCGGGTCAACCGCCTTCCAGTTGATCACGCCATAGATGAAGTCGATGGTCTCGCCGTCCGACGAGAAGGGCATGAGGATGCCGCGGTAGCAGATGTTGACCGAGCGCTGGTTCGCGAACTCGGCCTCGAAGCCCACGGGAGCACGATTGGCGATAATCTGCATGTAATGGTCGGTGAGGCGCGACAGCAGCGAGCGGCTGGGCACGTCGGCGATGGCGCGCGTGTTCTCATCGAGGCCGCATTCTTCGCGGATGGCGCCGCCGATATAGGGGATGCCGGGATTGTCGCGGCCGCAGGTGAAGTCCAGCAGCAGGCTGTGTGCGGCAAAATCCTGAACGTCGCCGGGCTCGAGGTCTTCGATCGACGGAAAATCGCGCCCGCCTAGCAGCGACACCCAATAATTGTAGGCGCGCACGTGCATCCGCCGCTCGTCGCTGCCGATTGCCGCCGCAACGTCATCCGCGACGCTTGCGTCGACCGCGTTCGGCAGGTCGAAGTCGCTCGGATGCTCGCGATAGCTGTCCATTTGCCCGGGCCCCACTCGGATAGTTGCGAGTGGTTAATGCCGCAGGGCGGTTACCAACGGGTTAAGCATGTTGTGCCCCGACCGTCGCGGCAAGCGGCCTTGCCCGCCGCCGCCGCCGCTGATAGTGGCGCGTCTCCTCGCGGAGCCCAATCCGCCCGGTCAAGCCGCTTTAGCTCAGCTGGTAGAGCACATCATTCGTAATGATGGGGTCAGGTGTTCGAGTCACCTAAGCGGCACCACCCTCCCGTGAACAGTTTCGGTTGGCACCGTTGTAGGCAGCCAGTCATGCGAATTGTCGCGTGATCTCCGCGACTTGTTGAGCCGCCGCTCGGCCGTCCTTCTAACAGAGACGATTTTGGCGCCGGGTGTATCGGCGGAGAGAGGGCCCGGTCTCTGGTGCCCACTTTTGCAGCCACCAGATGCAGATGCTGTTCTGATGTTAGTTGAAGCCGAGAACCCGGCGTTGACCTGCCCAGTCGAGCGGCAGGTCAGTCACCCGTAGCAACCGTCGACCGGTGAGCGAGGGTGGCTGTTTCCCGTCCATGATTGCAGTGATGATGTCAGGAGCCAGGAAGCTAATCCGAAGGAGCTGCCACAAGTGCCGCTTGCTGTAGTGGGAGGTAAGAGGGTCGACCTCGCGGGAGCCTAGTGACTTTCGCGCGCTCATCGCTAGCGCCACTAGTTTGACCAGCACCGGATCGGGCGCTGCCTTCCACGTTCCATTTTCCAGAACAAGCTTCAACTCGTTCCCGCGGTGGACCATGCGCAGGGGCAAACTCACCGAAGCCATCGCGTCCTCCCCGATTGTGACCCGCAGGCTTTGCTGTTCGAGCTGCGCTCGTACTCCAAGCTCGAGCAGCACCTTCCGCTGCTCAGGCACCGCGAACCTGAGCAGCTCGTCGGCGAGCTCGCGATCGGACATTAGCTGGCCCGGCTCACAGGCACGTTCGTGCGACCTGAGCCAGTCGCCAACGGACTTGAGTACAGCCCGATCGATCTCGCCGGCCGCCACTCGCCACGCGGGCATCTTGGTCTCACCGGGCGCGAGCCGCGTAACATAGTAGTGATGTCGCCTGGTGTCCTTGTGCGTCGACACAGGCGTCATCGGTCGTCCGTCAGGGTCGATGATCATACCTGTGAGAAGGCTTGGGTATCTGGATTGTTTGCCAAGCTTCCGGTCATGACGGTTCTTAGCCAGGATCTGCTGAACTTCGTGCCATTCCTCTGCACTGATGATTGCCTCGTGCTCACCGTCGTGGAGGGTGCCACGGTAGCTCACGCGACCGGAGTAGATCGGGTTCTGCAGAAGCTGGGACAGGGAGCCCCGGCCGAAGTGCACGCCACCCACGGTCCGGCCATTGCCGTACTGTCGGACTTTGGTCCTGACGTTCTGCCTGGCGAGCTCATCGACCAGCTTGGTCACTGAGCGCAGCTCTCGATAGCGCTGGAAGGTCGATCGGATGATCTCAGCCTCGGGCTCGTCGATGAGCAGCTTGCGATCGCCGAGCCTGTATCCGAGCGGCACGGGGCCCCCCATCCACATGCCCTTCTTCTTGGAAGCAGCCACCTTGTCCCGGATGCGCTCGCTGGTGACCTCTCTTTCGAATTGAGCGAAGGACAGCAGCACGTTGAGCGTGAGCCGGCCCATGCTGTTCGTCGTGTTGAAGGCTTGCGTCACGCTGACGAATGAGGCGCCAGCCTTGTCCAGCGTGTCGACGATCCGCGCGAAGTCCGCGAGGCTGCGGGTCAGCCGGTCGACCTTGTACACGACGATGACATCAACCTTGCTCGCAGCGACGTCTGCCAAAAGCTGCTTCAGGCCGGGCCGGTCCATGTTCCCGCCCGACCAGCCGCCGTCGTCGTAGTGGTCCTTTACCTGCTCCCAACCTTCGTGAGCCTGGCTGAGGATGTAAGCAGCGCATGCTTCGCGCTGTGCATCAAGGCTATTGAATGCTTGCTCGAGCCCCTCTTCGGTCGACTTGCGCGTGTAGATGGCGCAGCGCTTCAGCGTCACGGTCGCTGCGATGCCTTTCGGCTTTTCAGGTCGAAGAAGCGTGGTCCTGACCAATGCACTCCGGTAATTGCAGAAGCCACCTGCGTCAGACTGGAATAGTGCCTTCCCGCGTGCTCGTAGCCGCTTTCCAGCACCACCACCTGGTGCATCGTCCCTCGCCACTCACGGACGAGGCGCGTGCCAGGCTTGAGTGAAATGCGATCGTCGGCGACGGCAGCTCTACCTTCGCTCAATCGCTTGAGCACCGCGTCGAGTTCGCGCCGGACATGCAGCGGGAGATCTCCGTGCACGCGCGATTGTCGCTTCCATGCGATGCCTCGCCGCAGCAGGTCGGGCCCGATCTCTGGCGCCGGTCTTCGCCAGCATGTTCGCCACTCGGCTCGCAGCTGAGCTGGCGTCATGCCCTCTAGCTCCTCCAGCTCGCCCCTGCGCGTGCTCAAGCCTCGCCTCCGGCGATGGGCTCCTGAACCATTCGATAACTTGCCGCTCCGTCTGCCCGCTCCTCGCGCACAAGTTGCGCCTTCTTGCGAATGCCGGTGAGGAAAGCTCGACAGCTGTGCGGCTTCCACTGTGTCGCCTTGACGATCTCGGCCAGCGTTGCACCTTTCTCTCGCGAGAGAAGGCGGGTGATCGTTTCTGATTTGGTGCGCTGCTTTGGTGAGGCTGCCATGGTGGGTCTCCTTGCTGCCGGCGCGGAACTACACCAGCTTGCACGGGCCCAAGCCGCTGGACCCGGAGGTCGAGCGGCGTCCCTTCGTTTGACGAACAGCAATGCTCTGGTTGCGTCGCAAGTCCAGTCGGACCGGCACGGA
>NZ_JAFAVR010000133.1 GCF_019242355.1 Sphingomonas sp. | reverse complement strand
TCGCGGAGGTGAAGTCCGCCGATCAGATTGCGACCCGCCGGCTTCAGCTCGCGGCCTCGGATGGCGGCACGCCGATGTTGCTCTATCGCCGGCACCGCACGCGTGACCGCTGTCCGTTTCAGCAGCCCTCGTCGGCCTGCACACGCTGGCGAATTGGCTGCGTATCATCGGGCAAGCTGCCCTATGCCGGCGTCGGCCGTCCGCGCTGGTCGGTGGAGCTGATCCGCCAGCGAAACGGCAATCCTTTCTCCCTCGAACTCGACGCATGCGATGACCAGGGTCGCCTCGCTCTACCTGCCCCAGCTCGCCATCGAGCGGCTGCGGCGGTCGGAGCGGCCAGCCAAGCCGCCTGAGGCGCTGCCGGTCTCCCTCCAGCCACGGTTCGCGACGGCGCCGGTATATTCTGGCGACGACGACCCCGGCGCCTGCTCGGTCCCGCGCGGGGGCGGTTGGCGGCCAGGGGCGCGCTGGGCGCGCGACGATGCGCTGTCGTCGAAGCCGACTCAGACGGAGATCGACGCGCTGCCTGCCCACCAGCGGCCACCCAACCGGATGCTCGGCCGGCGAAGCGAACCCGCGGACCACCCCTTCAAGGCCATGCCTCCTGATGAGGGCGCACCCGGGCGCGCGCCGATCCTGCCAGCGCCTACGGTCGCGGCGTGGGAGCGCCCGACCGTGCTGATCGATCGTGTTGGCCAGAAGGACGTGCTGACCGCCGCCTGTCCCCTGGCGCTCGATCTGGGCCTTCGCCCCGGCATGGTCGCGGCGCATGCCCGCGCGCTCGTTGCCGACCTTGATATACGCGAGTCCGAGCCGGACAAGGATCGTATCTGGCTTGATCGCCTCGCGCTCCACGCGGTCGCGCATTGGACGCCCACCGCCAGCGTTGCCGGATCGGACGGTCTCTGGCTCGACCTCACCGGCGCCAGCCACCTGTTCGGCGGCGAAGCGCGCTTCTGCGGCCGGCTGCTCCGCTTCCTCCGCCGCCTCGGGTTCACCGCCTCGATCGCTATCGCCGGCACGCCGGGTGCCGCGCATGCGCTGGCGCGCTACGGCGGCCAGCCGGTCCTGATCCTCCCTCCCGGCGCCGAGGCACAGGCGATCGCCGACCTGCCGCTAGTCGCATTGCGCCTCACCGCCGAGGCGCTGACCGCCGGCGCGCGGTTCGGACTGGAGCGAATCGCCGACCTCTATCCGATGCCGCGCGGCCCGCTCGCTCGCCGGTTCGGCATGATGACGGTCACGCGGCTCGACCAGGCGCGGGGCATCGTCGCCGAGCCGATCATCCCCGTGGTGCCTTTCGAGACGCCACGGGTCGAGCGGCGGCTGATGGAGCCGATCGGCACCGCCGAGGCGATCGGCCAGGTCATTGGCGATCTCGTCGAGGATATGGTGGGCGTGCTCGAGATGCGTGGCCTCGGCCTGCGCGCCGCGGTACTCGTCTGCGTCCGCGTTGATGGGGAAGAGCAAAGGATCGCGTTCGGCACGGCGCGGGCGACGCGTGATCCCAAGCATCTCACCCGCATGCTGACGATGCGGGTGGAGCGGATCGATCCTGGCCTTGGCATTGAAGCGATGACGCTGGTCGCGCCACGCGTCGAGAATCTGCTGCCTGTCTCGCTCGGTGGCGGCCTGATCGACGGCGATCGGCCTCCCGACATTGCGCCGCTTGTCGATCAGCTCGCCGGCCGCGTCGGCGATGCCGGCCTGTTTCGGGTGGGTGCCCAGGAGAGCGACGTGCCCGAACGTGCGGTCGATCGCGTCGGCGTTCTCGCCACGCCATCGGGCTGGCCGGCATGGAAGCGCCCGGTGCGGTTGCTGCGTCGCCCGGAGCAACTGGCCAACGTGGTTGCGCTGCTGCCCGACCATCCGCCCCGCCGATTCGGATGGCGGGGCCGCAGCTACCGTGTCGTCGCGGGCGATGGGCCTGAACGGATCCATGGGGAATGGTGGCGACGTCCGGGCGAGATGTGGGCGGTCCGCGACTATTTCCGGGTCGAGGCCGAGAGCGGCGAACGCTTCTGGCTGTTCCGTCGCGGCGATGGCGTCGAGGCTCCGACGGGCGACCTCAGCTGGTACATGCACGGGCTGTTCGGCTGATGACTCGCGCAACGACCTACGTCGAGCTTCAGGTCACGAGCCATTTCTCGTTGCTGCGCGGGAGCAGCTCGCCGGAGGAGCTGTTCGCCGCTGCCAAGCTCTTAGGGCATGACACGCTCGGCCTGGCGGATTGGGGCACGGTTGCGGGCGTCGTCCGCGGCTGGGATGGGCAGAAAGCCACGGGCGTCAGGATGATCGCTGGCGCGCGCGTTGATCTGACCGATGGTCGCGCGCTGCTGCTGTACCCATCCGATCGCCGCGCCTGGTCGCGGCTGACGCGGCTCCTCTCGGTCGGCAAGACGCGCGGCGGCAAGGGGCGCTGCGTCCTCGACTGGAGCGATGTCGCAGCCCACGCCGACGGGCTGATCGCTATCCTCGTACCTGATCTGTCGGATGCCGTGACGGCGGCGCACTTGGCCGAACTGCGCACGCTGTTCGGCGAGCGCGGGTATCTCGCGCTCACACTGCGGCGCCGGCCTGATGATACCGAGCGGCTTCATCAACTTGACGCGCTGGCGCGCTCGGCGGCCGTGCGCAGCGTCGCTACGGGAGATGTGCTCTATCACGCGCCCGAAGCCCGGCCGCTCCAGGACGTGATGACCGCGATCCGGTTGAAGACGACGGTCGACGCCCTCGGCTTCAAACGCGAGCGGTTCATGGACCGCAATCTGAAGTCGCCGGCCGAGATGGAACGCCGGTTCGCCGACTTCCCCGACGCGATCCAGGCAAGCGCCGATATTGCGGGCGCCTGCCACTTCGATCTGGGCGAGATCCAGTATCAATATCCCTATGAGCAGGTCATGGCCGGTCGCACCGCGCAGGAGGCGTTGGCGGCGCTGACCGAAGTGGCGGCGGCACGGATGTTCCCGGATGGTCTGCCGCAGGCCTATCGGGATCAAATCGACCATGAGCTGAAGCTGATCGCGCAGCTCGGCTACGCGCCCTATTTCCTGACGGTCAATGCGATCGTCGCCGAGAGCCGGCGGCGCGGCATCCTGTGCCAGGGGCGCGGATCGGCGGCGAACAGCTGTGTCTGCTATATGCTCGGCATCACGTCGATCGATCCGATCCAGCACGAATTGCTGTTCGAGCGGTTCGTCTCAGGCGAGCGCAAGGAGCCGCCCGATATCGACGTCGACTTCGAGCATGAGCGCCGTGAAGAGATCATACAATGGATCTACGAGACCTACGGCCGTCACCGCTCGGCGCTGACCGCGGTCGTCACCCGCTATCGCACGCGAGGCGCCGTGGCCGAGGTCGGCAAGGCGCTCGGCCTGCCGCGCGACCTGACCAAGATGCTGACGGGCCTCGTCTGGGGCTGGTCGGTCGACGGCATCACCGAGGAGCAGATCGCCAGCCTCAACCTCAACGCCGAGGATCATAGGCTCAAGCTGACGCTCCAGCTCGCCCGGCAGCTGATCGGTCAGCCCCGCCATCTTTCGCAGCATCCGGGCGGCTTCGTGCTGACCCAGGACCGGCTCGACGATCTCGTGCCGATCGAGCCGGCGCGGATGGAGGACCGCCAGATCATCGAATGGGATAAGGACGATATCGACGCGCTCAAGTTCATGAAGGTCGACGTGTTGGGCTTAGGCATGCTCGGCTGCATGAACCGCGCCTTCAATCTGCTCGAGCAGGAGAAGGGCGTGCGCGTCGGCATGGCCGATCTGCAAGACGACGATCCCGACGTCTACGCGATGATCCAGAAGGCAGATACGCTCGGCGTCTTCCAGATCGAAAGTCGCGCGCAGATGTCGATGCTGCCGCGCATGAAGCCGACCCGGTTCTACGATCTCGTGATCGAGGTCGCTATCGTGCGACCGGGCCCGATTCAGGGCGACATGGTGCATCCCTATCTTCGTCGCCGTGAAGGCAAGGAGAAGCCGGAATACCCGCGGCCCGAACTGCGCGCCGTGCTCGAAAAGACCTTGGGCGTGCCACTCTTCCAAGAGCAGGCGATGAAGGTCGCGATCGTCGGCGCCGGCTTCACGCCGGCCGAGGCTGATCAGCTCCGCCGCGCGATGGCGACGTTCAAGCTGACCGGCGGGGTCAGCCATTTCTATGACAAGCTGGTCAACGGAATGATCGCGCGCGGCTATCCGAAGGACTTTGCAGAGCGCACCTTCAAGCAGATCGAGGGGTTCGGCTCCTACGGCTTTCCCGAGAGCCATGCCGCTTCGTTCGCCAAGATTGCGTATGCCAGCTGCTGGGTGAAGCATCATCATCCCGACGTGTTCTGCGCGGCGCTGCTTAATGCGCAGCCGATGGGCTTCTACGCGCCCGCGCAGATCGTCGCCGATGCGCGTAAGCATGGCGTCGCAGTGCGGCCAGTCTCGATCAACCACAGCCATTGGGACTGCACCCTCGAACGCACCAACGGGCGGTATATGGCCGTGCGGCTCGGCATGCGGCAGGTTCGCGGACTGGCCAATGTCCATGGCGCCGCGATCGTCGGCGCGCGTGGGCCTGGGGACTATGGCAGCGTCGAGGAAGTCTGGCGCCGGGCGGGTGTTCCGCGCGGGGCGATCGAGCGGCTGGCGGAGGCCGACGCGTTTCATGTGATCGCAGAGGACCGGCGGCAGGGCCTATGGAAGGTCAAGGGGCTCGGCGAAGCGCCGTTGCCACTGTTCGCGGCGGCGGACGAGCGCGAGGCGCAATTCCCGCCGGAAGGGCTGGAGCCCGCCGTTGCGCTCCGGCAGATGAGCGAGGGCCGCGAGGTCGTCGA